>NZ_CP093302.1:600000-955000 GCF_024362765.1 Alkalihalobacillus sp. LMS6 | reverse complement strand
GATATACGATCGAAATGCTATACGATTTAGTACGAAATTAGTTTAGCAATAGTGAAGCCAGTTGTCAATATAAAATACGAACATTAAAACGGCATAACCGAAAAACATTCGTTATTTATCCAATTATTTTCAAGACCACCCTTTTCTTGTATACTTGCCGTACAAGATGAGATGGAGGTCATTGATGTACGTTTGTAAGGCAAGATGCAAAACAACTTTATACATTCATGTTGGTGACAAAAACCTCGATCTGCCACAAACAAGACAATTATTTGAGCAACAATATAAAAAAACCATAACAGACTCGGTTAAGGTCTTGCAGTTCGAGAATTTTAAATACTGGCGAAACCATTACAATGAAGTAGCAGCAACGGCAACGATTGAGATACTCGTCCCTCCGTTAACATTTAGCCGTTATATAGAAGATTACGAATCAATGGCTTGCCGTGCTGTCAGAAGGATATTACCTACAAAAGGTTCTGGCATCCAAATTATCTCGAGTGAATGGTTATTTCCACAGCGTAAAAAAGGGTATAGTAAGAAATAGATGGTTAAAAACAGAGAGGGGTACTTACAATGATTCACAACATAACAATTGACTTAGCAATTGAGAATCTAGAGGATCGTGGAGTGACAATTGAGGATATTATGGACCTTGTCTATGATTTACAGACACCTTACGTCCCTAATTTAACGAAAGAGATGTGCAGAAACCATGTCATGAAAGTACTCGCTAAACGTGAAGTTCAAAACGCTTTATTAACAGGTATTGAGCTTGATCGATTAGCAGAGCAAAAAAAACTTTCATCTCCTATACAAGAGATTATAGAATCTGATGAAGGCTTATACGGAATTGACGAGATTATCGCCTTGTCCATTGTCAATGTTTATGGATCGATCGGGTTAACAAATTTTGGCTATGTGGATAAAATTAAGCCCGGTATACTCGCAAAACTAAATGATCATAATCAAGAAAAATGCCACACATTTCTTGATGACATTGTCGGCGCAATTGCTGCAGCTGCATCAAGCCGACTCGCCCACTCAGAAGAAGGGGCAGGCGTTCGAGATTAACGATACGAGAAGCGGTTTAACCCGCTTCTCTTTTTTTATGTATAACCGCCTTTTCTTCACCTTCCAGGGCATATAACGAGTCCAATAAGAATCGAATACATAGCTTATAAATAAGAGCTTTATTAAGGAGGTGAATCTTATGGAACATCGTTGCTCTAAATGTGGGAAAAAGAAGGATAACATTCATATTACTGAAACGGACCCAATCATACACGCTCCTAAAAAAAGAGTCGTCGAAGAAGTAGAAGTTGTCATCATTCCGGAAGTTCACCCGATCGAAACCGTTGTAAAACGAAAAAAAATCTACCGTCACGTCCATCATTACCCTGAGAAAGTTATTATTGAAGAAGATCAAGAAGTTGAGAATGTAGCATGTCACGATCAACAACGAACAAGACGTCCAAGACAAGGCTGGGATTGGTTTTTATAATAGATCAGTATGTCTAAAAGCATTTTTTACAAAAAAAGCTTTATGAGCAATCTACTCATAAAGCTTTTTTGATTCAAATTAATAGACTTTATCGCCATTAAAAATCGAGTTCTTCACAACCACGTAATCAACATTACGAATTGATTCAAGTTTTGACCCACCAGCATATGAAATGGATGATTGTAAGTCTTGCTCCATTTCTTCTAATGTATCGGTCAAGGAACCTTTATGTTCAACAAACATCTTCTTACCTTCCACATTCTTCTTTTCACCTTTTTGAAATTCAGAAGCCGAACCAAAATATTCTTTTACTAATTTGCCGTTTCTTTCTGTTGTTTCGCCTGGCGATTCTTCATGACCTGCAAAAAGGGAGCCAATCATCACCATCGTCGCACCAAAACGAACGGATTTTGCTATATCGCCATTGGTTCGTATACCACCATCTGCAATAATGGGTTTACTTGCGGCTTTTGCACACCAGCGAAGCGCCGCTAGTTGCCACCCACCTGTTCCAAAACCTGTTTTTATTTTTGTGATACAGACTTTCCCAGGTCCAATTCCTACTTTTGTTGCATCAGCACCAGCATTCTCCAGCTCTCTAACAGCTTCTGGTGTACCCACATTCCCTGCTATGACAAAGCTAGTAGGCAATTGCTTTTTTATATGTTGAATCATTTCAATCACGGCATTAGAGTGTCCGTGAGCAATATCAATTGTAATATAATCAGGAATGACACCATCTGCTGCTAGTTGCTCAACAAAGCGATATTCCTCTTCTTTTACACCTACACTAATTGAAGCAAAAAGATCTTTCGCGTGCATATCTTGTATAAAAGCATAGCGTTTTTCCGGTTGGAATCGATGCATGACATAAAAATATCCGTTTTCTGCTAAATAAAGTGCAATCTTTTCATCTATAATGGTTTGCATATTTGCAGGAACTACTGGTAACTTAAATGTGCGTCCTCCTAATTCAACACTCGTGTCACATTCTGCTCTACTATTCACTACGCACTTTGCAGGAATTAATTGAATATCTTCGTAATCAAATACATTTTCCATCTAAGACACCCCTAAAAACGAATATTAAAACACAAAGGACGTTTAATCGTTCGCCCATTCCGTAATATACATGATTTCTATCTATAAGTCAAAGCTTTCTTACAATTAAAAGAAAACGGTTACGAACCATCTCCACAATTATAGGTGAGAAAATCGCAATTTTTTCTATATCTTTTCATTTAGAAAACGGTAACATTAGAGGTAGGAGTGTGATTACATGACAATTATTGACTCATTAAAACAAGCCTTTAACTCATTTGCAAATGAAGACCCTCAACGAATTTATTTTTCTCCAGGGCGTGTTAACCTTATTGGTGAACATACAGATTATAACAGTGGCTATGTATTTCCTGCAGCATTAGAGATGGGTACCTACTTAGCAGTAAATTTTAGAAACGATGAGACGATTAACATGCAGAGCGCTAATTTTCAAACGACCTATCAGTATTCAATTGATAACCTTACTTACTCTGAAAAAGACGATTGGAGCAATTATCCAAAAGGAGTGCTTCGTGAATTTCAGCAGCTCGGCTACCGGCTTCCAGGTATGAACCTTTATTTTTTCGGGGATTTACCAAACGGAGCAGGGTTATCGTCCTCAGCTTCCATCGAAATGGTGACCGCTTATTTCCTAAATGATGCCCTTCGATCAAATTTGAATCGAACGACGCTTGCTCAACTTTGTCAACGTGTTGAAAATCATTATATCGGGGTAAATAGTGGCATTATGGATCAATATGCTGTGGGCCTTGGGAAAGAAGCACATGCGCTCTTTATTGATACGAAAACCCTTCACCACGAGCTTGTGCCGCTTGAACTGGGTGAGTATGCATTGGTGCTAACAAACTCAAATAAAAAGCGTGGCTTAGCAGATTCAAAGTATAATGAGCGTCGCGCAGAGTGTGAACAAGGGGTAGCAATCTTACAGGAAGCGGGGTATCAATTGGAATCTTTAAGCGATTTAACCGTTGAAGAATGGCAAATTGCGAAAGCGACCATCCAGAATCCCGTCTTAGAAAAACGAATCAATCATATTGTCACTGAAAATCATCGCGTTCAACTAGCTGTCAAACACTTAAAAGCGCACGATATTCATAAATTTGGTCATTTTATGTGTGAATCACATGACTCGCTTGCTACAGATTATGACGTTACTGGAAATGAACTTGACCTCCTTTACGCTATCCAAAAAGATCAAAGTGGCTGTATTGGCACTCGAATGACTGGTGCAGGATTTGGAGGGTGCACTGTAAGTCTTGTTCATCAAAGTTATATTGGCCAATTTAAAGAAAATGTGGCGAAGCAGTATCATCAGCATACAAAGATCCAACCAGATTTTTATACAAGCTTAGCTGGAGACGGGGTCAAAAAAATTTATGAAGGAGGGCTATAAATGGTTCATATTTATATCGAACAGTTATTGCTTTACGGTCTAAGAAAGAACTTATTCTTACCAGAAGATAAACGCTATCTTCATAACCGCCTTCTTGAATTTTTACAACTCGATTATCCTGAAGAAGTTCACGTCACGGAAGAAGAACAGCTTGAAAACATTTTGTCCCCTTTACTTGACTGGGCGTTTTCTCGAGGCTTGATCTCTCATAATACGGTCACACATCGTGATTTATTCGACACAGCGATTATGAATCTTCTTCTTCCTCGGCCAAGTGACGTGACGATTTGGTTTAGACACAAAGAAAACAAATATGGTCCTGAAACAGCGACTAAATCCTTTTACGAGTTCAACAAACATGCCAATTACATTCGAATGGATCGGATTCAATTAAATGAAAGTTGGCATGTCGACACAGCTTACGGACCATTAGACATAACGATCAATTTGTCAAAACCCGAAAAAGATCCAACAGCACTTGCGGAGGCACGAAAGCAGTTACAACCAAAACGCTACCCAAACGGGCCTCTTGCTAAAGAAAATATAGGTTTCAAAGGCTCACTTAACCATCCTGCCAGACACAATTTACGCTATATTCCTGTTACATTAGCTGGTGAAGAGTGGTATTTTCAGTTTTCTCCATATGTCTACTACAACGAGCATGCGATCATTTTTTCCGGCGAACAAACACCAATGAAAATAAACGACACGACATTTGAACGATTATTCGATTTCATTGATCAATACCCACATTATTTTATTGGATCGAATGCAGATTTACCTATTGTTGGCGGCTCTATTCTTGAACACGACCATTATCAAGGCGGGATGCATTCATTTCCAATGGCTCATGCTCCGCTTAAACAAAAGCTCTCAAACATAGGGTTTCCTACGGTTGAAGCAGGCATTTTAAAGTGGCCTATGTCAGTAATTCGTTTAACGGGAGCGAATCGAAGCGACTTAATTGCGGCTTCCTCTCTCATTTTAAAAAACTGGCGATCTTATTCTGATCACTCGCTTGATCTAATTGCTTTTACGGAAAATGAGTCTCATAACACCATTACACCTGTGCTCCGTATGAACAACAATCATTACGAACTAGACTTAGTTCTACGTAACAATCGAACAACAGTTGAGCACCCTCTCGGTTTGTTTCATCCTCACCAAGAAGCTCATGCGATTAAAAAAGAAAACATTGGTCTTATTGAAGTCATGGGGCTAGCCATTTTGCCAGGTCGGTTAAAAAAGGAGTTAGAAGAAATTGCATCTGTTCTACTAAATGAACATGCAGAAACTTCACTCTCTCAGTCTCCTTATACGGAAAAGCATTGTCATTGGGCAATCGAACTGAAAAGACGATTAGGGCAAAAGCTGACAAAAGATAATATTGGTGATGAACTAAAAAAAGAAGTTGGGCATATTTTTATGGCAGTTCTGCATCATGCTGGTGTTTTCAAAGATTCTAAAGAGGGATTAGAAGGATTCAATCGCTTTTGGAGGTATTGTGAAAGAAATAACCGATAAGAAAAGAGGCCTGGGTAATAGGCCTCTTCCTCACCTCATACTTCGTTTACTTCGATTAAACGAACATTGTTCATGAGTACATCGATTCGACGCAACTGCGCTCGAGCTGAAGGTGATTTTGCTTGAACGAATAAAATTTCTTTGTAGCCATGGTCAATATAAGATTGAATAAGCGCTTTAAGTCCATCTAGCATGCTCTGTTTAGAAGCAATAATGTCGCTACCATCTAATACGAGCGTATATTCCGCACAATTAATAGAAGAAGCATGCTTAACATAGTCGTTTGTATATGCTTCCGCTTCCTCTTCGGTAATAAATCCACTCACAACAATTGTGAAGCGTTTTTTGTTTTTGTCGAGATTCATTGAATACATCAAACATCAGTCCTTTTTTTAAAATTTATATAATAATGCCGACAGCGTATAGCCTGCGCCGAATGAAAACCAAACAATCGTTTTTCCCTCTGTGAATTTACCTGACTCTAAACCTGATTCAAAAGCAAAACCTGGTGAAGCATTCCCTGCATATCCGTAGTCACGGCTGACAAACAACCATTTATCCATCGACGACTCCATTAATTCACATGTTTTTTTCACTAAACCTTCGTGAAATTGCGAGCAAATAAAGTAGTCAATGTCTTTCTCTGTTAAGCCATTCCGTTCCAATAATTGTGGCAGGACTTCCATATATTTATCGGGAATCCAGCCAGCTGGACCAACTTCCCACCGTAGCGTCCGCTCTCTTAATGTCGTTTCTTCTTTAAATACTTTCGAGTACCCAGCGGCAGGAAAACTCATTAATTCCCAACCATCAGAACCAATTAACGTATCAGAATCGACTATTCCTTTTCCATCTTGTTCGGTCTTTTCTAGAAGAAGCGCACTTGAACCATCCGTTAAAAAGCCAAATGTAACCGGATCGTCTTGATGCGACACATGGGTGGAGTTAAATACACTAACAAGTAGACATCGCTTTAAGTCATTGCGCGTCTTCATATACGCACTTACCATATCAAAAGAAGACAATAACCCTGTACAATTTTGATTTAAATCCATCACAAATTTTACAGCTCCATCGTTGCCCTCTCCAAGCGCATTTACAATAGTAATTGCATTCGAAGGAACCGTATACTCAGGTGCATCCGATACAAAAAACAAACCGTGTATATCTGCTAACGAAAGTCCCTCTTTATCTAAAACAGCTTGGCATGCCTTTGTTGCCATCGTAACCGACGTCTCTTGTCGATAATCGCTAATATATGGATGATTTTCTCTCCCGCCTATATCAAAAAGTGAATCAACTTGTGCACCAACAGCCGCAAAATGGGTGCGCATGTCTTCACGGTTTTTTATAGATTCTGGCAAGTATTTCGCTGCATTTTTAACAATAATACTACTCAAGCGCAGTTCTCCTCTCTCTATCTAACGTACATTATACATATCGACAAGTTCCGCCAATTTTTAATAGCTGTCTCTGTTAATTTTCATAAAAAAACCTGCAGCCTTAGCTACAGGTTCTCATTTATTCAGGTGACCCTTTCATCTTTAAGTCCTCGCTCGTTTCTACTTTTTCTCCGCCCATAAAAAAGGATGTTAGCAGAGCTAAGCTTATCGGAATAATTGCCAAGGTGAAAATAAACGTGATGGAGTCCGACATCGTTGTTGTAATGACTGCCAGAACATCGTCTGGTATTTGTGCCCGACCTTCTGGTGTAAACAACTCTTGTGGATCTGCTATTAAGTTTTCGTTCACCCTATCGGCAAATGCTTCATTCATACGGTTTGAAAATGACATGGTTTGTACAGTCCCAAAAATTGCAATTCCAACGGTCATTCCGAATGAACGCAAAAACGAGTTCGTTGAATTTGCCGATCCGCGATAACGCTTTGGCAAATCATTAATCGAAGCTGCCGGTAATAATGAAAAGGAAAATCCAACACCTAATCCTGCTAAAAACATATAGACCCCTAGCATGATACGCGAAATGTCAGGTGTCATCGTCGAGAGTAAGATCATTCCGGTCAAAAAGCATACACCTGAAAAGATCATCATTGTCCGAAATGGTATCTTTGTTTGCAACATCCCTCCTGTCATACTTCCAACGACTGAACCGATCATCATTGGCATTAACGTCGTTCCAGCACTCGATGCAGATCCTCCAAAAACGGCTTGCACAAAGATAGGGATGAAAATGGCTAATACAACAAACGTCCCACCGTAAATAAATGCAATGATTTGCGATGTCGCAAACAACCTCTTTTTGAACATCCAAAACGAAATAATTGGTTCTTCTGCACGACGTTCCGCAAAAACAAAAACAATGAAAGCGACCAACGCTAAGGCAAATAAAGCCAAAAGCTCTGGTGAAGACCAACCATAAGCTTCTCCGCCTAATTCCAACGCGAACATTAAACAAACAACCGCAATAACAAGTGTGGAAGCCCCAAGCCAATCAATTCTCTGTTTTCTCGTTTCCAACGTTTCTTTATAATGACGACCAATTAAATACAATGCAACTGCACCGATCGGTACATTAATATAGAAAATCCAATGCCAGCTTAACGTTTCCGTAATAAACGCACCCATTAACGGGCCAAACACACTAGAAACGCCAAAAACAGCGCCGATTAACCCTGTCATCTTCCCTCTCTTTTCAGGTGGGAAAATATCAAAAATAATCGTAAATGCGATTGGCATTAATGCGCCTCCACCAATTCCTTGAATTACTCGAAAGGCAATAAGTTGATTCATAGAATCAGCCAACCCACATAAAATAGAGCCAATTAAAAAAACAATTAAACCAAATAAAAAGAACCGTTTTCTTCCATACATGTCAGATAATTTGCCATAGATCGGCATACCTGCCATCATCGCAACCATGTATGCTGCGGTGACCCAGACAAACTGATCATAATTTCCCAAGTCCCCTACAATCGTGCCCATAGCCGTTGCAACAATGGTATTATCAATCGCTGCCATAAAAATTCCGAGTAAGAGACCAGCCGTTACCAAGGATGATGTTTTCATATGTATACTCCTTACTTGTTCACACTTCAAACCCTCTTTCTAGTGTACACTACGATTTCATCCTCTACCTATAAAATTTACAATTTTTCTGTTTTATTGTTTTGCATCAAAACGACACTTTCTCTTAACGACAGTTGGTATGGTAAATGAAAAAAAGCTCTAGCAGAGCCCTCTTGACCGACTAGGTTCTTAAAGGAGCATTTGAGCTAGAGCAATTTTTTTAGATTGTGTCTAACATTCCTCACCCAAAACCCATCAAGCCTAGGCTAAATGCTTTGTCGCATAACGTAACAAAACTGGGGCTACTTTTGTTGAATAAGACAGCTGTAATCGCTCTGTTCGTTTATGCGCATCCTTTCCAAATGGGCCTACGTTAATCGTTGGCACATTGAGTTTCTGAATGGCCTGAATAGGGATTAGGTAATTCTTATTATAGAGTGGCATAAAGGTTGTTAGCGTTGTTTCTGCTCGCTCGTCACCTTTAGAGCGGAGGTAACTCACATCAGACAATCCAGGGAAAAATGTCTTTAATACAATGGATTCTTGAAACGATTCGGTTCCAATGTGTTGCAACGATTTAGTTAGCTGGAGGATGGCATCATCTTTCGTTTCATCCAGCTTGACGTGCGGGTAATAAGGTGGCTGTAACAACAATAAATAAAAGGGTGCGAGATCTAAGAAATAGGATGATAAGTTTCTTGCGACAGTCAATGTTTGATCAGTAAAATTATCATTCTCTGCGATGCTTTCTTCGATAATGGTTTCATAAGATTGTTTAAAAGAAACGCCGTACTTTTCGATTCCTCGCTCATAAAGTTCTGTAATCGTGTACACTTTTGGCTGCGGGACAGCAGCAGCTAGAGCATCTGTCCCAAAAGCAAGTCGATGATTGACCAATCGTTCGTAAATCGCTTCGCTTGCATGGAGACAGGCCTGTTTTACTTTTTCCATGACTGCCTCAGGGCTAGAATGTAAGGTGAGTACGTTATAAAACAAGTAGGATTCATTAGGCGTCTGAACATCATAGGTTTCTTTTAAATCACGAATTCGCAAGCACGTTGGAGAAGGGGATGACTCTCCATCTAGTTGATCAGAGAAGCTATCCGACCATTCCATTTCAACTGCAAGTTGCGCGGCCATAACTGAAGCATTAATGCCTTCCAGGGGTTGACCGACATGTGTCTCTCTTCCTAAACAATAGATGAACGGTAACAGTTTACCGGTTGAACCAGTATAAATATATTTATTAAAATCGTTTGGATAAGCTGAAAAATTCGGTTCTGAGCAAATGCATGCGGAAAATTCCCAGCCAGCTTGTTGGTAGCGTTCAAGTTCTTCTACAGCAGCAAACATACCAAGCGACAATTTTTCTTCGTCTGGAACTGCAACTAGACAAATATTTTCTTTTGAATGCTCGTCGTTCGCAATGTCTTCCATAATGGATAACTGCATAGCTAGGCCTGCTTTCATATCCATTGAACCTCTGCCGAACAAGTAGTCATTGGAATGCAAATCTTTCCTAGCATCTTCGTCTAAAAATCCTTCTTGCTCTTGTAAAAGACGCTGCTGTAATTGAACCGGTTTAAAAGCTTCCTCCTTATAAAGGCCAAAATCATCCACTCCGACAACGTCAAAATGACTAAGTAATATCGTCGCTCGTTTTGATAGAGCGTTTTTGTCGAGCATCGCTACAATGGCGATTCGATTTAGAGGATCTCCTTTTAAAGGAATCTGCTTTACGTTATCTGGATGCTTTTGAAAATAAGGGTTGCGCAACAAAATTGAATGAATTAAATCAGCCATTTGATTTTCTTGGGTCGTTCCAGAAATACTCGGCTGATGAACAAGTTCTTTTGTTAATTCTAAGACACGGTCAGAATGTGGATAAGCTTGAAAGTGAGAATAAGACATCGAAAAGACCTCCCTTATCTATGCTAATCTATCGTATGTATCGCTTCTTTCGCTGTGCCTCCTCTTCTCTCCTTTAACAAATACGTGTTCCATTCGACAAAATCCTTCTTCTCCATATAAAAAAGCTATGATGGGTACGGATGTAGCCATCATAGCTTTTGGATTTAACGTTTTCTTTCTGCTTGACGGGCAAGTAACAATGCCCCTTCAATCCCAGCGTGTTCATGAAGGCCAGGAGGAACAACATAGTCGTCTGGATTTCCTATATCCATATAGCCATTTAGCTGTTGGACAAGTTCTTCTCGTATGAGGGCATAAAGCTGTTTTTGCTTCATGACTCCACCACCGATAATGACTTTTTTCGGGGATAATACGTACGTATATGCTGCAATCGCTTGAGCAAGATAATAGGCTTCTAGCTGCCATACCTTATCGTCTCCCGCTAACTCTATGCCGGCTTTCCCCCAACGCGCTTCAATCGCTGGGCCTGCAGCCATCCCTTCTGCACATGTCCCATGATACGGACAGTGACCTTGAAACGAATCATCCTTATGTGGTTTGACTGGTACATGCCCCATTTCAGGATGGGATAATCCCTCTAATACGTTTCCATTTACAACTGCTCCAGCGCCAATTCCCGTTCCAACGGTTATGTACATACAGCTATCTAACCCTTTAGCAGCTCCTTTTGTCGCTTCCGCCAATGCCGCACCGTTTACATCTGTCGTGATTTCGATCGGAACATTTAGTTCATTAAATGCATCTAACAATGGATAGCCTTTCCAGCCTTTTTTGGGCGTACTCGCTAAAGAACCATATGTATCGGAGCCTTCTTTTAGGTCTAGAGGACCAAAACTACCAATCCCTAGACTTGTAATTCCATTCTTTTTAAAAAAAGCAACAATAGGTGGAACGGTTTCTTCTGGCGTTAATGTTGGGATCGTAAGGCGATCCAACCAAACCCCTGCCTCATCTGTTACCACACAAATCATTTTTGTGCCTCCAGCTTCCAAACCACCGTATCGAACGTTGTTCATTCCTTTTCCTCCTACCCAGTAAACTAGTAAAAAGTATAGCATCCATCCTCTTATTTTGCTTTACGTTCTGATTGTTTTTTGTAAAATAGATGAAAAGGAGGTTTTTCATGCTTCATTCTCCAGCGAGACAAGCAGGCTTTTCTTTCCCAGGATTCACTACCAGTAAGCATAACTGCATAACCGATGTAGAAGGCGTCCAAGTAGGTCATTCTACGCTTATTGAAGGAGAACACATTCGAACCGGCGTAACGGCGATTTTGCCTCATCGTCGAAATCTGTTTGAAGAAAAAGCACAGGCAGGGTCCTATGTATTAAATGGTTTTGGCAAAACAACAGGGCTCATTCAGCTTGAAGAATTAGGTGTACTTGAGAGCCCTATCATGCTAACAAACACGTTCTCCGTTCCAGCTGTAACCGAAGGAACCCTTTCCTACCTCCTAACGCAAAATCCTCAAATTGGTGTGACAACAGGTACTGTAAACGTCGTGACGGCGGAATGTAACGATGGGTACTTAAATGACATACGCCGTATGCATGTAAAACCGAGTGATGCTGTTCAAGCGATTGAAACAGCATCTACTGAACCTACTCAAGAAGGTGCGGTCGGCGCTGGAACAGGAATGTCATGCTTAGGCTTTAAAGGCGGGATTGGCACAAGTTCCCGCGTAGTTTCCACCTACACAGTTGGCTGTCTGGTGTTAACGAATTACGGAAAGAAAGAGGATTGGATATATAGTCGTCACGCTAATCAAATTTCCATCGCTTCAGGAAACGACGGTGCGTCACCTCCAGATGGTTCCATTATTATCGTTCTTGCTACCGATGCGCCTCTCGATGCGCGCCAATTAAAACGTGTCGCAAAACGAGGCACACTTGGATTAGGACGTACAGCGTCTTTCGCCGCCAATGGAAGTGGCGATATCGTCATTGCTTTTTCTACCGCAAATCGAATTCCTCATGATCCACCTTTTTCTCTTCAGCAGGTTTCGTTTTTACATGATCAACATGAAGACGTGTCTAAGCTATTCGCCGCCACTGCAGAAGTAGTAGAAGAGGCGATCTTAAACTCATTGTGTGCCGCAACAACGATGAAAGGCTTTAATGGTCATACGCGACCTGGTTTGCTCGAACAAACGTAATCTGCACAGATGCCTAATTCATTGCATAAACTATTGCGAGAATGGAGGCGTTTAGTATGAAAAAAGAGTATGAAAATAAAGCCAGTACGTATTATCAAGGGATCAATCAACAACTTTTTTCATTAATCGATCCAGGGAGTAAGGTATTACTGGATGTTGGTTGCGGAGAGGGTGCGTTAGGTGCGGCAATTAAAGACGCCTACGAGGCCGAGGTACACGGCTTTGAACTTTTTCAACATGCCGCTGATCAAGCACGAAAAAAGCTCGATTCAGTAACTGTTGGAAACATTGAACAAGATTCACTGCCGTTTGCCCATGGATATTTTGATGGAATTATTTTTGCAGACGTTCTTGAACACACGTTAGATCCGTGGGCAACACTTGAAAAAGTAAAACCTTACTTAAAACAATCAGGAGCGATTTATGCAAGCATTCCGAATGTCGGTCATATCTCCATCATCGAAGAACTGATTCGAGGAACGTGGAATTATGTAGATGCGGGCTTACTGGATAAAACCCATTTCCGCTTTTTTACGAAGAGTGAAATTGAAAAATTATTCGTATCGAGCGGGTATGACGTTGAGCAGATCGTCAATAATCAAGTGCTATTCCCACACCACCATCAGCTCATTCATAAAATTGTTGAAGCTGGTCAATCTATAGGTATAAATGTTGACACGTTTATTGAACGTTCGGTCGCGTATCAATACATGCTAAAAGCCAAACCAGTTGTCACCGCATAATGCTCGGTGGCTTTTTGGTTTAACCCACCCCTAAATCGGTTATAGGATAGAGATAATGATTGGTTGGGAGGGATGACGTTGCCACTTACAGAGGATCAAAAAAACAGGATGCTTCCATCAAAGCATCGCCAGCGCGAAATTGAGAAACAAGCGGATGAAAATGATCGTTTTGAGGAATTATTAAACAAACTGGAAGACGTGACAACGAATGGACGTCTAAAAGATATGGCTTTTCATTTTACAGATACGAAACAAGTGGTAAAATCAAATTTAATCGCTGGTATCGCAAGAGGCGTAGGATTGACAATCGGAGTCGCACTTTTTATTTCTCTTCTCCTCGCCATTATTAGCTTATTTGAACCTTTGCCGATTGTAGGGGAATGGCTTGCAGATTTAGCGAATCTCATCGAAGCAAATCGATAATTTTAAAAAGGAGGTTTTTGAACATGGATTGGTTAGGAATAGGCGTACTTGTCTTTGCAATTGCTTTTTTAATTGCTGTTTTTTGCTTACTACCTGCAATGCGTAATTTAGCAAAAACATTAGACAACACTGCAACAACTGTTGCACAACTAGAAAAAAGTTTAGACGAAATAACAGGTGAGGTAAAAGTTACGCTACATAACACAAACGAAACAATTATGGACGTGAATGAAAAGGTAACGAAACTAAACCCGCTTTTTGACATGATTCATGATTCTGGAGAAGCTGCACACCGTGCTTCATCTGCACTTTCTACCTATACGCTGACACGTGTGAATGCGGCCAAACAAGAAGCAGTTACGGCTCAACCAGACCAAGTCTCAGGAATTATTAAAAGTATTGCCTTTCTTTATTACTTCCGAAAAGCAAAGAAACAACAACAACCACATGCATAAAAAAAGACGGGGCGTCCTCTCAAGAGGGCGACTCGTCTTTTTAATGGTAGACTGTTAAAAGTTGATCAATCGCTTCCGCTAATTCCACTTGTTCCACGTCATAGCGACCACCTAACACAATTCGATCAAACTTATCATTGTTACGTAGTAATTCCAACTGGTAAATGGATTGATCCTTTGTTTGAATACTCACCACAACATCTTGACCATCCTTACGCGTTACATACAGCAATATACCATGGTCCATCGGGATATAGCCTTTCACGTTCCACGCTGTAAACCAATCCATTTCCTTGCTTTGTATAGTTACGATAATCTGCTCTGCCACTTCTTCCACGTTTAACGCCTCCTTGCCTCCTTAGTGTATCATGCTCTTGATTTACTAAAAAAGGAGGAAAAAGAGCGTTTGTCTACGTGAAGTGGTTCTTCAATGATGATTTGAGCACGATTTAGTAAATGACTGAAATTCTTTTGAATGTGCTCACTCTGTTCCGGGCTATATTTTGTGAGGATTCTTTTTACCTCATCTCGTTCACCACGCTCTGAAAGGAGGATTTCCGTATAGTTGCCAATCATATGAATTAAGTTTCCGTTTAGTAATGTTCGAATACACTTTTTTAACGCTTTGTCGTTTGTTTGCAACAGACTCATCGCATTTACCATTGTATACGCGCCATTCTTCACGAACTTATACAGTAAATCTGGATTTCTTTGTATCCGTTTGTCGGTTTCTGGATATAAAAGAACGGGATAATACCCCGCAACAGCTAAATGGTAAAGCTTATTTGCCGCTAACTCTAAATCAGTACCATCAAGCGTTATAAAGACAAACCGTGTCTTGTTCAACGTAAATGCCTGTCCGCTCTCTAAATCTAAAAGGAGCTCGTCGTATAAAGGTAACGTATGACCAGTCAAAAGCGTAATGCCTTTTAATTGCTCATTATAATCATCCACTATACGCTTAATGTCCTCTCCCCACGTGACTGGCTGTTCTCGATCAAAAAGTGGAATGTAGCAAAGTGAATGCATGTCTTGGTCACGAACGAAATGGATTTGTTCAATAATCTTTGATCGCGATCGGGAAACCCCACTAATCTCTGGAAGTTCATGGTCCCATACATCAAACATTTTCATTCCTCCTTTTTTCGGTTAACCTATTCTATTTGACAACCTAAAATGATTTTCCTGCACTACCTTAAATAAAAATAGACTGAAACAAGAATATAGAGTATAAAAAAAGCGAGATGGCTTTTCTTATTCATGTACAAGACCCCAATAAACTCACGGGTATATGCATTTGGTTGAAAATACCATGCTGTTGGTGATCCAATCCCTTCAGCAGGCATTGCGAGTTGTTTTGCAAGTAAACTCGATCGAAAAACATGAAAGTGATTCGTAATAAATACCAATTTTAACGACTTAGATTGCTCCATCAGTTTCTTTGAAAACAAGAAGTTCTCATAGGTATTACGAGCTCGGTCTTCTAAAATAATTTGCTGAGGGGGGATATTTTTCTTGATGAGATATGCTTTCATCGCTTCCGCTTCACTAATTAACTCATCTTCTCCTCTCCCCCCTGACACAATGATTTTGGGTGGAGCGGCAACGTTTTTTTGCATGTGATAGAAATAGACGCCTCTGTCTAAACGGCTTGCTAATATTGGAGAAACCCGCTCGCCCTTTAACAATCCAGCTCCAAGTATTAAAAGATAATCCTGATCGTAATGAGGTCGAATCTGCCGATATAGGACGGAGGAAATCAAAAAGGATAAAAACAAAAAGCCATATAGCCCAATATAAACCGTTGTTGTTAACGCAAGAGGTTCAATCGTAAACAACGCGGTTGGGATAAGTATAAGTAACACCATAACAAACAAGCTAATGGATAAGGAGAAAAAATTATTCCATTTTCTACCTTCTTTCTTCACAAGTTTCCACGTATTTCGAATAATGTATCCTACAACAAAGAGTAAAAAAAGCACACTCATCAGAGCAAACAATGCAGATAAAATTAAAATAACATAATCAATTCTGCTCATAGGTCCTGTCGTTGCGGCTGCTATGCCACCTGCAAGAAATAATAATAGACTTGCCGTTAAGAACATACCGTTAAAAATACTTCGCTTTTCAATGCGCATACTGAAGAAAAAAACAATTGCACAAATAATGGCACTTAATAAAAAGATATTCATGTTCTTCACCCTTGCCTATTTTTCGTATTATTCCTGTTTTACGATCGTGCGAAACTAGTTAAAAAGCCTTATTGCTTGAGTCAATTTTATCATTACTCTTAAAGAGAATGTATAACATCACGATACTCTGCTTTTATCATTTGCGTAGATCTGTCTAAAAAGGGTCGCCGTTTATCCAAAAATGGAAAGTTTCATTCAGTTGATAGTCATCACTTATCGCGCGGATAGACGCTTTCACCACAGGCACAAGCGCGACATTCGTTTGCGCTACGTTATCACTTGCGCTCACGGTGTCTTCTTTGCCCCGGGCACGGCCTCAGCCGTTTCCGCAAAAAAAACGCTCTATTGTGTTCGGACACATGCTGTTCCCGAGGGGGTCGTCGCCATTGAACAAGACGAATGTTACAAACAATAGTACTGTTAACATTCGTGAAAAAGACTACTACTTATTATGAAATTGATTCACTTCTATTATTTTTGAAACGGCAAAAACACGGCACATATTTGGCACATGTACCGTGCATAAGAATACTCACTGCAATTCTATGCTACTACTTAAGGAGTGACTTTCTTCCATACATCCCACTCACCTGATCGACTTGGATCTTCTCCTCGTGTCCACCATTTCGCTTCATACCAAACGCCACGATGTTCGACTTGATCGCCTTTCGTATAAATCTTATCTTTTAACCAACTAGTGGTAGCTACATCATCGTTACACTGATCAACTTTTTTCCATACGTCCCACTCGCCTGAACGATTTGGATCTTCTCCTCGCGTCCACCATTTTGCTTCATAAACAAGTCCATCTTTCTTCACTTGATCGCCTTTCACATATACCGTTTCTTTGGACCATCGCTCGACTTGACATGTTTGCTGCTCATCATCTTCAGAAAATACATCTGCGATAGACTGGACAAGTTCTCCGTCGCGATTATTGCTCGTTTCCCAAAACATCGCACCGGCTAGCCCATGATCGACTACATACTGGGCTTTATGCGTAATTGATTCAGGATCGTCGTACGTGATAAAGGTTCCATTTTCTTCGTTATAAAGAAATGGCACCTTGGATTTGTCATTCCAATATCGCTTGTAGCCATTTTGATTAATATAATTTTCTTTTAAGTCTTGATAATCAAACGTAGCGTTTGTCCACGTTCCTACATCAGCTGGTCCGTCACAAAAAGCATATTCTCCATTATTTTCACTGTCACAACCTTTCCAGCCGTATCCGTAGAAAGGCATACCCATTAAGAGCTTATCTTTAGGGACACCTGCGTTTAAATGACCTTGAATAGCGGCATCCACATTGAGTGCATCTGCCCAAGGAACCGTTGCCTCTTCGTCATAAAATAATGGCGCATTATGTCCATTTTGAATTTGCCATGTGCCATTAAGATCATACGTCATAATTTGAATCCAGTCTAAAATATGTGCGAGCTTCTCCATCTCATTGTTTTGTAAATAACTAGGGGAGGCTGAGGAGGCGATGGTCAACAAATACTGTTTGCCATCTTCCTCTCCCGCTTGATCTAATGCGTTTCTAGTTGCTTCTAAGAGCTTTGTATGATTTTGCTTATCTTCAGGGCTACGTTCGTTTTCTGGCATTCCGCCACTCACTGGATATTCCCAATCTAGATCCAATCCATCAAACCCGTACGCGCGAACAAAATCCACTGCAGATTGTGCAAAAGTTTCTCGTGTTTCTTCTGTAGCGGCAACAAGCGATAAGCGATTGGACCATGTATAGCCACCAACCGATATTACTGTTTTTAGATGAGGGTGTTCTTCTTTTAGTTTCTGAAGCTGCTTCACGTTTCCTTTAATCGTTTCATCTTCATGATCGCCAGGATACATCTTGTGCACATCTTGTTCGGGGTCCCCTAACACAATCGTCCCGTTTGGTACATCAATCGCTCCGTTCTCATCTTCACATGCCCATTCCTGTGGATTAGGCCCTGACGGGTCTAGATTTCCATGCACACCATTCCAACAAACATTCGCAAACGCATACATAATATGTGTCATGTTTTCGGCTGGAATATCCGTTACTTCGTAGCCTCTTTCTTCCGCAACCCATGATGGGTAATAGCCGACAATCTTCTTTTCAGCTTGTTCAGCCTTAGCTTGATCGAAACTACCAAAAAATAATAACGTTATAATGATTAAACATACAGAAATCCGTTTTTTATACATGTTTATTCCTCCTTTTACCCCTTTGACATTCCCGATAAAAGGGAATAATCCTGCAAAATATTTCAAAATAATCAGAAATAACTACTCATTACAGCAATTTTTGCGATGAAATGCGCCTTTTTAGCTATTGCTTCTTAACTGCAATAAAACTATAGTGATAGAATAGTCACTATTTTCTTAATAGGTATCGGACTATAAGAAGTGAGGGATTTTTTAATGCGCACGATTGATCAAGCCTTTCAGTTGTCCATTCGCTACACGGATAAGTTAACGAACCGTGTGGACAGAATTTATACCAATGATGAAAAACAATTTATTTTAAAAAAGAAATCTGATAAAGAGCGTGCACAATTGGAAATACAGCTGCTTCAAGATCTGATTCATAAAAATCAACCAGTCCCTTCTCCTATTAAAACGAAGTCGAACGAATATATTGTTCAAACGCACCAATCTTATTATGTCGTGTACGAGCATTTACAAGGGAAGCACGTAGCTATAGATAAGCTTCTTGAACATACGCATGATGTTCCTAGTAAAATCGGTTCCGCTCTAGCAAAACTGGATAATGCCCTTCTTGAAGTGAGTGATCACCATACTTCTTTTAGAAAACGACATGTGCTAACGTCACTATATGGAAACATCGTTCCATTTATGCAAA
The DNA here is from genome assembly GCF_024362765.1 of Alkalihalobacillus sp. LMS6. Taxonomy (NCBI): domain Bacteria; kingdom Bacillati; phylum Bacillota; class Bacilli; order Caryophanales; family Bacillaceae; genus Alkalihalobacillus; species Alkalihalobacillus sp. LMS6. The sequence goes on along the minus strand of NZ_CP093302.1, from coordinate 935,736 downwards.
AAGAGGAAATTGCACTGGATGTGGTTCACCTTTTATCTGAACTATCCGAGGGAATGCAATGCTTAAAACACTTGCCAACACAGCTCATTCATCGCGATCCCCACTATCTTCATTTTCTTTTCGACGATCATCAAGTAAGCGGCGTGATCGATTTAGAACTAGTTGAAGAAAATGTGAGGATTTTAGATCCATGTTACTTTGCGACAAGTATATTAAACGATGTGTTCTCAAACCCTAATGATATCGAGCGCTGGTTTCCTGCAATGAAGGGGTTTTTCCGCGCCTACCATCAAGAAAATCCTTTTACCATTCAAGAAAGAAAAGCACTATGGTATACATTTTTAAGTATTGAAGCTGTTATGATTGCTTTCTTCAGTCACGATGAAGAACGTATGGAAAAAAATCGAGCTATGTTCTACTGGCTATATGAAAATAAGCAGCTGATTGATGAACTCATTCACTTAAGATAATCTAAAAGAAAGAATGACATAACGTAGGGTTCTTTTAACAACATGATAGATAATAAAGAAAAGACGATTAATCCGCGAATTAGTCGTCTTTTCAACATGTTCATAGTCTTTTGTCCCAATCCATTTTACAGTTATTGGTCTTCCAAAAACTCCCCTAATACCGTTAACGCCTGTTCTTCATCTGCTCCAACAGCAGTTAACAATACTTCATCATTTGGTTTAAGAACAATACTCATCAGTCCAAGGATACTTTTCACATTAATGACTGAACTTCCTTTTTTAAGATGAACATCAGCTTGGAACTGACTAGCCTTTTCGACGAACGACGCTGCATTCGAAGCATGTAGACCATTAGGTAACCCTACTTTAATTGCCTTCTCCATTAAGACGCCTCCTCTCTCGTGACTTTCCATCTATATGCAAAAAAAATTCTGTTATGAATGTTTTTTTTCAGTCATGGCGCGTTTATCTTGCACATACTTATAGACTAAATAAGGACAAGAAGGAAGGTGGCGACTTTGAATCAAACGGAATGCCTCTCTCATATTCGCAGCATACAACCTTTAGTAAGAGACATAGAATCCTTGAAAAAGGAGCAGCTAGAACAAATGAACAAGAAAGACCAACTAAAACGCGGTCCACTCCGTCATGTTTATCATTACAAGGAGCTTAATAGTCTATTTGCAATTGTGATTGTAGCCTATCTTTTCTTCTTTCATATCCTATTTTCCTCAACGCTTATTTATTTTTACCACTTCTTTACCATAATTGATCTCTTTCTTTTTCGGATGTTTCTTGTTCTTATCCTGTTTCTGATCATCCCTATAACGCTTTATTTTGTGCTTATGATCGGCACCAATTATCTTTTAAAACGTTGGATGAACTATGAAGAAAAGGAAAATGAAACCTCACTTGCACTAGAAGAAATGATAGAAGCACAAACCACATTAAAAAATCAGTTGTCCAAACAAACGTCCATCCCAAACTATTACTTAAAAACATACGCGCTTAATAAGTTTGAAACGTACTTTCTTCACCAACGCGCTGATTCGCTTAAAGAAGCCATCAATTTATTTGAAGTAGAGCAACAACATGTTTTACAGCAATATCGTTTTTATCGCTATCACGGAGAAAAACGTTTTTCTGCTCTGTACGAAAAAGCAGCAGAATTCGAAAATCAAGTGACGTAACGCCGAAGAAACTCTATCCCGCCTTATGGTGGATAGAGTTTTTTTATGCTTGCTTCTTTATATCGTCCCATTTTCTATGAACATGCGTCGATGGTCCCTTATTTCCACATACTTCACATGGTTTTTTTGAGCGTATGTATAAGACCCAAAATACTGTGATCGTAATGCCTAACATGCCTCCCATTGTATCGACGATCACATCCTCGATCATAGGTGAACGCCCTGGAGTAAACGACTGTCGATATTCATCGAAACATGCATAAAACACGACAAATATGAACGACATCATCACCGCATAGCGCAAGCGGACGATATAAGCAAGTAACCGAGAGCCAATTAAGCCAATTAACAAAAAGGAGAAAAAATGGGCGGCTTTTCGTAGAAAGAACTCTACAAACGATTCTACCGATAAGTAATCTAAACTAATTTCACGATTCCCATATGGAAAAGAGATTTGCGCGATTCTCGTATTCTCAATCCAATGAATCGGAAGAACGCTAAGATACCCTCGAATATCTTGACTTCCGTATGGCGTGGAACTCGAGAAAGCAATGATTGATACCGCAGCCACTAGAAACAAGCTAAATACGGTTATTTTAACGGAACGCGACAAATGCCTCACCTCATTTAATGTTCCGTCCATTATACGCTGTTTTTAATAAAAATCGTCTAGAAATGTATATTTTCTCACAAATGAATAGAGATCAAGCTCTCACATTCACTCGCTATTCCTATCATCCTTTTCTGTTTCTAAAAATGCATGAATAGCTTCTTTCCAATGACGCATTGGGGCAAAATGGTTTAGCTGTAAGCCTTTATGTGACAAGACTGAGTATTTAGGACGTTGAGCAAGTGTAGGAAATTCAGCCGTCGTGCATGGTTGAATCGATGCAGGTATACGTTTTAAAGCAAATATTTCCTTAGCAAATTCATACCAGCTGACCGTTCCACTGTTCGAAATGTGGTAAATGCCGTAGCGCTTCGTGCGCACTAACGAAACGATCGCTTCAGCAAGATCATTCGCGTAAGTGGGCGAACCAATTTGGTCATCAACAACGCGAAGCTCGGTCTTTTTTTCCGCTAGCCGAAGCATCGTCTTCACAAAATTACTACCAGTATGACCAAACACCCAAGAGGTTCGCACAATAAAAAACTTAGAATGAAACTGTTGGACGGCTTGTTCACCTGCAAGTTTTGATCTCCCATACACGCCAATCGGAGAAGGGGGTGTCCATTCATCAATAGGCTCCGTTGCACCTCCATCAAAAACATAATCAGTGCTAACATAGACAAATACTGCTCCTAATTGTTCAGCCGCGACACAGAGGTTTCGCGTTCCTATAGCATTCACGCGATATGCCTCCATCTCGTCTTTTTCCGCTTGATCTACATTTGTATAGGCAGCGCAATGCAAAATGACGTCAGGCTGAATCGTTTCAAAGACCGTTTTCACATGATGTTCATTCGTAATATCAAGTTCTGCTCGGGTCATACCGATCAGCTGAACCCCTACTTCCACAGGGACACGCAGAACGGCAGATCCAAGTTGTCCATTAGCTCCTGTGACGAGAATTTTCATAGCTTTTGCCTCCTATAAACACCGGAAAGGACATCCTGCCACCACGCCTTATTTTGAATGTACCAATCGATTGTTTCTGCTAAACCCTCATTAAATGTATACATCGCTTTCCAACCTAACTCTCGTTCAATTTTTGTTGCATCAATTGCATAACGAAAATCATGTCCAAGCCGGTCTTCAACATGGGTGATTAGTTCTTCGGACACTCCCAATGTCTGCACAATCCGACGAACGATTTCCTCATTTGTTCGCTCGTTCCGCCCACCGATGTTGTACACTTCGCCTGGCTGGCCAGTTCGCAAAACGAGATCAATCCCGCGACAGTGGTCATCAACGTGGAGCCAATCACGAATTTGTTTGCCATCTCCATAGATTGGCATAGATTTATTTTGCAATGCATTTGTAATCATAAGCGGAATCAGTTTTTCAGGAAAATGGTAGGGGCCATAATTGTTTGAGCAACGGGTAATATTAATGTTCATCCCATACGTTTCAAAATAAGCACGAGCAAGTAAATCTGCGCCTGCTTTGCTTGCTGAATAAGGGCTGTTCGGTTCTAGCGGTGATTGTTCTGTAAATAAACCTGTTTCGCCTAAACTTCCATAGACTTCATCGGTTGAAACTTGTACATACTTTTCAACGTCAGCTTTTTTTGCCGCATGCAAAAGCATTTGCGTTCCGTACACATTCGTTTGTACAAACGCACCTGGATTTACGATACTCCGATCTACATGAGATTCTGCAGCAAAATGAACAACCGCATCAACATCATACTTTCCGAAAAGTTTCTCTAAGTCATCTTCACTGCAAATGTCGCCTTGCACAAACTCAATCGCCGATTGTACACGCCTTAAATTATTGACATTCCCTGCATATGTTAATTTATCAAAGACAATAATCGTATCTTCTGGATGTTCTTTGCACAGTAACCGAACAAACGCGCTTCCAATAAAACCTGCTCCTCCAGTAACAACGATGTTCATAGCAACCTCCTAAAAATTATTCTCAGCTTTTTGAAGTAGCGGGTGTGCGCGATCTTTTTTTGATAGAATCGGTTGGCTACACGGCCACTCAATCGCTATTTCTGGATCGTTCCAACGAATGCCACGGTCCTTTGAAGGCGAATATAGTTGATCGACTTTGTAAGCCACAATGGTTTGATCCACTAACGTACAAAAACCATGGGCAAATCCTTTCGGTACAACGAGTTGCCTTTGATTATGCTCGCTTAAAATCACCCCAACCCATTGTTTATACGTTGGCGAATCTGTTCGAATATCGACTGCAACATCAAAAATCGCCCCTGTAACACAGCGGACAACTTTTAATTGTGCATCTGGAGCAAGTTGGTAGTGTAATCCTCTCAATGTCCCTGCTTGTTTAGAAAGAGATTGATTATCTTGTAAAAACGCTGTATGAATCCCTGCTTTTTCATAGACATCACGATTAAACGTTTCGACAAAATAGCCTCGATCATCAGCAAATACATTTGGTTCCAATACATAAACGCCTTCTAATTTGGTTTTGTGAACATCCATTCCTTATCCTCCCTCTGCCATTCTAAGCAGATATTGACCATATTCATTTTTCTTTAACGGCTGAGCTAATTCAATTAAGTCGGCTTTTGAAATATAATTCATTCGAAAGGCAATCTCTTCAATACAAGCGATTTTTAAACTTTGTCGTTTTTCAACGGTATGAATGAATTGAGATGCCTCTAGCAACGATTCATGTGTTCCAGTGTCTAGCCACGCCATGCCTCTGCCTAACTTTTCAACCCGAAGTTTTCCTTGATTTAAATACGTGACATTAATATCTGTAATTTCCAATTCACCACGTGCTGAAGGGTTAATCTCTTTAGCATATTGAACAACATGATGATCGAATATATACAAGCCTGTTACTGCGTAATGAGATTTTGGCTTAGCCGGCTTTTCTTCAATGGAAATCGCTTCATCGTTCTCATTAAATTCAACAACACCAAAGCGCTCCGGATCACGCACGTAGTACCCGAATACGGTTGCACCTTCGTTTCGATCAATTGCCTGTTTTAATCGTTCAGGTAACCCGTGCCCATAAAACAAATTGTCTCCTAAAACGAGTGTTACGCTTGAATTGCCAATAAACGCTTCCCCGATTAAAAAAGCTTGCGCCAATCCACCAGGCTCCGGTTGTATCGCATATTGAATGGAAATGCCCAGTTGAGAGCCATCACCGAGAACTTGCTCGTAACGTTCCGTATCTTCAGGCGTTGAGATGATTAAGAATTCTCGTATCTCAGCCAACATGAGTAATGATAATGTGTAATAAATCATCGGCTTATCGTAGATTGGAAGCAATTGCTTCGATGTCGCTTTTGTAATTGGGTATAACCTTGTGCCACTTCCACCTGCCAGAATTATGCCCTTCAGGTTAACCACATCCCTTATAAAAAAAGTCCATATAAATGAATCTATGCAAGCAAAACAAAAAATCTGCATCATTTATGCAGATTTTTCGTTTAACGCTTTTCCTTTTTTCATGATCTTCACAACATAAAACATTAATACGCCAAACAAATAGAGGAAAAACCCGATGTGGAGAAATCCGACTAAAAAAACGTCCCCGCATCATGGTCGGAGACGTTTCATTTCATTATTCACTCTCGAGATATTGTAAATCGACAAGTCCGTCAATGTCTGTATTCGACATTTGTCCAGCTTCTTCACTAATCTGAGCCATCTCTTGTAAGACTTGTTCATTCACGTCCGTTGTTGGAAAAAGACGATCCAAGGATAAACGAATTTCATCAAAATCGAGTTCATTTCCTGTCTCTTCTTGGATGTGGTCAACAAAGAGTTGTGCAGCTTCATCTGGGTTTTCAGCAACAAATTCTACTGCTTGCTCGTGTGCGCGTAAGTAGGCACGAGCCAAGTCACCATTCACGTCTAAAAACTCATGACTCGCAGTAACAACTGTATTGGTTGAATCTTCTCCCCAACCAAATTCATCTGCATCTACGAGGAACGTTGCATTTAAATTATCTGCTAAAAAGCTTCCCCATGGCTCTTGTGTTGCTGCGGCATCTGCATCACCTTGTGAAAAAAGAATCGATGTGTCTGCTGGGGCTTGAGGAACAAAATTAATATCATCCGCATCTACGCCTGCATCAGCTAACTCTTTTCGTAACATAATATCTTGTGTCGATCCAATTGTGGGGATTGCGACGTTTGATCCAACTAAATCGGATACCGACTCTACACCTGAACCTTCACGTGCCATAATTACGGCACCACCATTAACCGCGCCTGCAATAATAGAATGGGCTTGATTTCTCGTATATGCATTCATTGCCGGAACTGGTCCAACTGTACCAATGTCAATTTCGTTAGCAGACATTGCCTCCATAAACTGCGCGCCATCTGGCACCGTCATCTTTGTGAAGCTTGCGTCATCTCCAAACTCCTCTTCAAAGTAACCATTTTCTAATGCGACAATTGTAGAAATATGCGTCAAGTTTGGAAAATAAGCGATTCGCACTTCCCCTTCTGTTGTACTATTTCCGCAAGCAGAAAGAGCAACCCCTGCTCCTACGGCTAATATTGACCCTTGTAAAAACTTCCTCATACGTTTTCTCTCCTTTAATTTAAACCAGGTTTCAAGCCCCATTTTTTCTGAACCGAGCGTTCCATACGTAAAAACACTAAATTATCCACAATCGTTCCAATAATCCCAATGACGATCATCACAGATAAAACTAAATCCATTTGTCCGAGGGATCGCCCGACTGTTAGTAAGTAACCAAGTCCACCCGCAGCAACAAAAAGCTCCCCTGCCATAATGGCACGCCATGCAAACGCCCATGCGGTTCGAACGCCAGAGATTAAGTGAGGGACAGAAGCAGGTAAAATGACCGTTCTTAATAAATGACTTCCACCTGATCCAAGTGTTTTTGCAACATTCATATAAAGACTTGGCACGTTTTTAAAACCTGTACTCGAACTAACCGTTACTGTCCATGTGGCGCCAATCGTGACAATGAACAGCAACGAAGCATTTCCATACCCAAACCAAATAATTGCTAGCGGTAGCCAAACAATACTTGGAATGGACTGAAGCGCTGTGACCAAAAATCCGAGTGTATCATCAACAAGTTTATAGCGAGCGATTAAATACCCTAATGTCAAACCAAGAATAATAGCAATAGCAAAGCCTATTAATAATCGTCCTAACGTAATTCCTGTTGCTGTAAGAATTTGACCCGATATTAGTCCATTAACAAATGTGCTAAGAACCGTTGTTCCACCAGACTCGAGTGGGAATAAAAGTGGTGGGAAAGAGCCTGGAGGAAAATTTCCGACTCTAGATGTTATCTCCCATATAGCCACGATTATCGCGATGAATACGATCCGTCTTATAGCTGTAGTCATCTCCAAACTCCTCCTTCAACACTTTTTCCATCTCTTCTTCAAGCTCTGCAAGAATACGACGCTCTAAATCAACGACATTACTATCTGCAGGGTCTCGTGGTAACGCGGCTTGCACCGGAAATTCGCGCTTAATTTTTCCAGGGCGCGTCCCCATTAAGACAATACGATTCGATAGCATAACCGCTTCTCGAATATTATGAGTAATAAATAAAATTGTCTTACCTGTATTTGCCCAAATTTCAAGCAATTCTTTATGCAATACCATTCTCGTTTGTTCATCTAGTGCAGCAAAGGGCTCATCCATTAACAAGATATCAGGGTCCATTACGAGCGCACGGGCAATTGCCACACGTTGCTTCATGCCGCCAGACAGTTCATGAGGAAATGATTTTGTAAAATTGCCAAGATGAACGGTTTTTAAACCTTCAAGCGCTTTTTTCTCGCTTTCTTCCTTCGATATGCCTTTTAATTTTAAACCATACGTTACATTATCAAGTACGTTCATCCATGGAAAAAGACCCGCTTCTTGGAAGACGACAACCCGGTCATTCCCTGGCTTCTTGACTTGCTTCCCTCCAGCAATGACTTCCCCTTCTGAAGGTGAATCAAGTCCAGCGATTAAATTTAAGATGGTTGATTTCCCACATCCTGAAGGACCTAACAGCGAAATAAAATCCCCTTCATTAATAGTGAGATTAATATCATTTAATACGTGTAAAGACTGCTTTTTATCTTTTTTAAACGATTTTTCTACCTTATTTAATTGTATTTGCATGTCTTCCACCTCGAATCCCAATAAATCCTACTATTATAATAAGAATTATAGTTTTTTTTAGTGTAAGCGATGTTGTGAGAATCGTCAATCAGAATTAACTTCTTTGGATAAAAAGATGTTTTGTACATAAAATAACGGGGATATATAGAGGTCGACTTGTCACATATATAGATGTGTGTTATCATTCGAAACTTATGACTGAAATCAGGAGGAACAATTGAAAAATCTTAAACTAGACTGGCCTGTATTTGCAATTTCTGGTGGCTTCTTACTTTTATTTGTTATTGCTTCACTTGTAAATGCAGAATTTGTCGGCAACCTTGTTAACACAGGATTTGCTTGGTCGTCTCTAAACTTCGGGGCGTTTTGGCAAGTACTTATGATACTAACTTTTATCATTGCGGTATTTATGAGCCTTACCGAGCTCGGTAAGGTGCGTTTAGGTGATTCTCTTAAACCTAAATTCTCTTTCTTTAAATGGTTTGCGATGATCATGATCACTCTTTTAGCTGGTGGCGGCGTGTTTTGGGCAGCAGCTGAACCAATGTATCACTATTTAGATACACCACCGATGTTTGCAGAAACTGGCGGGGCAGCTACTGATATTCAAGCTGGTTTGTCTACAGGTTTCTTACACTGGGGCTTTCTTGCATGGAGTATTTTAGGAACCCTTGGTGTTGTCGTACTCATGTATGCAAAGAAAAAAGGACAACCCCTTAAGCCAAGAGCGTTACTTTATCCAATTTTCGGCGAAAAAATTATGCACAAAAGCGTCCTTGGTACATTGATTGATGTTTTTTCCATCTTAGCAGCTTGTGCAGGGACAATCGGACCAATTGGTTTCTTAGGACTTCAAGCAGGTTACGGATTGAACATGTTATTCGGTCTACCAGATACATTCGCAATCCAATTTGCGATGATCTTCTTCTTAGTCGGGATTGCCGCTGTATCAGCAGCTACAGGGATTAATAAAGGAATTCAGTGGTTAAGTCGTTTTAACGTCATTGTAACTGTTATTCTTGCCGCTGCAATCATCATTCTTGGACCTGCTCGCTTTATTATTGATTCTTTTGTAACAAGCTATGGTTCATACTTACAAAACTTCTTACCGATGAGTTTTTATCGTGGAGATGAAGGCTGGCTTTCCGGCTGGACGATCTTTTTCTGGGGTTGGTTTATTGGGTACGGACCGATTATGTCGATCTTTATCTCAAGAATTTCAGATGGAAGAACCATTCGAGAGCTATTCTTAACGGTTGCGTTTCTTGCACCGGTTGTAACGAACTTCTGGTTTACTGTTGTAGGCGGAACGGGTATTTTTTATGAAATAAACGATCCTGGCTCAGTAAGTAATCCATTGAATGAAGGCGGCTTACCTGCTTCCATCTTTGCGATTGTTAACCAGCTACCATTAGGTGCCGTATTTGCGTTCTTATTTATATTTGTTACGTGTGTATTCGTCGCAACAACAGCGGATTCCATTTCTTATTCCATTTCCATGATTATTACCGGAAAAGAAACGCCTGACCGCTACATTCGAATTTTCTGGGCACTCATTTTTGGTGCAGTTGCAGCCGTTCTTTTATATATCGGTGAAGGCAGTATTGATTCCCTTCAATCGTTTATCGTCATAACGGCCGTGCCGGTGTCTCTAGTTATGCTACCAACACTCTGGTTAGCACCTGTTACAGCAAAACGATTATTACGTTTACAAGAAAAAGAAGAAGCGAAGTGAGGGTGATCCTCACTCGCTTCTCTTTTTTATGAGCTTACGGATTGATTCCAATTCATTTGCAATTTGAAACAGAATACCTGCACACAATCCAATGATTGCGCCAAGAGATCCTGCGGCTATAAATCCGAGCAAAACGCCTACTACCATAGATCCAATAAGCGAACCATTCATTTCTGCAGTTCCCTCCAACCCTTATGTATGGCTGACAATTAGTTCTAGCTCTCCTTTTACTTCAAAGGTTGTTGCTTCCACTGGTAAAAGAAGGTGGTCGCCTTTCACTACACGATAGGACGCATTCGCTATCGTCAATTCACCCATTCCTTTAACAATAGACACTAATAAATAGTTTGCATCAAAAGCAGCGTTCCAATACGATCTCACTTGTCCATGATAAACGGTAAATTCGTTGGTTGTCACAAGCTCGGTCACTTTACACCCATCATTTTCTATTATTGTTTTCGTTTTCGTTTTATAGCGAATATCAGGAATTTGTGTGACCTCCATGGCTTTTTCAAGATGGAGTTCACGTTTCTGTCCGCTATCATCCGTTCGATCAAAATCATAGACACGATAGGTTGTATCCGAACTTTGCTGGGTTTCTAAAATAATCGTTCCTGCTCCAATTGCATGAATAGTACCGCTTGGCACATGGAAAAAATCACCTGCTTTAATTGGCACACGATTTAGCAGTGTCTCCCACTCATTTCGCTCCACTTTTTGTGTGAATGCTTCTACTGTCTGAGCAGTATGGCCGAGAATCAGCTCTGCCCCCTCTTCTGCATCAATGACGTACCAACATTCTGTTTTCCCATAAGCTTCATTTTTTTCTAGTGCAGCGGCTTGCTCATCATTCGGATGAACCTGAACAGAAAGATCCGCTGCAGCATCCAAAATTTTCACAAGTAAAGGGAATTCCCCTGAAGTTTCGCCACCAAAAAGCTCTGGTCGACTGTCCCAAAGTTCACGTAAGGACTTCCCTTCGAACTCACCTTCTCGTACAATACTTAATCCATTTTGGTGTGCAGATATCCCCCAGCACTCCCCTGTTTGCTTACTTGGTAATTCATAGCCAAATTGTGCGAGCTTTTGTCCTCCCCAAATTCTTTCTTGTAAAACGGGCTTAAAAAAAATTGGCCTTTTCATGAACATCTTTCACTCCTCTTCTTCTTCCCTCGTAATAAGCGTACCATATCCACACCACAAGGCAATATGAAAGGAATGATCGCGAAAGGATGATAAAAAAAACTTCATGAATGATCTATCACTCATGAAGATTCTTTTCGTTGCTTCATTTAATTTGGTTATTGCTCCTGCTCGCGTCTTCGAAGATCAATGCGTCTTGTTTTTCCAGAAATCGTTTTCGGTAGTTCTTTAATGTATTCAATTTTCCTTGGGTATTTATAAGGAGCCGTCTCTTGTTTAACAAATTCCTGAAGTTCCTTTGTTAATTCACCCTTTGATTCAGGCTCCAGATTAAGCACCACATATGCTTTCACAATGCTTCCTCTCACTTCATCCGGGCTAGCGACAACCGCACATTCTTTCACAGCTGCGTGTTTTGTCAATGCATCCTCAACTTCAAACGGTCCAATTGTGTATCCTGATGAAATAATGATATCGTCGCCCCTACCTTCAAACCAAAAATAACCATCTTTATCACGCTTTGCTTGATCTCCCGTTACATAATAATCACCGATAAATGATGCCTTTGTGCGCTCTTCATCTTTATCGTATCGTTTAAAAAGCGCTGGTGAGTCTTTGTGTACAGCGATCATTCCAATTTCATCAACAGCTGTTTCTTGTCCCTCATCATTAATGATACACACTCCATTTCCAGGTGTAGGCATCCCCATCGATCCTGGTCGCGCTTCCATTCCGATCATCGTTCCAATGAGTAAGGTATTTTCTGTTTGACCGTATCCGTCCCTTACTGTAAAACCAAATTGGTCTTGGAAGGTCGAGATTACTGCCCGATTTAGAGGCTCGCCTGCAGAGACGGCTTGTCGAATCGAACGAAGCTCATAAGAAGCTAATGTTTTTTCCTTCGCGAGCATTCGATATTCAGTCGGCGTCGCACAAAAAACCGTTACCTGATGTTCTTGTAAAAGCGATAAGTATGTTTGTGCATCGAACGGTCCATCATAAATAAACGCCGTTGCACCCTTGCCAATAACAGATAAAAACGGGCTCCAGACCCATTTTTGCCAACCAGGAGCGGCTGTTGCCCAAACCGTATCTTCTTTTTCCACTCCAAGCCATTCTGTAGCTGCCGTCTGCAAATGCGCATACGCCCAGGCGTGGGTATGTACAACCGCTTTCGGATTGCCTGTTGTACCTGAAGTATAAGGCAAAAAGGCGACCTCATCTTTATGGGTTTCACACTCAAAGGAAACGCTTTCATTTATTGCTTTTTGAAGCAAATCTTCCCATCCACTTTCTTGACCGTTGACAATGATTTTGGTCTTCAAGGATGGCAGTGACTCCATCTTATCCACTTCTTCTGTTAAACCTGCATATGCAATAACTGCTGACGCTTCGGCATGGCGGATTCTAAAAGATAAATCTTTTGAACGGAGCATTCCTGAGCAAGGAATTATGACCAACCCTGCTTTTATACATGCTAAATAGGTTGCATAAGCTTCTGGCACCCGCGGAAATAAAAGCAGTACCCGATCCCCTTTTTGTAAATCCAATGAGCGAAATACATGTGCATATTGGTTCATCGCATTTAGTAATTGCTCATATGTCCATTCAACTTTATTCCCCTCTTTGTCTTGCCATAGCAGCGCTTTTTGCGAACGATCTACTTGTTGCTCTACTTCAACAGCAAGGTTGTACTGTTCCGGTATTACGTATGTCCCTTGAACCATTCAATCACTCCTCTCTGCACTCTATTATATAGATAATTCTGTCACTTTTAAAGCGATTCCTTTTTTATTCTTATGCACAGGGAAAACCCACGCAACTTAACGTGGGTCTTTTCTACTTAAACTGATGATTTATCGTTCGTTTACTAACGCTTGATTCTGTTCATTAAAATAAACGGCTTTACCAGATTTCGCTGACTCGTAAATCGCTTCTAATATTTCGCTTACGACAAGGGCTTGCTCAGCTTTGACGACAGGCTCAGTATCATTGCGGACGGCATCAATCCATAAGCGTGCTTCTTTATCCGCTTGAGTCTCACTTCCTCCATCATAATACGCCACGCCACCGGCTTGTAAATCTGGTTTCGTGACATACAAACGGCTTAGTTTTTCGCCGTTAATTCTCAAACCATCACGCATATCTGCCCCAGCTTTCGTACCACAAAGCGTTGTTTTCGCTTCATCAACATCAAGCGTATTTAACGCCCAGCTTGCCTCTAACGTGACCGTTGCACCATTCTCCATTGTAATGAACGCAAACGCTGAATCTTCTACTGTAAATTCTTTAGGGTCCCACGGCCCAAATGCATTCGCAGCGTTTTCAGTATCAGACAGTTTATAATAAACGTTCCCAACCACACTCTTCACTTTGTAGTTATCAAGGGTCCATAAGGTTAGATCTAGCGCATGGGTTCCAATATCAATTAAAGGGCCGCCTCCTTGCTCCTCTTCATTTAAGAAAACGCCCCATGTTGGAACAGCTCTTCGACGTACAGCATGTGCTTTTGCAAAATAAATATCGCCAAACTCGCCTTCTTCAGCAAGTTGCTTTAGATATTGCGAATCTGTCCGATAACGATTATCGTAACCGATCGTTAATTTTTTTCCAGTTCGCTTGGCTGTTTCTACCATCTCACGTGCTTCCGCTGCTGTTTTGGCCATCGGTTTTTCACACAAAACATGCTTTCCAGCTTCTAAAGAAGCAATGGAAATCGGAGCATGGGATTTATTCGGCGTACACACATGAATGACTTCAATCGACGTATCTTTTAATAATTCGTGATAATCTGTGTACACATCCGCTCCTTCCACTCCGAATGTTGCTGCAGCTTTAACCGCTTTATCTTTAACGATGTCACAGAAAGCAACGAGCTCTACCCCTTCTTGTTTAACCAGACTGGGCATTTGCTTGCCGTTTGCAATTCCTCCACAACCAATAATGCCAATTCGAATTGTCCGATCGTTCATTTTGCTCACCTCTATTTTTTAAGTAATTGCTTTAAATACGTTGCGCTTTCTTGAATTGATGCAAACTCATCTTGATCGAATTCTTCTTGCTCGACCGTATACCACTCCACAGCGTAAGCTTTTGCCGCTTGATGAATCGCGTTAAAATCCATCGCACCTGAACCCACTTCAACATTCCGTAATTCTGTCGGGTTGTTCATGTCTTTCATATGAAGAAGCTTTACTCGCTCTTTATATTTATGGAGCCAATCCACAGATTTAAGTCCTGTCGCTTCTAACCAAAATGTATCCAACTCCATAAAAACAGCTTTTGGATCAGCATACTGAAATAGCAAGTCTAAGCCGTAATCACCATCAAATTTCTTTAATTCAACATCATGATTATGATAACCAAATGCAATATTAGCTTCTGCCATTTTTTCACCTATTTTTGTAAACAACTCAGCTGTTCGCTTATATGCATCTGCAGAATCACGATAAGAGTCGGGTAATCCTGGGCATACAATGTAAGGGCTTTCAATTTTATGTGAGTATTCAATTACTTTTTCCAACTGATTCTCGAGTTGGTCTATTCCAATATGACTTCCTGCAGCCCTTAAGCCAACATCCTTTAATTTACGCGCTACTTCTGTACTTGTTTTCTCATAATACCCAGCAAATTCAACGCCTTCATAGCCTGCTTCTGCTACCTTCTCCAGCGCACCAAAAAAATCCTCCGCACAACGTTCCTTTATTGAATAAAGTTGCAACCCAATCTTTGGCATCCATCCACCTCCATTGTACTGAATCTAATCTTAAGACTACCATGACTCTAAAATTGATTATATACTAAAACTATTCAATTATATAAAATATTTGTCATGGAGGTGCTTCTTCATGTTTGATCAAAGTCAGGCATACAGAGAAAAAAAGGTTTTAGGCAACGAAATTAAACAACCGATCCACTGTCACATTGAACAAAGCATGCCAGATCGCCGTATTGCTAGTCCTCATTTTCACGATGCAATTGAGCTTTTGTACGGCTTTTCAGGTTCAGCCTACGTATTTGTTAGCGGACAATCGTTTCGAATGGGCCCAGGTGATTTAATTATTATTAACTCCCAAGAGGTGCACGGGATCTTTGCCGAAAAAGGAGACGATGTCGAATACTTAGTCATTAAACTGGAGCCAGAAGTTCTTTATTCTACATCCCGTTCCTTGTTTGAATCAAAATATGTCCTGCCTTTTACAATGGCAAAATCAAGTCCGCAAACACTTTTACAACAAATTGAAGTAGCAAATACGAGTATCCCTGAAACAATAAACAACATCATGGCGGAGTTTTCAAAACAGGATTATGGGTTCGATTTTGCCATTCGCATCCACATCTGCTCTATTTTTTTAGCTGTACTACGACACTGGCGCCATGTCGGTATAACTGTTGGAATGAACGATGACTTAAGTGAAGACGACCTGTTACTGATGCGGCAAACCTTTCAACTGATTGAAAATCAATACAGCTTCCCTCTTACAGCAAAAGAAGCTGCAGATGCGTGTAATCTGAGCTATAGTTATTTTTCAAGAAAAATTAAAGCGATAACAGGCCGTTCTTTCACGGAACTTTTGAATTACGTACGCATTACGGAAGCTGAGAAGTTGCTCACAACGACTGATTTATCCATTACAGATATTGCGGTTTCTGTCGGTTATACAAACACGAGTTATTTTATTTCGCAATTTAAACAAGCCAAGCATATTTCTCCATTACGATTTAAAAAAGCAACAAGTAAATCCTTATAAAATAAAACATTTTTGTCTTGACAGTTTCAATCTCGCTAGCTAGTATGAAAACTAATTCAAACGAAGGAGGAAGATTCATGATACGAGTTGCGTTATTAAGCCGCTGGCATGTGCACGCGGATGATTATGCGAGAGAAGCAAGTCAACACCCTTCGATTCAACTAACAACGGTTTGGGACGAAGATCCAGCTAGAGGAAAGCGATGGGCAGATGAGTTAAACGTAGACTTCGAAAACAGTCTCGAATTCATCCTTGCTCGCGATGATGTGGACGCCGTGATTGTTGATACACCAACGTCTATGCACAAAGAAGTCATTATTGCTGCCGCAAAAGCGAAAAAACATATTTTTTCCGAAAAAGTGTTAGCGCTTACGGAAAAGGATTGCGAAGACATTTTTTCTGCAGTAGAAGAACACAACGTATCGTTAATGCTCTCATTACCTCGGTTAAATGATCCCACATATCTGTACGCTGAGAATGCTGTTCAAGATGGACTGCTCGGAGATGTTACGTCCATTCGTTGTCGCCTTGAACACGGAGGGGCACTCGCAACGAAATCCCATCCAAACGGCTGGCTCCCTGCCCATTTTTTCAATAAAGAACAATGTGGCGGTGGTGCGTTAATTGATTTAGGTGCACACCCCATTTATTTAACGAATCGATTTGGTGGTCAAGCAGTCTCTGTCTATGCAGAAATGAACGCCTTTACGAATCGTGCTGTTGATGATCATTCTACAGTCATTGTCCGTTATGCATCTGGCGCAACAGCTACGATTGAAGCTGGCTTTATCGCTTCAAAAAGCCCATTTATTCTGGAATTGCACGGTACAAAAGGGTCCATTTTAGTGGAAGAACGCACCTTGCGAATTCAGTCAACGGAGCTAGAGGAAGAAGGCTGGATCACGCCCGATTTACCAGAACAAGCAGCCAGTGCAATGGATCAATGGGTTGAGGAGATTCTTACAGGAACAAAACCTCGTATTACAAAAGAGGATATGCGTGTATTGACTCGTATTAACGAAGCAGCGATTGCTTCCTCCAAAACAGCAAAGCGCGTAAGCTTAAATAGCGAAGCACACGCCTCTGTTTAATGGAACGACTACGAGGGGATAGTATTCGTAAGAGGTGATACAGATGAATAATCAAGTAACAGTCTTTTACGACGCACGCTGTCCTCTCTGTCAAACGGTCAAGAAAAGTTTGCGTGTTTTTGATACATATAATCAGTTACGGTGGGTTCCTGTTCAAGAAGTTCGCGCTTCCACCAGACTAAAGGCACGACAACTATTTGCCGATATGGAAAAGGAGATTTATGTGCTGACAAAAGATGAGCGTGTACGGGTAGGCTTTGCTGCCATACGAGACATACTTGCACACTTACCTGCTTTAAAATGGCTCGCTTTTCTAATGCAGCCGCGATTTATAGAAGCAATTGGGCAACCAGTTTATCAATTTATCTCTCACCGAAGACATGCTTGGTTTGGACAGACCGATTACATCCGACCTGTCTCAGTCTAATGAATCGGAAAAAACGGTTTCTCCACAAAGGGTAAACCGTTTTTTTTTGCGTTACATTTTCAAGTTGACCGCATAAGATAGTCTAGAGTCTATACACAAGGAGGAACCCATCCTTGTTTAAAAAAGAAGCATCACCTACAATGTTTGATCAGCTTCGAGAAGATAAAAAACGACGCTACCCGAATCAACCCAACCGCAGCTTAATGAAAATGGAAATCTGGATACTGAAGACGAAGACAATCATTCCTTAATATTCTTCGGTCTCTGGGTCACTGCAGTCGGAACGATTTTTAACGCCATTGCTGCGACGACTCGAACCGATTTAGAAGATGCGTTACGCTCGAACTTTTCGATCTATGGGAATACACTTGAAACAGCTGGTAATGCCCTTGTGGCAGAAGGATTTGGAACTTATGGACCAGATAAATATGGCAGTTATATCATTACGATCGGCTCTCTAACCGCACTATATGCTGATATTGGAAATCTTACTGACGAAGAAGTTATTCGAACTGCTCTGAGTGGCGCACTCATTGAAGGATTAGGTACGTCCTATGCCTTATTTGGAGTTGAGCCTCCAGAAGATCCTACAGCTTTTGAAATTTACACGATTTATTCAGCTCTGCTACAACTATTCGGCAACGGCTTTGAAGCTTTTGGCGGAATTACAGAGCTTCAAGGTGGAAACGGGGAACCACTTTATGAAATTGGAACGATTTTGCAAGCCATTGGTGCGATTCTGACTGGCTTATTTTATGAGGGAGGCAATCGATTTAACTAACCTTCTCACTTCAATTCATGTTTCAGCCATAAAATTGTCTCTCTCACCCCTATTTCATAAGGAGTAGGCTCCCAACCGCCAAAATAATGTCTTAGCTTGCTGCTATCCAAATAAACTGGTGTTTCCATTAAATACATCATCTCTACCAATTCCTTCATTTGCTTTGAAAACAAGCCTAGAAATCGGATCATCGGTCTCTTAACAATGCGAAACCCTTTCGTTGTGTTTGTTTCGGTACGAATGTGCGCCAGAAGCGTCTCTCCTTTTATCACACTTCCACTGACATTCCAGTTTTGATTGTAGCAATCATCTTGTAACGACAGATCAGTAATTGCCTTAGCTGCATCCATTGTAAAAAGATACTCTCTATGTTGTGTCGCACAGCCTATATAATTTGCTTTTTTGGATTGAATGGCTAGTCGTAATGTCTCGTGAATTAACGTATTCTCAGCATACGGACCGTAAAGATCTGGTAAGTGCACAATTAATACAGGCAAGCCACTTTGAAACAATCGCTGCTCCATTTGTAAACGAATCTTGCCCTTCTTTGTATTCGGCTGTTTAACCGTCTCTTCTGAAACGTGCATGCTTTTGTTTCCATACCCGTAAATATTGTCGGCAAGGATGAGCTTCTTATTTTCTTCCTTAGCAACCTTTATAAGAAGGTTGATGCAACGTAGCTGTTTAACTTCCCATTCACTATAAGGAAAATTTAGTGCATGGTAAACTGCATCTGCTTGAGCAACTGCTCGCCGAATGTCACTTTCGTCTAAAGCATCTCCAATGAAGATTTCCGCATTCTGTTCGATCCCAAACATTGCGGACAACTTGCTTTCGTTACGTGCAAATGCGTTTACATGTACGCCTCTTGATAGTAGTTCTTTCGTTAACGCATATCCTACCCCGCCTGTTGCTCCTAGCACCGTTACTCGTTTCATTATATACACCCTCCTATTTGACCAGTGGTCAATTATTTTTATTAAAAAAGCCGAACTACGCGGCTCGTTTAATTCATGATTGCCCGCTTCAAAAAATGCACGTGTTTTTGCGCAGCATCTTGTACGTCTGCGAAATCCTTTACTCTGTAAAGATAGTGCGCTACAAATCCATGTAAGGCAATAAAGGTTGAGTAAATATCAGCTATTGATGCCTGCTTATTCGATAACTTATTTAGCATAATAGAAAATTGGTCATAACTTTCATTCGCTGCTCGCTTCGATAGCGCATCAATTTCTTTCTCTTTGACCATAAACATGAACTCGTAATATTGTTGGTGATTTAAACCAAATTCAATATATCCAAGAAGCAGCTGGGTTAACTTCTCATCTTGGCTTAAGTATTGTGCTTCGGCCCTATTCATTTGTTCATTTAACTTATCAAAATAAAAAGAAACGACTTCATAAAATAGCTCAGCTTTATTGTTAAAGTGGTAATATAAAGCACCATGACTACATTGAAGATCCTTTGCAAGCGAACGCATGGAGACATGTCGATATCCGTTAGTCTGGAATTGATTACTTGCGGCTGATACAATTGCTTCTTTTGTTAATTCATTTTCTGTCTTACGTCTTGGCGTCATATGTATCCTCACTAAATTTAATTGACCATTGGTTAATTAATACTCTATTACTTCGATTATGTATTGTCAACAAAGAAACAGAAGATTATTTTTTCTCTACACTTTCTCCTCGCTGGTACGCTGCTCTTTTTGAAAATAGACTAACTCCACGCTCCCTTTTACAACTTTCCGCTCTACAAACTGATACCCCGATGATCGGTACAGGCAAATCGCTGGCGTATTTTTAGCTCCTGTTGCGACTTTTAACAGTTGCGACGGTTTTGTTTTACTTTCGACATAGTGTAACAATGCTTTTGCGATTCCTTTTCGAAAATGATTAGGGTCGACCATCATTCTTGTCACTTCAACAAGCTCCTTATCGACGGCAATCGATACTGCTCCTACGACATCATCACCTTCAAGATAAGCATAAAATGTTTCATTTGATTTAAGAAATTGTTCAAACGATTCCATCAGGGGCGGAATCTCATAAAATTCAAGCATATCGGCTTCAATTTGATAGGCAACTTTTTGAAGTCTATATAAATTTTTCGTTAAATCGTTGTTTGCTAGATTCAATGCTGTAATCATTTCTGATACCTCCTTATCAACATTTTACAAAAAAATGCGCTTAAATAGATTTACAATTTGTGGTACGATAGACAAGATTATCAGCCTTATGATCCTGACTAGGAGACAGATTTTTAAATGATCCTGTTCTTGTACTTTTTTGTTGCCTATGCCTTTGGGTGTTTAAATGGGGCATACTACATTGGAAAACTTTTTTTCAAACAAGATATTCGAGCGTTAGGAAGTAAAAATGCAGGTGCGCGAAATATAGGTCGATTATTCGGAAGAATCTGCATTCCCTTTCTTTATTTTAACAGGCATCATTCTGTTTGTTTTACAAAAAGTACGATAGTGAATGGCTTAAACCTATTCCCCAGCCATTCTATCAATTAAACTACCAAAAGATCTACCTTCAAAAAAAGTTGGCGATTCTTTAAAGAAAGCATCTATTATAGTTAGCTATGAAAGCCATTACTTACTTAATCGAAACGTCATCCAGCTTGCATTAATGGGTTCGATGAAAGAAAAAAATGTCTTAACTGTAGTAGAAATTTTAATTAAAACCATTCAAACATTACGAAAGCAGGCGTCGACCTTATGAGATCTTTTCCTCATCATTTTGTGAAGGCTCATTTTTTACTTATTGCTCTTTTTACTCTGACATTCAAAACATTAATAACTAGTTTTTTGGGTTTCTCATTACCCCTACATAGTTTTTTGGATTGGCTTCTTTTTTTAATAAGTCCGATTGGCAGCCTACTTTTTCTTTTTAGTTTGAGTTTTGTCGGTCAAAATCATATTCGTCCCCTTGTATTTTGTTTCATTTATCTACTATCTACAGCATTATTAATCAGTAATTTGCTTTATTATCGCTTTTATATTGATTTTCTAACGTCATCCGTTTTTTTACAGCTTAATAATGTGGGGGGACTCGGTTCGAGTACAGTTGAGCTCTTTTCACCCTACGATTTGCTACTGCTTATTGATGTCCTGTTCTTTTGTTCATTTGCGTGGTTCTTTAACAAACAGAAGGAAGCAATTAGTCGTCCAAACGGAAAACCTTATTTCATAACAGCCGGCTCCTTTCTCGCTCTCACCGTTGGCTTGAGCTTGGTACAAAATCCGTATGTGCTACAACATGATTATGAGCGCGATCAAATGGTCTCGTCTCTTGGAATCTATAATTATCAACTCATTAATGTTGCTCAATCCATACAAGCACCTTTAAAAGGGATACTTGCCAACCAAACGGTTGCATCGGAAATTAAAGGAGAGATGGTCGACCCTCCTCCACCTGACACTTCTACGTTTGGACTAGCTTCTGGGAAAAATGTTGTTTTTATAAGCTTAGAGTCTGTACAAAATTTTGTCATTCAACAAGAAAATAACGGCGAGGAATTAACCCCTTTTTTAAACCGTTTACTTGCCGATAGCTTTTACTTTCCAAACATTTATGATCAAACAGCACAAGGTAAATCATCGGATATGGAGTTTATGCTTGATACAGGTTTTTATCCTTTATCAAGCGGTTCTGCTTTTGTGAGAAGCTATACAAATACATTTCAGTCACTGCCACGGATCCTTGAACAGCATAATGGGTATACATCTGCAGCCTTTCATGCTAACGATGCTACTTTTTGGAATCGCGAGTTAATGTACGATGCGCTTGGGTATCATCATTTCTTTTCAAAAGAGATGTACAACGTTACAGAAGACGAAAGTGTAAATTATGGTTTAAAAGATAAGCCGTTTTTTGAACAATCTGTTCCGCTTCTAAAAGAATTAGAAGAACCCTATTCTGCAAAATTCATTACATTAACAAACCACTTTCCGTTTCTTTTGGAAGAGGAAGATCAATTGATTGAAGAAGGCGAGACCGACGTAGGTATCGTTAATCGCTACTTTACGACAGTTCGTTATTTAGATGCGGCGGTCGAACAGTTCTTTCAGCAATTAAAAGACGAAGACATGTATGAAGACACAATGTTTGTTTTATACGGAGATCACTACGGTATTTCTCGTCAATATGAAAAAGGCGTCCATCAATTTTTGGATCAAGAAGAAACGACGTTCTCTCATATTGATTTACAAAAGGTGCCGTTGATTATCCATATTCCAGGACAAACAGGACGTACAATTGAAACAGAAGGTGGACAAATTGATATCCATTCAACGGTTCTTCACCTTCTCGGGATCTCAACAAATGCAAACTTATCTTTTAGCTACGATTTATTTACTCGCCCAAGCGACATGCCGATTATATTTCGAGATGGTCATTTTATTGCGCAAGATTTTCTTTTTGCCGATCATGCCTGTTATGAGCGTTCAAGCAACACCATGATTCCAATACAATCTTGTTCAGCCAAACAAGCAATTGTTCGAGAACAACTTCAGCTCTCGGATGATTTTCTGTTAGGCGATTTACTTCGATTTATGGAGTGAAAGATTTCTTTAGAATCGAATGAATTTCATAATAAGTAGTAGTTATTTACACGAATGATAACAGCAATATTGGTTGTAACATTCGTCTTATTAAATGGCGACGACTCCCTCGGGAACAGCACGTGTCCGAAGACAATGGAGCGCTTTTTTGCGGAAATGGCTGAGGCCGTGCCCGGGGAAAGCGTTCGCCATTTTAAAATAGTGTGTACGTCATTTTAGCTGCTAACTCGAATTATGAAATTGACTCAATCTCTCATTCTTAAAATCTTTTTTCTACTTTGTGTTTAAAAGATTACTAGCATGGTCAGAATGTCTCTTATACCGTTGGTGAGGAGGACATTCACATGAACAATAATAAAATGCAAATCAATGGTTTTATTTTAATCGTAACTCTCGCTTGCTTACTGCTTGCTGTTATACCCGCATACGCAGTTGAACAAGGAGAAGTAACCGTAAACACAACGTTAAATGTACGGAATGCCCCTAGCACGACTGCAGAGGTCGTAGGGGTAAAATATAATGGTGACATGGTTGAATTTATTGATGAAGGTCAAGGCTGGGGACGTCTTGCCGATGGAACAGGCTACATCAGTCTCGACTGGGTGAAACGAATTGACGTAACGCCTCCACCTCCTGAAAACAACCCTGAGCCAAAACGAATCATGCTCGATCCAGGTCATGGTGCTCAAGACAGTGGCGCTGCTGCAAATGGATTAATGGAAAAGGATGTTGTATTAGATATTGCGCATAAAACAAAGAAACGACTAGAAGAATTAGGCTATGTTGTGAATATGACGAGGGAAACGGATGTCTTTCTTTCCTTAGAAGAGCGAGTAGCTGTGACCTCAGCATGGGGCGCAGACCAATTTGTTAGCATCCATGCGAATGGGCATACGAACGACGAAGCAGCTGGGATTGAAACCTATTACCATCCGTCTAGTACGACCGGTAAAGCAATGGCACAATCGACACAGCAATCCCTACTAGCTGATACCGGTGCCGTAGATCGAAGTGTTAAACAAGAAACGTTTCATGTGTTACGCAACAGCCCTGTCCCAGCCATTCTTGTAGAAGTTGGGTTTATTACAAATGCAGAAGAAGCCGCCAAGCTCGCAGATGATTCTTATCAAACAACAATTGCCCATGCCATTGCAAAAGGGATTGTCGAACAATAATACTGTACTCTCGCACCATCTCCTTTTAAACTATGAATATAGTAAGAAAAGGAGGCTATTATGAAAACATTTGTGTTACCAGGAACAGATTTAAACGTTTCCAACATGATCTTAGGCAATATGCGAATAAATGGATTAGACGATGCTTCCATTCAGAAGTTAATTCAAACTGCTTATGAAGAGGGAATTAATTTTTATGACCACGCCGATATTTATGGCGGCGGTGAATGTGAATCGTTATTTGCAAAAGCGCTTTCTCATACGGACATTTCCCGGGAAAAAATTGTCTTACAAAGTAAATGCGGCATTCGAAAAGGAACAACGGGTTTCTATGATTTTTCAAAAGACCACATCCTCACGTCCGTCGACGCGATTCTACAGCGTTTGAACACGGAGTATTTGGATATTCTATTATTGCACAGACCTGATCCATTAATGGAACCTGATGAAGTCGCTGCAGCATTTCAACAGCTCCATGATCGTGGAAAAGTTCGTCATTTTGGTGTATCGAATCACACACCACAACAAATCGAATTGTTGCAACGTTCGGTCGATCAAAAACTTATTGTGAACCAAGTACAATACAGCCTTGCGCACACACCGTTAATTGACTCAAGTATGTCGCTAAACATGAAGACTGATGAATCTGTCAATCGAGACGCTGGAACGCTTGATTATAGTCGTCTGAATGAGATTACTTTACAAGCTTGGTCTCCTTATCAAAATGGATTTTTTGCAGGCACGTTTATTGGCAATCACAAAGAATTCCCAGAGCTTAATGATGTACTTGAGCGTTTAGCAAAACAGTATAATGTCACTGCTACAGCAATCGCTACCGCATGGATTACGAGGCATCCAGCTAATATCCAAGTTGTGGTAGGGTCAACAAAACCAAGTAGAGTAAAAGAAGCTTGTGCTGGCTCAGCCATTCCGTTATCAAGGGAAGAATGGACAGAGCTTTATGCAGCAGCCGGTAACCCAATTCCTTAAAAAAACTTCCGTCGATAGTCTCGACGGAAGTTTCTTCTTAACGTTGTTCTAATCGTGCAATTCGATCGTTCAAATCAGGGTGTGTCGACATCAATTTCATCATTGATTTTCCACCATTAATCTTCATCGTTTGAACAGCAGTATCGTCTAAATGATCCCCTGCTTTCGCGCGATTTACATACTGTTGCAATGAACGTAGCGCATGAACCATTTTATCTTTTCCTGCCAAGTCTGCACCACCACGATCTGCGTGGAATTCACGATGACGTGAATAGGCACTAATAACAAGGCTTCCTAGTATAGAAAAGAGAATTTGTAAAATAATAATTGAAGCGAATTGGACAATAAACTGAAATTCCGGGCGCACAAAGCGTGATAAAACAATTGCAATCACACGGGAGAAGAACACTACAAATGTATTAACAATTCCTTGCAATAGCGTCATTGTAACCATATCACCATTCGCAACGTGGGCAACTTCGTGTGCGATAACACCTTCAACAGCATCGTCGTCCATCGTGTCTAATAATCCTGATGAGACCGCTACGAGCGATCGTTTTTTTGATGGACCTGTTGCAAATGCATTCACTTCATTACTTTGATAAATGCCTACCTCTGGCATATGCACTAAGCCAGCTGCTCTTGATAAGCGATGAACTTTTTCTACAATTGCTTTCTCATCTCTAGACATTGGACCATCAGGATCGATTACTTTGACCTTCATCATCGTTTTTGCGATCCAACGAGACATCGCTAATGAAATAAAGGAACCTGCAAACCCAACAATCGCACTAAATAATAAAATAACAGCAAATTGGATGGAACCATCACTCGATACGAATGATCCATCAATGCCTGTAAACTGAATGATCAATGACCACACAAGAAAAATTGTTGTTAGAACAAGAATATTCGTTCCAATGAACAACATAATTCGTTTCCCCATTATACCCCTCCATAAATCCTTTTTCTCAGTGTACCATGGGTTCTCTTGTTGCTAAATAGAATGGTAGCGAGAATCTTTCCGTTTTAATAGAAATTCACATATCTGTTACATTTCTTCCTTTATTCTTAAACCTAATAATCGTGCGAAGCCAACCGCTTGATCTCTCGACACAATCAACCCAGCGATCACTTGCTGTGACGCCTCTATTCGGTTATAGGTACATGTACTTATATCAACACCCATTAATGGCGTTTCAAAAAAACTGATATTATCTATATCACACTCATTCAGGTATAACCCTTTGATCTTCCCATTTGCTACATTCATTTGTTTCATTGACGACTTTGTAAACTGAACTTGCTTGATTCGAACATCAATAAAGTTACTTAAATTCAACATGCTATTTGAGAAAGTTGTTTGCGTCAGATGAGCATTTGAAAAATGACTCCCAATCAACTTGCAATCAATAAATTCCACCCGATGAAAGATACTTTCTGAGAAATCCACATTTGAAAAATCACAGTTTATAAATTGCACATCTGTAAAATCTGCACGAGGCATCTGTGCACCCGTAAACGTCGTGCGTGACACGCGAGCGTTTGAAAGGACGAATCGCTCAACTATTACATCACGTGCATCTTCTTCATTGATCGATATGTAGACAGCTTCGTTCTCATGCTCCTCTATCATTTTGAGCAACTTTCTTTCTGTTAAAGACTCCGGTATTTTTGGTGCCTCAATTCTCATGGTTTACACCCCTAATTAAAACAAGCTAAGCCTATTGTTGCACAATGGCTTAGCCTTGTATAGATTGATACCACTAATTGATTCTCAATTGCGACCCTTACGTTGCGTCTCCAAACGTCGCGTCTCCAAATGTTGCATCTCCAAATGTTGCATCTCCAAATGTTGCATCCCCTGCATCTCCACAATTAGGACGTTCCTCTGGACGATTTTTAGGACGTTCGTTACAAGAATTGCAACGCTTTTTGCAGCGACAACCAGGACAGATACGTGCTGAGAAGCCTTTTGAAGGTTTATAATGTCCATACCCACCAGTTCCGTAGTAACTCATTCCATTCACCTCCCAAACTTAAGGTCTTCTATACCTTATGCAAATGGAATGTTGAACGTATGGACAAAGTTCCTGCTCTGTTCACCTATTTTAAGCGACTATCTAATTCTCTTTTGAAAAATCAATGATGCGTATATAATTGTTGCAACACCCCTCACCACACTCACCCTAAAGGAGTGAAGACATTGGATTATGTAAATGCTTTACGCCAAAAAGTAGGGAACGATCCTTTACTATTGCCTGGAGCGGTCGTGCTTATTTTTACTGATCAGGGAGAATTGTTACTTGAACATCGCAAAGATGGAGGATGGGGACTTCCGGGTGGTCTTATGGAACTTGGTGAGACGATTGAAGGGACAGCTACTCGCGAAGTTTTTGAAGAAACGGGGCTCGTGATTACATCTCTTCAATTACTCGGCATTTTTTCAGGCGAAGACTACCATTTTACCTTTCAAAATGGGGATGAAATTTATTCCGTTACTGCGGTTTATTGGACCAATCAGTATAGCGGCAAGTTAAAACATAACAGCAATGAATCCGTTGATGTGAAATTTTTCAAGACGCTCCCTCCTGAACTGAAAGATGAATACAAAGATTACATCATGCCCTATTACTCATCAATTATCGAAAAACAAAGAACATCCACGCATGAGTAAGCAAGCTGGATGTTCTTCGCTAAGCCTTGGCGATTAAAAGAGTTAAATCAATTGTGATTGTCGATTGACCTTCTTGAATATACATTTGCTTCGCTTCTGCCGAAACAGACCATCCGAGTGGCGACATGTTGACGATCGCTTGACGCTCTGTTTGAGTTAATTCTTTTTTATACTGAACTGTCTTTATCTGTACTTCAGAAAAATGCTGGTTAAATAAGGCTACGGTTTGGTGGTTTGAATACGTTACGTTTGTTGTTTCGTTCGTGTATTCTCTTAGTTCTTGGAGATAGTTCTCACCTGGTATTACTTTAATCAGTTTCCCACCTTGTTTTAATACTCTCTTGAATTCAGCGTAATTTGAAGGAGATAAGATGTTTAGTATGACGTTGATTGATTCATTTTGAAACGGAAGATTGGCTAAATCTCCTACCATCCATACGCTATCTCGATAAAGTTTCCCCGCTTGGTTAATGCCATCTTTTGATAAGTCTAATCCAATTGGAACGATGTCCGGGACTCTTTTCTTAAGTTCATTCAAGTGAGAACCTTCACCTGTTCCAGCATCTAGTATCACATCTTTATTTTTTAGCTCTAAAGAAATGGGCTCATAAATTGGCGCATATAGCTGAAATTGCTGAATCATGTTATGTCTTGCTTGGAACAACGGCCCATTATATTGACTATTTGCAGCCTGTTTCACTAAGAATAGTGATCCTTGTTTCGATAAATCAAATGAGTGGTTCTCCGCACATGTGAAACGATACGATTGATCCCACACTAAAACATGCCGACAGAAGGGGCACCTTAACTGTTTGTCTAGCTGTCCAATTAATGCTGCAGCAGCATCGCGTTTACTCTTTAACTCCCCCATATGTCACCTTCTTTCCCCTATACTCTAACATAGGCTTTACCATAAAAGAAGTCACTCACTCCCTTTATTACCCAGTTGTTCTTACGGAAATGCCTGGGAAGATCTTTCTATTTTCATTGCAATCTGTTAAAATTAGTACGAATATACTGTAAAGCATGAATGAAAAGAGGCCTTTTATGCTCGATCAAACAGCAAAACTATTATTTATTTCGTTAAAAAAAGAGATGGAATCGAAGTTAAGTCGAGAGCTAACAATAGAAGAGCAACAATTTTTAAAAGAAATGTCTAAAAAAAATAGCCAAGCCATGCAATAGTAGATCATCTATGAAAAAAACAGAAAAAGCGCTTTACGACAAGCGTCTCTATCTAGAGAGTGTTGTCGATAGCGCTTTTTTGTCTTCCCATTCTAAAGATCCTTTGCCTCCTGAACGTCTTTTCCGCCTTTTGCAAGAAAATAAAACGCTGCTAAAGCCGCAATGCTTGATAGGAACATGATTAATCCCATTGGTACAGCCGTATCTTCACCTGCAATACCGACAAGTGGTGCCGTTATCGCTCCAATTACAAACGGCAATAACCCAAGTAAGGCTGAGGCACTACCCGCTCTCCCCCCTTGTGCTTCCATTGCCAAAGAGAAAGATGTCGTTCCAATCATACCAATCATAGAAACAAATAAGAAGATGGGGATCACAATCGTAAATAATGGTCCATTCATGATCGTCATAATGAGCAATACGCTACTGGCGATACTAGCCGTTATTAACCCAAAACGAAGAAATGAACGCTCAGGTATAATTCCTGCATATCGGCCGACTAAATGAGTCCCAACAATAATCCCTAACCCATTTACGGCAAACAACAGACTAAATACTTGGGGTGATACATTGTAGATACCTTGATAAACAAAAGGAGTTCCTGACACGTATGCAAAAATTCCTCCCATCATTAACCCTTGAGTGAACGCAAAACCCATAAATGTTCGATCTAATAGTAAGCTCTTAAATGTCCGCAATGTATGACCAATACTGCTTTGCGTTCGATTTTCTTCAGGCAACGTCTCTTTTAAGCGATTAATGACAATCAGAACAATGACAAGACCAAGGATAGCCAGTGTAATAAAAATCCAGTTCCAATTAGCACCTGGTAACAACAAAACTGCACTACCAAAAACAGGAGCTAAAATCGGCGCTAACCCATTAATAAGCATTAATAATGAGAAAAATTTCGTTAGTTCTCTTCCATTAAATAAATCACGGACAATCGCTCTTGAAATGACGATTCCCGCTGCTGCTGTGAAACCTTGCATAAACCTCGCCACTATCAGTGTTGTAATATTTGGTGCCATCGCACAAGCTAAAGACGCGAGCACATACAAAAAGATTGATATAACAAGCGGTTTTTTTCTTCCTTTCGAGTCACTCAACGGTCCAACAACTAGTTGACCTGTACCTAGACCTAACAAACAAGCAGTTAAGCTGAGCTGTACCAACGAAGCTGGTGAGCCTAAATCCGATGCAATAGACGGAAAGCTAGGTAAATACATATCAATCGTTAGTGGTCCAAACGCTGCCAACGTCCCGAGTAATAAGGCTAAACCGAACCGTTTTTTACCCGTAATTGCTGTTTGCTCCAAATTAACCCTTCTCTCCCAATAATGTGAAATCGTTCTCACAAAAGTCTGTATTTATCGCTTCTTTCCTATTTTGCCACTCTTTTAAGGGAAAATAAAGATGTATTTCTACTACATGTTCGTGAATTTAAAAATGTGGATTGTGGTCTATCTGAATCGGGTACGTTAGTAGAGGAAAGTACGAAAGGAGCTACATGCGATGTTTACACTCATTGATTTAGGAAGACTTATTATGTCTGCATTAGTCATTTTACCTATTGTTACAGTTATTCGAGAATCCGGCTATTATTTAACAGCTGTATTACTTGGAGCATCGAATAAAAATTTGGTTGTTGGTAGCGGTCCCAAACTTTTTTCTTTAAAAACGATTGAAGTACGTCGTTATTTTTTTATGTTTAGCTGGATGGAATATGATGAAGTAAACCCCAAAAACCGTTTTTGGCACGGCTTGATTTATGCCTCGCCAATCTTATCTTGTATGATTGTAGCCATTATCATCAATTCACTCTTATCAGCCTCCATCTTACCTGAAAACATGTTTTGGAGTACATTCATGTTTTACGTTTTTTACTTTGTGTTCTTTGATATTATTCCGGTTTACTTACCAGATGGTCAACCAACCAATGGCCGCGCTATTTTTGACTTAATTTGGCACGGAGAGCGATCAGATTACTTAAAACAAAAACAAGAAGAGGAAAAAGATGAAGAACGCTCTTATACGGATTCACAAGAAGAAACGATGAAAAATCGGGATAAAGATCGACAAGAACGAGATGATCATTCAAATCCAAATAAAGACGACAATGAAAAAAGCTATACAAAAGAACAAGAAGAAACAATGGAAAATAGCAGTGAAAAGGAAGAGGATTTTTCTGATCATACAAGAAAAGATGGATAAAAAAGAATCTTCATGAACATTCATGAAGATTCTTTTTGTACTACTAAACGAGCTTTAAAATTAATGTCCGCTCAAAACGTGTGGCTGCTAACAAAAGGATCTTTTTGAAAATAATGTCCCCATAATGATCGAAATCGTCCCAGTTCTCGCATCCACTCTTCTTGCTTGTCGATTGTTTGCAAACGCCCTCTTGAAATCGATTCATGATGATATAGTTTAGCTTCTGGGATCAACACATTTCGTTTGCCTCGAGCATAAAGCTCCATACAAAAATGCATATCGTTGTAAGACGATTCAAAAGCTTCATCTAGTCCGCCAACTTCCTCATAAAGCGATCGCTTTACCATCAGACATGCTCCTGTTACAGCTAAAAAATTTCTTTGTAACTGCACAAGTTTTGAAACCGCATTGTCGCCCAGAAGTCCTTTATAAAACGAGTGGATAGGCGCCACATCATTAAAGATGGCTCCAGCATGTTGGACATGGCCACTTTGATAGTAAAGCAACGCACCGACCGCGCCAATTTCTTCTTGAATGGCATAACCCGCCATATCTTCAAGCCACATGGAAGACAGAACTTCAATGTCGTTGTTCAATAATACGATTAATTCACCAGTTGATTTTTTTACTGCTTCGTTATTTAAAGCAGAAAAATTAAATGGTCGGTCATCTCGAATCACACGAAATCGATTTGCCTCTTGCTGCTTCCATTTTTCAAACAGAGCAGCCGTCTCATTTTCAACAGATCCATTATCAACAACCAGAACTTCAAAATGTTGATACGTCGTTTTCTCAAAAATCGATACCAAACAACGTTCTAGTAATCCCGGCTGATCTCGGGTACATATAAGAATGCTTATTTTCACTTGATCCGGTACGTTCATACGTATGGCATAAAGATTTGACTCTTCGTCTTTTATAAACACTTTGCCACTTTGCTTTCTTCTTACGAGCGCTTCCTCTAGCGCCTTTTTTCCAAGCTGAACCGTTTCTTGTTGTCTCGTTTCATCGCTTTCCCATTCACATAAATCAGAGGCCAAGCGCTTATGATAAGCATATTTTTCCACTCTTTCAACTGAAGCTGCTACCTCCGTTATTCTTAAATAGAAATCATAGTCACTTGCCTGCCCATATTGCGTTCGGAATGCACCTGAACTTTTTAAAAGTTTCGTCGAAATCATCACACCAGTTCCTAAGTAATTATGGGCTAAAAGAAGTTCTGGTGACCATGCCGGCTTTTCGTACACATTAACGAACGTACCTGTTTCGTTTATATACGCTTCATGACTATATACGACGTCCGCTTCTGTTCGCATCAACCACGCAATGCCATTTACCGCTAACCGATCATCAGGCTGTAGAATTAACACTTGTTCTCCCATAACGACCGACAACCCTTGATTGATTAAAGAAGCCTTTGTGCCTACCCCACTTCCTTTCATAATACGGAGGTTTTGATTATGCACTTCTTCTTTAAACTGATCAATGAGATTGTCTGGAATACTTTCATGAATTACAACGATGCAATCCACAGCTTGATACGATTGATTTTGAACAGAGCGCACGGCTTCTAATAAATACTTAATATTGACGTCGTATACTGGAATGACAACTGAAACGACCGGACCGTCGCATAAGCTAAGTGCAGGTTCTTTTTCTTGCAAAAGATAATATGCATGCTCATCAGGAATATCATGTCTCATAGCTGTTAAAAGTGGGGCTAAATTTCGTTTGTTTTCAAGTAACTTAAAAGCTCGATAGCGATTATAATTCATCAAATGGTTCGTGCCATCCCACTCAATGTTAAAATGTTGATGTTTTTTTGACCAAGCAAGAGATAAAAACGTATTAAGCAACATAGGGGTCGCTTGTGTGATCGCGAGTTCATGTGGTGTCTCTTCTTCAAATTCTAATGAAACCTGGAGCTTGGTTAGATGAGGAGAAAGATAACAAGAGAATAGATGCTGGTTAACAAGTTTGCTATCTAACAAGCCAATCTCCTCACTCCACGTTTGTTTAAAACCAGCTTGATCGAATGTCCAATAAAGCCTAATCGGTACAGAATGCTTGCCTTTATAAGTAAAAGATAGAAAATACCAGCCAGAAGGAAGATCTCCATCGATCTGATAAAAGACATGATTATTGGGAGTAACATGGCTAAATTTTGCCTTCATCTTACCCCTTCTTCCTAGCATGAACGATATATTGATAAGCTGTTGCCCGCTCTTGAAGATCATCTACTGGTATTTGAAACGCTGTTGCTAGAGAACGTAACCCTTTAATCAATTGATCTTCTCTTTCCCCAGTGTTCATCAATTGGGTGATTGATTCTATAGAAAACCCATTCTCTTCAAACAGCTTTCGTATTTCTTCTTTCGTAAAAAATCGGAAATGAGTCTTATCGAGTAAGCCTGATTCTGCGTATGTCCATGTTCCTTTCAACAACTGTTCGATGATGGTAATATGTCCAACATTTGGGATGCTTGCGTAAATGGAACCTGAAGGCTTGAGTAACGTTGCTGTTTTTCTCACTACACGCCAAGGGTCTAGCATATGTTCGAGCACATCACCAAACACAACAGCATCAAATTGCTGGTCGTGAAAAGGGAGTGTGTCTGCTTCAATGTTTGCACATACGACTTGGTCGAGCCTTGCTTTCGCTTCTTCTGCAGCCTCTGATATAAGTTCAACCCCTGAGACGAGTCCTCCTGTCTTCACCTTAATCGCTTCTCCTAAATACCCCGCCGCACATCCAATATCAAGAACTTCTACATCAGTTGGTTGAATTAAATGTAATAGCGCATGGTTCAGCACTCGATAATAAGCACTTTCTTTACGCTCAGATTGAGTCATTCTTTTGGCTCCTTTCTCTGACAACATCCTTCAGTATATGCGCCGAGCGCTTGTATACATGTGCGTCAGAAAAAAGAGCTGGACCTAAAGCAAATGTCGCTTTTGATCCAGCTTCTCCTTATGGATTACTCTTTTACGGCGCCGCTCGCAATGCCCGCAATAAAATAACGTTGTAAAAACAAAAACATGATAAAAATAGGCAATACAGAAATGGTTGCTGCTAGCATAAGCTGGCCATAATCAAGATTATCTTGCCCGCCGAGAATGGATAACACAATCGGAAGTGTATACATATCTTCCGTCACGATTGCCACAAGCGGCCATAAGAAATTGTTCCACTGGTGGGTAAATAAAAAGATCGAGACCGCGCCTATTGCCGGCAGCATCATCGGCAGTGCAATCCGAAAAAACATTCGGTACTCTCCGCAACCATCAATTCTTGCAGATTCAAGGATGGAATCTGGAATAGACTTCATACTTTGCCGCATAAGAAAAATGGCAAACGGATAAGCAAGTTGCGGTAAAATAATTGCGCTATACGTATTTAAGATACCTAAATTTGCAAACAACTCAAATTGTGGAATGATAAGAGCTTGATAAGGAATCATCATTGACGCTAACAAAAGCGCAAAGATTGGCCCCCTGCCTTTGAATTCAAATTTTGCAAATGCATAGCCCGCTGCCGCACTTATGATGCCAGCTACACTCGTAAAGATGACCGTGATAACCGTTGAATTCCACAATGCTTGAAAGATATCGATGTTCGCAACTAGATTTTGAAAGTTTTGTACAAGCTGATCTCCAGGGACTAAGTTCGGCGGTACGGATAGCAATGCGCCTGAAGAGTTTGTCGCTCCCACAACCATCCAATAAAAAGGCCCTAACGTAATAAAAAGACCTATGAGTAAAACAAGATACTTTAATAGCTTTCCAACTAGTTTCATTCACGATCACCTGCCACTCTAAACTGAATAAACGAGAGAATCGCAATGATAATCACGACGACGTAGGCAATAGCAGACGCATAGCCAAAATCAAAGTATTCAAAACCATTTTCATACAAATACATCGTAACCGTAGTCGTTGCATTGATTGGTCCACCACCTGTGAGATTAAATGCTTCATCAAACAATTGGAAGGTACCAATCGTTGACATCACAACAGCAAATAATAAAACCGGTTTTAACTGCGGCAATGTGACGGAAAAAAATTTGCGCACTGTACTTGCACCATCAATGCTTGCCGCTTCGTACAAATCTTTTGGAATCACTTGTAACCCTGCCAAAATAATAATCATATTGTATCCTGTCCAACGCCAAATCGTTACCATAATTAAAGATACTTTTGCCCAAAAAGGATCATTAAGCCAAGGAATTTGATCCACACCGATAAAGCCAAGCATATAATTCAAAATCCCAAAATCTTGATTTAATATAAGTAAAAAGATAATCGCCGCTGCCACTAACGATGTTACCGTAGGGGTGAAAAAAGCGACACGTAGAACCCCTTTATACTTATGTATACCACTATGAAGAACATTTGCAAGAATGACTGCAAGCATCGTCATAACAGGTACTTGCACGATTAAAATAATAAATGTGTTAAATAACGACTCGTAAAACAACGTGTCTTGAAAGAGCCTAATGTAGTTATCAAATCCAGCAAACACATTCACGCCTGCCTCATTTGTCGTAAAACTTAAAATGAGCGAGTAAACAATTGGATATCCTGTGAATAAAACAAACAAAATAACCGCTGGTGCAATAAAAATATAAGGCGCAAGACCACCTGTTGAACGATTGTTCTTCTTCTTTTTACGAATCGGTGTAGATTTGTTTGATAATGCCCGCTCACTCATCGCTCGACCCCCGTCCCGTTGCAGACTCTAATCGATTTGCTGTCGTATTAAGGGCATCCTCAATTGCGACATCTTGCAAAATCACCCGACCAATTGCATCATTAAAATTGTTCTGCCCTCTTAAATAGTCATCGGTGAAATTCACAACGGGCAGATTCAGTGCCTCTTCAGCAAAAACATCAAAGATCTCTTGTCCGCCGTAGAAATCGATCCCTTCACGCATTTCAGGGCGGTCGATCGCTTCAATTAAAGCTGGATAAGCACCATAAGCTAAAGCGCCATATACTTGATTATCCACGTGAACACTCGCAAATTCTCCGAATAAGTAAGCCGCTTCTTTGTTCGTGGACACTTCTGTTATCGCTAAATTTGACCCTCCATCATTTGCTGCCGTACTTCCTCCCTCTTCAAATGCTGGTAAATGCATCACTCGCCATAATCCTTCTTGTTCAGGCATCTGGTCTTCTATGATTCCTTTTTGCCACGATCCACTGATTACAGAAGCAACCGCATCATTCTTAATGGCTGCATTGATCTCTTCACCGGTAGCTGCGTGTAACAACATATTCACATCTTCCATTTCTTTTAATGTTTGCATCGATTTATGCGCGGCTTCAGTATTCGCTGTTACGTTGCCATCCAAATCAAAATAAAACAAATCGTGCTGTTGCAGCATAGCGCGATAAAAACTGGTGTCGCCATTTAATTGAATCCCAGTCATGAACATGCCCGTATCTTCACGCATTTCTTTACCCGCTTGAATGTAGTCGTCCCATGTCACAATTGATGCGGGATCGATCCCAGCCTCTTCAAATAAATCCTGACGATAGAAAACCGCCATTGGTCCAGTGTCTCGAGGAAAAGCCATTACACCTCCATCATTATTGATTAACGGCGCAATTTTCCCTTCCACAAATTTATCTTGATGTTCGTCAAAGCCCATTTCCGACAGATTGACAAAACTTTCAGCAAAATTGTCCATATACAAATCGATCCGTTGGTTTTCGACTTGTACTAGATCAGGTAACTGACTTTCTACTCCAGCCGCCAGTCCTGTGGTGAGCCGCTGATATACTTGATCACCACTAAGTTTCATCACATTCACATTAATATCTGGATACTGTTCTTCAAATGCTGGCACAATATCGATTAAATAATCAGCTTCTAAGTTCCAAGCCCAAACCGTAACATCTCCTTCTGGTACATCGGTTTCACTTACAGTTTCCGTTTGTGCTAAACAACTTGTTAGCATTACTGATGAAACACAAATGCTCATCCATCCAAATCGAGTTCTCATTTCACCCCTCCTGTCTGATTATGAAAAAAAGTAAAATAATTTAATTTATTGAGCTAATTTCATAATTCGAGTTTGATTCGAAATGACGTACACTCTATTTAAAATGGCGAACGCTTTCACCACAGGCAAGGCCTCAGCCACCGCAAAAAACGCTCCATTGTCTTCGGTCACGTGCTGTTCCCCTAGGAGTCGTCGCCATTCAATAAAGCGAATGTTGCAAAAATGTTGCTGTTATCATTCGTAAAAATGACTACTACTTAATATGAAATTCATCATATTGACATCGCTTTCATTTTTTCATAACTTCTAATACTTGTCAATTTGCCTTTTTAATATAAAACTAGCTCATCGAATGGATCGATAAGCTAATGTTCTAGGCGTTTCCTTCCCACTCTAGAAAAAATTGATCTAAAAATTGCTCCATAAGTGCATGCCGCTTTTCGGCGACTTCTTTTGCCGTTTGCGTATGCAGACCATCTTTTAATTGTAATAGTTTCTCATAAAAATGATTAATGGCTGATGATTTTCCATGGCGATATTCTTCCCTTGTCATTTGTCCTCGTACGGAAAGAGTTGGATCATAGATAGGTTGGTTCCTTGCTCCGGAATATTGAAACGTTCTCGCAATCCCAATCGCACCAATCGCATCAAGTCGATCAGCATCTTGCACAATTTTTGCTTCAAGTAGCGAAAGCTCCTGCCCCTTGCTAAAAGAAATGGTTTGAATAATGGCAAGCACTTTATACAATGCCGGTTTTGGTAGCCCTTGTTCAACCAAAAATTTCTTCACCTCTTCAACCGCTACTTGTTCATTTGCGACGATTTTATCGTCAATGGTGTCGTGAAGCAATGCCGCCAGTTCTACAATTTGTTGATCAGCATTCTCTTTTTCAGCTAACATTACCGCTACTTTTCTCACACGATCAATATGGTACCAATCATGCCCCGTCGTATCGTGGGCCAAACGTTCCTTCACCCAATCTTCCGTTCGTTCGATTATCATTTCATCAGTCCCTTTCGTTTATTTTTTTGCTTCGGATAATGAAAAATGGATCGAACTAAAACAAAGAATAGAAACGCCACACTTGGCCATATCCAGAGTGTTGCAATCCCTTCGTCAATAAAAAGAAAGACTCCATATCCAATCAGCGGAAAAGTCGCTGCAAATGATGCCAGTTTAAACATCATTAAAAAAGTCAGCTTTCGTTCCAATAACTTTGCCAATGTCAGTGCAATTGCGGCAATTGCGGCAAGTAAAAAGTAAATGGCACCAGCGAAAATTGGGAAGAACACAAATAGAAAATAGACAAAATAAATAGGTACTGCCAATTCTCCTAGCACACCTTCCGCATTCCAATACGACTGAACCGATAACGGTATACAAATAAAGACGAGCCAAATACCAACATAAAAAAACGGGACACCGATTCGAGTCCGATTTAATTGAAAGACGGCTTTCTTTTTTGGAAGTTGAACACTTAACTTTGCTTGCTCCATAAAATCTCTCATCTTACGTCCCTCACTCTATTATCATTCTGTACCATTTTACATGAAATTGAATGAAGATGCGCTTAAATCTACGAAAGCGTTTGTTTAATTCATTGATTTGTTGGGAAAACATCTTTATTGAATCTGAATACATTCGAGGTGTTAATATGGAACAGTTGTTTAATAAGTCTCAACTTTTAACACGACTCTTAGACCAAACAAAAGTAGGTGTTCTTGTCACAGATCCGTCTCAAGATGATAATCCAATTGTCTATGCTAACCAAGGATTCACGGATATGACAGGGTATGAAGAATCGGAAGTCATTGGGACAAACTGTCGTTTTCTTCAAGGGGAAGACACAGATAGAGAAAAAGTTGATCAAATTAGAGAAGCCATTCGCAACGATGAGTCCATTTCAGTTGAAATTATTAATTATCGCAAAGATGGAAGTTTTTTCTGGAATGAATTAAACATTGAATGTGTCACGCTTGATCAACCTGAAGTGAAATATTTTATCGGGATTCAAAAAGATGTTTCCGTTCAAAAAGAAGTCGAATTAAGCTATTTTGATACCGTGCAGCGAATTGACACGATTTCCACACCTATTGTTCCATTAGTTAACGGAATTGCAGTTATTCCACTCGTAGGGGAGTTTGGTAAGGAACGCTTTGACCATATGTTTAATACCGTCACAAAAGAAACCTCCAAACTCGATCTATCAACATTAATTGTCGATGTTTCAGGATTGGAAGATTTCGACGAATATGTTGTTGAAGGCATTTTTCGCTTACGAGATATTTTACAACTTGTCGGAACGGACACCGTGCTAACAGGAATATCGCCCATTCTTGCAAAACAATCAATTAGCTTAAAAGAAACGAAGTTAAAAGGAATGAAAACAGCTAGTTCGGTAAAAGATTTTCTTCGAAGTCATCTTGAACGAGAGTGAAACTTCTCTCTTTTCCACACGTATACGTAGAAGAGATGTAGAAGAGGAGGATGGAATATGGCCGATTTTCCGTGGTGGGTGCTTATTCCCCTAGCTGCCATTTTATTTCCCATTATTACCATATTAATTAACAACCGCGCTCATTTAAAAGAATTAGAAATGCGCCAAGGGATGGGACCTGAGTTCGAGGATATCGACAAGAAGCTTGATCACATTCTTGAACGGCTTGATACAATGGAAAAAACAAAAGAATAAGAGAATCGACACTCTTATTCTTTTTCAAGCCATTTTTCTAAAAATTGGCCAACAGAACCGTAACGTGCGCTTTTATCCGTTTGAACAGCTTTTCGCGCAATCGAATAAAAACGTTCTGGCGCTTGCCACTTATCAAGAGAACGGTCAGTCTCCCCACCAAATAAAGCAAATGCCATCGCCCCCATTGTATAGACCATTGTCTGCCTGTCAATCGTAGCCCCTTTTTCAAATTCCTCAGGAGCCATGAAACGAGACGATCCCCACATCCGCCCC
Organism: Alkalihalobacillus sp. LMS6; assembly: GCF_024362765.1. NCBI lineage: Bacteria > Bacillati > Bacillota > Bacilli > Caryophanales > Bacillaceae > Alkalihalobacillus > Alkalihalobacillus sp. LMS6. The sequence continues at coordinate 895,600 of NZ_CP093302.1, read as the reverse complement.
ACTTCATTGGTGTACGGGACTTTCGCATACATATCGATGTCACAAATCGTCAGTCTATCAGACGTAAAGTTATACAATAAACTCCCATCATAAAAATCAATTAAGACATAGCCTTCCTCTTCCACATACTTATGGAAAGAAAGGATTTGTTTAAACGCGGTAGATTTTTTCTCAAACGGAAGCTGCCTGAACCGATAAAAAGGAGAATCAGGATGCGTATATTTTTTCGGCGGTGGAAATTCCCAGTGTGGATACAAATTCTCTCCGTTTGTCCAAGCAAAAACAAGCCCGTAGCCATTTGGTGTCTTAATAGCCTCTATAAATTGAATTAACGATGGATGCTGCAAATCACGATAGACCCTTTCAGCCTCTTTTAACCTCTGTATCGACTCAGAGGGTGTGTTGTTATGGTAAATCGTTTTAGCACCCGCATACTTGATGAAATATCGCTCTGTTCCTTTTTTCACACCAAAGCTAAGATTTCCTGAATCTTGTTGATCAAAAACGTTAAACACTGTCCCGTAGGATTGAAGCCACTGAAAATCATGCAGTTCTTTTAGCTGAAACGTTTGGCCGTCCACGCTTTGCGTGACAAATTTTCCTTCCATAAGCGTTCCTCTCCCCTATACTTATTTCCGTAGCGGCTCCCCGTACGCAATGTGGTCGTGTAAATGCTTAGAATCTTGATAGGCTCCTAACTCAAAATCTGAAAATAAAGTCCAGACCTCTGTGTAAAATCACGATACACTGGTTTTATAATTTGATTAGGTCTGTCTAAAAACTGTTATCTTTTACCCGAAAATGGAAACGATCGATTCAAGTGATAGTCATCACTTATCGCGCGGATGGACGTTTTCACCACAGGCACAAGCGCGACATCCGTTTGCGCTACGTTGTCACTTGCTCTCACGGTGTCTTCTTTGCCGCGGGCAACGCCTCAACTCCTTCGAAAACATCACTCTTGGATTTTCGGACTGTCACTTTTCCCGTCGGAGTCGCCATCCACGCTAACGAGTAAGACATGAGAGAAAAATAATCTGTATATACACCTAGTTCTATTCACTATATTTTCTAGAAGAGTCAAGCCAGTATTCATAGACGTTCATGAGCACTGGCCCGATTAAACGATTTCTTGAGTCCTTGTTGACAAAAATCCGAATGACTTTTTGCCCCGGTCGATTTTTTGGTCATCTCCCTGAGATTCTTTTTAAGAAACAACGATCACTCCTACCCTTTTTATAGTGAAATCGAGTGATTTCATTTATAATCGGGTTAAAGGAGTGATTGTTTTGAATTTTTACATTGCTTCATCTTTTGCAAACATCGATTCTGTTCGGACGCTATCTTTGTCTTTGCAGAACGATGGATACGTTCAAACATACGACTGGACGCAAAATGAGCGCTCAACCTCTGCACAGCATTTAAAAGCTATTGGCGAGAGGGAAAAACAAGCTGTACAAGATGCCGATATATTCATTCTATTATTACCTGGAGGAAAAGGCAGTCATGTTGAACTAGGGTTAGCCCTTGCGTCGAACACAAAAATTTTCATTCACTCGCTACCTGGCTATGAAATAGATCCTTCTACGTTTTATTATCTAGACACGATTACCTCTGTCCAATCAACATTAAACGAATTGGTCTTGTCGATTAAAGAGTGGGTTCAACAACACTCCTATCTTTTTAACGAGCGATCAAGACCACCTTTATCTATCTAGAAGGAGAATAGTATGTCTGTATTTTTACGCTTCATATCATTATTTTCAATCCATATCGTGTTGTTTCTCTGCTTTTCGTTTGCTTTTGTCACGTTAGGCCTCTTTCCTTATAATTACCAACTCGTTGAGGCCGATCAAAATGCCATTGTGTTAGAAACACGCATTCTAAATCAACAGACTACGATTGACTTTTCTGGTCGAGAGTTGGATAAGACAAGTTCTGAACTAATGGCTGCCATAACGAACAACTTTCTAACGAGACTCGATCGCTTTTTACTATTTATATCCTTATCATTAGCAGGTAGTTGTACATCCATCGGCTCTTATATCTTACATAAACGAAAAGAAAAGATCGTGAAAAAACATTACACTTTCGCAATTGCCCTCTTCACAGTTCAGCTTTTCCTTTATGGGGCTCTCTACATTTATGAAGTGAGTAAACTTCATAACTTTATGAATGGGTGAGCATCTGAATTCGCTAACTGAGCTTCTTCTGATAATAAATAAACCACTGCTCTTGCCCATTCCACATAAATGACTCGGAATGTCCATTAATTTCTGTAAAACCATTCTTCAGCAAAATTTGCTGCGATGCTCGATGAGCCGACGTTGTTTTCGCGGTTAGTTCGTTTATTCGATTAGCCGCGCGTACTTCTTCAATTACTAATTGAAGTGCTTGTGTTGCATAACCTCTTCCTGAAAAAGCCTCTCCAATTCGATAACCGATGTCAGCTTGATTCCCATCGATCACTAAATTGAATCGACCTACGAGATCATCCACTTCATTAAATAGAAGATAAAAGATTCCTTGCCCATCCTCTTCTTCCTTTATTAGATTCGTTAACCGTTGTCTAAATTCATTCTTGTTATAAAATGCATCGCCTCTGCTCGGCACCATGGATTCAAAATAGCTTCTGTTTTCTAATTCGAATTGGTGGAGTGCTGCTTCATGCGCCATGCTTAACGAAACGAGTTTGATTTGTGGTTTCTGCGAATTAGTATTCGTTTCTTGAATCAGTTCTGCAGATTTTTTCAACCTGTTCAGACTCCTCTTTTTCAGACTTATTTAAAACATTTCGTTCAAATTTGTTACCAGAATGTAACCTTCTTTATATGTATAGAGAGAGCAAGGTTTTCTGACGTTAAACTTGAGGTATACCAATTGTAAAGAATTTATGAAGATCGTATAATAATGCTAACATGATGCTTAGGAAGTCGATGTGCATGATCTATGAATCTTCGAACGACACATAAGGAGTGGAAGGGATGAAGAAGCAACTCAACATGAAAAGCTGGCTAATGAATGCTGTTACAACGTTTGCGGCTTTACTTGTCCTTTTAACCGCTGCACTAATGTTTGTTGGCTATAAAGCCACAAACCCGGCTATTCGGCTCCTTGAGAGTAATCCTAGTCATTACGATCTTGAATATGAGGAAGTTCAGTTTTCAAATAAATTTGATCATATTTCTCTAAGCGGATGGTGGATTCCTTCTGAACATAATTCCATTTTCAATACCGATAAAGCCGTTATTTTTGCTCATGGGTATGGGTATAATCGGACTGAAATGCCTTTTAGCCCTTTGCAATTGGCTAGTCGTTTAAGCGAAGAAGGCTACCATGTGTTTATGTTTGATTTTCGTAACTCCGGTATGTCTGAACAAGCACCGACAACGTTTGGCGGAAATGAAAAAACAGACCTTTTAAGCGCCATTGACTACGTAAGCGAGACGCGTGGTGTTGAGGATATCGCTTTAATGGGTTGGTCGATGGGCGCGGTTACGTCCATTATGGCAGGAGCAGAGTCTGAAGAAGTCAAAGCAGTTATCGCCGATTCGCCTTTTGCCAATTTGAGTGAGTATGCTGCTGATAGTTTTGAATACTGGACCGGGCTGCCAAAATCATTTGCAACAGGTACAACGCGCGCCATTGGGGTCATGGTTCCTGGCTTTAATCCAACAGATGTCACGCCACTTTACGCGGCACAGTCCTACCCCGATGACAAAGGTCTGTTTTTAATTCATTCTATGCATGACGGTGCGATTCCATATTCCGAATCAGAAGCCATCCACAATAGTGCAGCCGGAAGTGAGCTCTGGCTTCCGGAAAAAGGCGGCCACATACGCAGCTATTTCCACTTTGAATCAGAATACGAAGAACGTGTTTTACAGTTTCTTGATCGTCATTTTATTCGTCATGAACCGTTTATCTCTGATCCCGTTCATTATTTATAAACCTTGTTAACGTTATTGTTTAACAAGGTTTTTCTTATTGGCTGTTAGTTTGTTAAACACATAGGTTAAATCAACGTCTTCATATAAATGTTGGGGTGTCCATGGAATATAATGGTTAGGGGAAATTCCTACTTTAGACATCCCTTGACCGTTATCGATACGCATTAAACGTGAGGTAGGGTAATATAATGCAAAACCGTCCCACTCGGCACGAACAACATTGGAATAATCATTTAACCCTTTTGTTGGACGTCCCACTACCGTTACTTTTGGCGATAATTTTGCCAACTCTACAAAAGCATCGCCTGCACTTCCACAATACACATCAGTAAGAACAAAGATCTGTTTTGGTGTTGCGGTTCCTTTTTTGAATAAATCCGGCTTCGCGTGCAAGGAAGACATGGCAAATCCTGTCCCTCTATGTTCCTGCCACATCGCTTCGTATCGTTTTAACAGATCAATTGTTTCTAGATTTTTTTCTTGAACCAGCATCTGTTCTATACTTGCCAGCTGTCTCTTGGCAGAAGCTTCAGTAAAATTGAAGCTCATTTCGTGAAAAGTCGAGTCGACTGCTATGCCTTTTTCAGGCAACATATAAGGTAGTAATGAGGCAAAGCTTGATGTTGAGCCACCACCATTCGTGCGCACATCAATAATCCAATTATTCGAACGTTCAAGTAACTTACGCTGGTTTTCTACTAGTTGCGCGATGCTTTCAGCGTTCATAAAATCAGTAAAAGTCAGCAATACGATATCATTCATGACTTCTTGAACAGCGTATGTTGGGGGGCGATGGTTTTGCTCATAATGCGTAAAATTATATTGAAATACTTCTCCATTAGGTGTCACGGCCTCTGCCGTCTTACACTGTTGCAAAATAAACGTCCAATCTTCTCGCTCAGGGTGGTGTTCATTTAAATAACGCTCGTATTTGTTTCGACTATCTAAGATCCGTTCTCCATCTAACGAGCGAAAATATGTACCAATTTTCAAGATATTCGCTTCATAGACACTCGTTACGTAGAGACGATCCTCATACCGGCGCACACGAAATCCAACATCTTTTTTTGTTTCCCTTCTTGATTGCTTTTCATCTAAAAAGAACAAATGCTGATCATCAAAATCGAGCAGATAATCCCGTACAACTTCAACAAAGTCTTCTCGATTCTCTACTTCCCGGACTTTACTTGTAAATGCTTTAGGTTGATCCCAACCTTTTTTATCTTCACAGCCTGCGTAGTCGTAATGCATGACTTTTACAATGTTGCTAAACACTTGTTCCATCCGCATGATTACCCACCTATCTATAAAAGATACTCTTCTATTCTAGTATAGAATGAAATGATTGGGAATCTTTTGTTGTCATTTCTCTTCTAATGAAAAGACAGGTTTCATATTTTTCTGATGACATTCGTATCTAATTTTAATTCTTCTTACGTCCTAAACTATATTTATGCTACACTAAATAGGCTGAAAATAGTATATATTCTGATCCTGGTGAAATTTCATCAGACACTGTGTGGATAACTTGCTAAAAAAAGCTGGATCGGATGAAAACAGGGAGGAATTCGATTGGATTGGATCGTTCAATCTGGAACTTTTATATTTGTTACGTTAGAAATTGTATCTCTTATTTGCTTACTTTTGTTTGGCCTAACACGGTATTGGTTCGACCACCACAGACTAAGTATCGGCTTTATCCTTCTTTTCATCGTCATAACTGCACTTGAAGCCGTTCTTGCTTGGATCCTCTATAGTCAAACAGGAGAAATTTCTACACTGCAGATTATTATAACTATATTTGTATTATATGCGGTAACGTTTGGCATACAAGATTTTCTAAAACTAGATCGCTGGATGAAAAAACACATTGGGCGGTGGCGTAATATTGAACTTTTAACAGAAGAAGACTATAGACAAATGAAAAAGCAAAAAGATCCTTATTATCAAGCGAGACAATATCGTTATTACTCAATGGTTCACGCCACTCTTTTTCTAGCCTTTCAAATCACTGCTTTTTATTTCGGTACAAATAGCTTCGACCATGCTCTTATGTACCTTAGTGACTGGTCATGGTTCAACGAGGATTCATATGAATCTACGCCATATCCGAATAACTCGATACATCAAATTAGTATGGTCTGGGGGATTGTCTTCGTAATCGATACGATTTATTCATGGTCTTACACCTTTTTCCCTAAAAAAGAATCCACATAAAAAACCGCTTACCAGCACCCTTTTTCTCGTCTAATCTAACAATGAGTCCATATACATAGTAGCAATGAGAAAAAAGGGAGGTATTCTTAGTGAGTATTGCTCCACCTCGACTGCAACAAGGAGATACAGTTGGAATCGTCACCTTAGGCAGTCCTCTCGCCGCCGATACCATCAATGAGCGAATACGATTCTTAGAACAGTTAGGGTTTTCGGTAATCGTTGGAGATAGTGTGTATGAACGGACTGGTTTTCTAGCTGGTTCTGCTGAAAGTCGGGCAAACGATTTTATGAACATGATACGAAATCCCGAAGTGAAATGGATTTTACCTACAAGAGGAGGAGTCGGTGTTGCCGGTATTATCCCTTATTTAAACTTTGCAGAGATTCGAGCTAACCCTAAAATCATTTCTGGTTATAGCGACATTACGATCCTCTTAAATGTGCTTGCACAGTTTTCAGATTTAATTACGTTTCAAGGGTTGCTTCTCATTGATTTTCGTGAAAATACACCACCTTATAATGTTGAACAATTTTTTTCTACCACAATGAATGGTTTTGCTCCCTATCCCCTGACAAATCCTCCTTCCATCCCATTAGAAGGCAGAGTTTCGGGTGTCGCAATAGGAGAATTAATCGGAGGAAACTTAACGTCTTTTGTTGGTTCCCTCGGGACACCCTATGAGATTGACACAGCTGGGAAAGTACTATTCTTGGAAGACACTCACGAACCGACGAATACCGTTTATCGCTATTTGGCTCAGTTAGAAGCAGCAGGTAAATTTAATGATTGTGCCGCGATTTTAATGGGAACGTGTACAGATTGTCCTGTTTCTTATAGCACGAGCTATCAAGATGTCATCAATTCTTTTCTTGTTCCTTTGGGGAAACCTCTAATTACAAATGTCCAATCGGCACATAATTATTACAAAGCAACCTTACCGATTGGCGCAAACGTTCGAGTAGATGGAACAAATGGAACAATTACTATAGTCGAAAATACTGTCCAATCATGAGAGTGAATGAATCACTCTTTTTTCTTTTCTTTTTTTTCTGTATACTAAATGAAAGCGCTTAATAAATAGATGGAGGTACATATGACTCAGTTCACAGAAGAACAGCTTGTTCAGTTAAAGGAAAACGCTCAAAACACATTAATCGAAACGCTTGGAATCGAATATCAAGAACTGTCGACCGATAAAGTCGTTATGACAATGCCGGTTGGGCCACCCGTTCACCAACCATATGGCGTTTTACACGGCGGTGCTTCCGTTGTGTTAGCGGAAACCGCTGCTTCGATCGCCACAGCTATAAACATTAACCCTGAAACCCACGTTTGTTTTGGGATGGAGATTAATGCCAACCATATTCGAACCATGTCTGAAGGTACGTTAATTGCGACCGCGACACCTTTTCATAAGGGAAGATCGACAATGGTGTGGCATATTGACTTAACAAATGAAGAAGGAAAAACCATCTGTATCTCTCGCTGTACCGTTAGTGTAATGGAAAAAAGAAAGTAACGTTACGTGAATGCAGTAGTAAAAACGAACAGCAAAAAACGTCATAAATGGAAAGGTATCCTTCATGACGTTTTTATGCTGTAAAACGAATGTATATCTTACACAGGACTTAACTCTTCTTTAGGATGATATTCCTCTGTCTCCTTAACTTCTTCCGAGATTAATCCAGATAAAACATGAACACGGAGAATAATCCCTTCTAAACGTCCCTCATCATTCACAACTGCCAATGGAAAAGCAGATTCAAGCGCTTTTGGAATTAAATCGGTCACATAGCAATCCGCTTTTACTCGTTGAATGTCCTCTGAAATCACTTCTGCGAGTGTTTGTTTTTCTTTTATCCCTTTTATCGCTTGATCAATGGTCAGAATGCCTTTTAAAATGCGACCTCGATCCACAACGAACACGCTAGATAACCCGTTTTGCTGCATTTCTTTCACTGCGACGTTTAAGCCGTCTTTTAGTGACACAATCGCATTTGGTTTCATCATAATGTGAGATGCTTGAAAAACTTTCGATCGATCAATATCTTTAATAAATTCGGAAATATAGTCGTTAGCAGGTGCTTCCATAATTTCTTCTGGTGTACCAATTTGAACGACTTTCCCGTCACGCATCACCGCAACACGATCACCAATTTTGAAGGCTTCATTCACATCATGAGTGATAAAGATAATTGTCTTTTGAAGACGCTCTTGGATATCTAACAGCTCTAACTGCATTTCCCGACGAATTAAAGGGTCAAGTGCACTGAATGGCTCGTCCATTAAAAGAATGTCTGGATCATTTGTCAGGGCTCGAGCAAGACCGACCCGTTGCTGCATTCCGCCTGAAAGTTCATCTGGATACTTGTCTTCATAACCCTTTAACCCTACAATTTCAATGTTCTTCATCGCGATTTCTCGACGTTTTGCTTTTGGCATCTGCTTAATTTCTAGACCATATTCAACATTAGACAAGATCGTACGGTGGGTAAACAAGCCGAAATGCTGAAAAACCATAGCGATCTTGTTTTGACGAACTTTCTTAAGCTGCTGGTTTGAATACTTTACGATATTCTCTCCATCTAAAATGATTTCACCGTCTGTCGGCTTATTTAAAAGGTTAAAACAACGAATTAACGTCGATTTCCCGCTCCCTGACAGCCCCATAATAACGAAGGTTTCACCTTTTTTTATATCCATTGAGGCATCGTATACGCCAACTGTGTGGTTAGTCTTCGCTAAGATTTCTTCTTTCGTCATACCGTCTTTAATCATTGGGATGACAGACTTCGGTTTCGGGCCAAAAATTTTAGAGACATTTTTAAGTGAGATTTGTGTGGTCATGACGTCACTCTCCTATGTCGTTGAATTTTATTTGCTACACCGCTCGTTAAACGATCAATGATAATCGCAATAAATACGATGCTCAATCCGGCTTCAAACCCTAAAGAAAAATTCACCGTATTAATCGCAATTAACACGTCTTCCCCTAGACCTCTTGCACCTACCATTGAGGCAATTACAACCATTGCCAAAGCCATCATCGTTGTTTGGTTTACACCAGCCATAATGGTCGGTATCGCTTGAGGAAGTTGAACCTTCCACAACGTTTGCCCTTTTGATGAACCAAATGATTGTGCTGATTCAACCATAGAAGAACTTACACCTCGAATCGCAAGTTCTGTTAAGCGAATAACGGGTGGAACCGCATAGATAATCGTGGCAAAAATAGCCGAGACGTTTCCAAGGCCAAAGAAAAAGATTGCAGGAATTAAGTAAATAAAACTTGGCATTGTTTGCATCGCATCAAGGACAGGACGCATGATGATGGAAAACCATTTACTAAACGCCATTAAAATTCCTATTGGTACTCCTATAATTAAACAGACAATTACGGCGCTCATAATAATTGCGAGTGTCGTCATCATTTCTGACCAATAATTAAAGGTTCCTATAATAAAAATAAACAATCCATACAACAGACCCGAACTCCATTTTTGCAAATACCAGCCAAGGGCAACCACAATTAGAATAAATAACCACCATGGGAAAAATTCAAGAACATCATTGATTCCATTAATGGTGCTCACACCGATTTGAAAAATAAAATCAAAAAATGCTGAAAATGTTTCTCTAAGCCACTGCACAACGGCTTCTGCATAATCACCTAGACGAATCCGAATATCAGGAAAATCAAACATCCGTTAAGATACACGCTTGTGTACCTATTCACCTCACTTCATACTATTTTTGAACAACAAGGAGGCTAGCGCACTGCTAGCCGCACTCCTTATTACAATGCATCTAGAACATCTTGAGCAATATCGTCAGGTAACCAACTTGTCCAAATATCTTGATATTCTTCCATCCAGCGCATTGCAGCTTCTTGCTCACTTAAACCGTCTTCTTCCATATAAGCAAGCGCTGCTTCGGTTAATTCACTGCTTGTTTCATAGTTTTCTAGAAATTCCACTACTTCCGGTGCTTGGTCAGGTAAATGCTGATTAACAGCAACCGTCACATCATTAGGTGGGAATGCGGTTGTACGATCTTCTTCCCACTGTTCTTCGTCGTAATCATCTTCTTCCAGCAACGTTAAGTCATACTGTGCTGTAATCCCTGTAGGCTCCCAGTAGTAGCCGACCCAGCCTTCACCATCTTCATAAGCCCGAACCAAATCTGTCACCATACCAGCATCTGAACCAGGGGCAAATAAATTAAATGTTTCTTCCAATCCATAAGAATCAAATTTCATAGCTATATCTTCGTAAACGGCCCAATCACTTGGCGCATTTAAGATTCTTCCCATGCTTGAGTCTTCTGGATCAGGAAAAACATCAGGATAATTCACAAGATCTTCAACCCGCTGTAAGTCTGGAGCCATTGGTTCGATATCTCGATCAGGGTCTCCTTCAATCACATAGGTTGGTACATAAAACCCTTGTTCGTTATCATCGAAATTCATTGAAACTTCAATAATCTCACCGGAATCAATCGATTCATCATATAATTCACGAATGTTATCGGTCCAAATTTCCATATACACATTAATATCACCATCTCGAAGACCTTGAACGGTAATGGGGGTTGAGCCCATTGTTGTTTCCGTATCATACCCATAGCCTTCTTCAACAATAAACTGGGCAATCGCATTATGAATTCGTAAACTTTCCCACCCTGCATCGGCAAACGTAATAACTGAGATCTCATCTCCATCGCCGTTCCCAGAATCATTTCCACATGCCGAAAGTAGAGCGATCGTCGCTACTAAACTTACACCAAATCGTGTCTTTTTCATTGAATAACCCCTTTTTTTATTTTTCTTTAATTTGTAATTGACCAACTTTATTATAATAAAGCGGTTTCTCATCCACAAACTCGAAATAGCTGAGTATACATGTGTATCTTTTCGTGAGGGACCCTTTACTATAAGCGATGGCTTTATTTCTTAAAAATCATCTATAATTCGAGTCATTTCAACATGATCCAATCTCTTTCTACATTTTTCTTAAAATTGCCCGAATTCAGATGTAAATTCCCATTCCCGAATTCTGTCGAGGTTAAACCTAAAAAAACAAAACAGCCTTTGCTGTTTTGCCTTTTTTCATCCTCTATATGAGCGCCCGTTTTTTCTTTATTAACTCTTGATATTCTTTATCTAACGCCGCTTTTTCCGTTTCATCAACTACGGTTGATAAGCGGGAAAGTAGCGCTGATAATTTAAACTCAATCGTTAATAACGACTCATCCGGTTTTTCCGTTTGCTCATTTTCTTGCTCAACCGATTTTACTTTTGCTCGTTCCTTTTCAAAGGATAAAAGGTGCGTCGCCACTTCCTCCACAAGCACTCGATCATGCGTTACAAATAAAATGGTTCCAGGAAATTCATTCATTACTTCTTTAAGCGAATCTTTTGTTGGTAAGTCTAAATAATTTGTTGGTTCGTCAAGGAGCCAGACGTTTACATCGCTTAGAAATACTTTCGCTAAAGCAGTTCGAACACGTTCCCCTCCACTTAAATTGATTCCTTTTTTAAAAACGTCCTCTTTTTTAAAAGCCAGTCGAGATAAAACTGTTCGTATAAATGTTTCTGAGTAACGACTGTTTTTCCCTACATTTTCTAAGATCGTTTCTTCATCTAAAATATCTTGTTGATGTTGAGAAAAATAACCGATTTTCGCTGGTTTAGCAATCGACACGGCTTGCGCGTCAATTTGTTGTAAGAGTGTTGATTTACCAGATCCATTTTCACCTATTATTGCGACACGACTACCTGCGGAAACCACGCCATCAACTTCTTTAAGCAATCGCCCATTTACTTTTACTTTAAACGCTTCAAACTGCATAATTTGTTTACTATGAATAACAGGAAAACGGCTTAAATCAAACTGAATCTTTGTTTCTCCCTTAGGCTTTTCTTTCTTTTCTAATTGGGCTGCCCGTGTGAACATCGCTTCAGCAGCGCGATTTATTTTTGCTTTCTGCACACCGCTACTTCGTTTGTGCAAGCGCGCTTCCGAATTCCCCATTCGTGACGGTGCTTTTTTAATGTTATCCGAGCGTTGTTGCGCTTGTTTTGCAGCTTGTATGAGTCTATTTTTTTCGGCATGATACGATTGATAAGCCTTATGAGCTTGATCCAACTCGATTTGTTTTTGTGCTTGATAAGCATCATAATTTCCTTCGTATACCTTCACTTCGCCATCTACAATCTCCCAAATCGCCGTACAAACTTTATTGAGGAATGCTTTGTCATGAGATGTGATGAGAAGCGCTCCTGAAAATTGGCCGAACGCTTTTTCAAGTTGTTGAATGCCACCCATATCTAAATGACTTGTTGGCTCATCTGCTAGTATAATTGCTGCTTGCGCTTCAAGAGCTTGTGCAATCTTTGCTCGTGTTTTTTCCCCACCGCTTTTCTGGTGATGCGATGGTACATGCCACTGACTTCCTTCTTTTGCAGATACGTTAGTAGGCTCTTCATCAAGTTGCCGGATATAAGTAGCTTTATCGTAAAATGTCACTTGACCATCATCTGGCTGATCTTCTTTCGCAAGCACATTTAACAACGTTGTTTTTCCCGCCCCGTTCTTTCCAACTAATCCAATCCGATCCCCTTTGTATAGGGCCAAAGGTTCACTATTTATGATTACTCTTGCACCAAAATATTTTTCTAATTTTGTCGTTTGTAGCAATAGCATACAAAAAACCCCCTCTAGTTCAGTTAGAGAGAGTTCGCCCGTAAGAAATTAGTCAACAAAAAGACACCCCACCCAAAGATATGTTACGGTGGTCGTATTTTTTCCTAATCTATGAAGACAGACGAATCCCTACTCTAACGTTCATGAAAAAAGATATTCAACTCGAATTCGAGTGAATCAATCGTTGTTCAATTACGTTGGGTCGATTCGATTACTGCTTCATTGTATTAGGCACCAATTTCCTTTCTTCTATATTGGCTATAATCATGCCACAGAGGGTTTCGAATGTCAACTATACTCTTATGTTCACAACTCGTAGTATTGCTTTGCCGCTTTCTCAAAAAATGTAATGGCAAACGCTTTAAAATCCTGAGCAGCTCGTGTGAGGTAGCGATCTTCATTCCAAGCGATGCCGATCTCTCGTTTGCAAACTGGATTGGTGATTTCAAGCTGAACTGTTTTTGGTAGCGTTTCTCTGAGTAATGACAGTTGAGGGGTAAACGACACCCCTTGACCCAATTCAACCATTCGTAAAATCGCTCCAGCTTCCTCAAGTTCAATTGTTGTTGTCGGTTCAAATCCTGCTTGTCGACAAAAGGCATCAATCAGTTCACGAAAATGATAGCCTTTATTTCGATTAATTACTTTCTCTCCTTGTACCTCAGCTAATTCAATCCGTTTACGATGAGCGAGTCGATGATCAAGAGGAACCGATAAATAGACTTCTTCTTCCATTAATACTTGCCATTTTAACCCTTTTCCTTCAATTGGACTTGTACTAATACAAAGGTCTACTTCCCCTTCTTCAAGCTGTTTCACCATTTCAGGAGCAGAGGCTGAATAATGCAAGATATGCACATCTTTGTGTTTCTTTAAATAATCATTAAGAAAATGAGGCAGGATATGAGGCAACGCCATCGATACCGAAATTGTTCGTTCCGATAGCTCTGCTAAGTCGCGAACTTCTTTTCTTCCTTCTTGCATTTCTAGAAAAATACGCTCAACACGTTGGAGAAATACTTTGCCATTTTCATTTAAATGTAATCCTTTTTGTGTACGTTCAAATAACGTAACATCTAAATCTCTCTCTAACCGTTGAATCACTTTGCTTAAAGCAGGCTGAGACACGTGAAGTACTTTTGCAGCTTTCGTCATATGCTCAAGTTCTGCCACCACTTTGAAATAGGTTAATTGTAAAAGTTCAATCGTCATCACGCTCCATTATAACGTTAATGTTATCGTATTATGCGTATTTATGTATTATACAGAATGTGTCGAAACAGTTACGATTTAAGTAACGATACATGACTTTCATCACTTACTGAAAAAGTAAGCGGTTACGAAGTAGGTATCAAGATTTTAAAGGAGGACAACATCATGGGAAAACTTCAAGATAAAATCGCCATCATTACAGGTGCAGCTTCAGGAATGGGAAAAGCGGAAGCACTTAAATTCGCTGAAGAAGGCGCAACTGTAGTCGTTGCAGATTTAAATAAAGAAGGTGCTGAAGAAGTTGTTCAGCAGATCGAGGCAAACGGTGGAAAAGGACTAGCCATTCAAGTCGACGTCACGAAAAAAAGCGACTTAGAAGCGATGGTTTCTAAAACCATTGCTGAATACAAGCAAATTGATATCGTTATCAACAACGCAGGAATTTTCGACAAGTATACGGCAAGCTTAGATACAACAGATGAGCAGTGGGATCTAATTTTTAACATCAACTTAAAAGCAATTTTCCAAATATCCAACCTTGTACTGCCGCATATGATTGAGCGTGGAAAAGGAAATATCGTTAACATCGCGTCAATTGCTGGGCTTGTTGCACAAATGGGTGGAGCCGCTTATACAGCATCAAAACACGGGGTCGTTGGCTATACAAAACATTTAGCTGCCGTTTATTCTTCAAAAGGCGTTAAAATTAACGCGATTGCCCCTGGAACAATTCGTACGCCTCTTACAGAGGAGATGTTAAAAACACGTCCGACGAACAAAATTCCGTTGGATCGTTTCGGGAATGATTATGAAGTCGCAGAACTAGCCGTCTTTTTAGCTTCTGATGATTCTCAATTTATGAATGGTGCGGTTGTACCAATTGATGGTGGATATACGATTGTATAAATGTTTAAAAACAGCCAATAAGTTCGTCTTATCGGCTGTTTCTTGTTAGGAGAGATAACGATGAAAAACAACCAAGACACACATCCGAATCGCTGGCTTATTTTTAGTGCGGCATGGCTAATTATCTTTTTAGTCGCTTCCATCGCGATTTTTAGCGTATTTTCTGAACCAATGACGTCTTTACATGATTGGTCACCGAGTGACTATAGCTTAGCGTATTCGCTTTATACACTCATTTTTGCGATCGTAGCCATTTTTGCTGGGATCATTGTTGATAAATACGGAGCAAGACCTCTTATGTATGTTGGAGGCTTCCTCTTTGGACTAGGTTGGTTTTTAACTGGTTCCGTTACCACCATCCCTATGCTTTACGTTACCTTTAGTTTAATTGCTGGTACAGGTGCAGGAATGATGTACAACTCTGCACTCGTAACGGCGATGCGCTGGTTTCCAGATAAAGGCGGAAAAGTATCAGGCTTCTTACTATCTAGTGCCGCAATAGGTCCTTTCTTGCTCTCGCCCTTTTCCGCTTGGCTTATTGAGCAAGTCGGTGTAACAAGCGCTTTTCGTATTCTAGGAATTATTTTTGCAGTAGGAATTTTTGCGGTAGGTTGGTTAATGAAAAGTGC
This sequence comes from Alkalihalobacillus sp. LMS6, assembly GCF_024362765.1. Lineage (NCBI taxonomy): Bacteria > Bacillati > Bacillota > Bacilli > Caryophanales > Bacillaceae > Alkalihalobacillus > Alkalihalobacillus sp. LMS6. Next base: position 879,981 of record NZ_CP093302.1, on the reverse strand, counting down.
GCCAAAAGGCTATCAGCCGCCTGGCTACACACCTCCACAGCAGACGAATGGATCAACGAATATCATTAATTTAAATTGGAAAGAAATGCTCCGTTCACCTATTTTTTATCTCTTATTTTTAACGCTTGTGTTTGCGAGTACAGCCGGGACCATGCTCGTGAGTTCAGCTTCCGTTATTGCCCAAGTTCAAGTCGGTATGACCGCAGCAGCTGGTGCCATCATTGTAAGTGTTAGCACCTTATCAAACTTTGTTGGACGATTGAGCTTTGGTTTTATTTATGACCGTTTCGGCTCCTATGCCTCTCTATCGCTTAATTTAATTATGACGATTGCGGCCTTGTTATTGATGACAATGGCTAGCAATACGGTATTCTTTACCATCTGTATCATCTTGCTTGGATTCGCTTTTGGTGGGTTGCTTGTTGTCTTTCCTCCACTTACAAAAACCACGTTTGGTGATAAGAATTTTGGCATGAACTATGCGATTGTCTTTCTTGGCTATTCTGGCGGTGCCTTTGTAGGTCCACGAATCGCCACCTATTTCCAGGAAACAACAGGGTCATTCACAACAGCATACGTCATTGCTGCAATCTTAGGTGGAATTGGACTCGCTCTCGTAGCACTTATCCTTTACCTGAACAGAAGAAAAGCCCGACGTATACAAGCATCTTCTTAAACGAAAAAACTTGCCAACTCATGCGGTTGGCGAGTTTTTTTATGTTTACGCCCTAGTATGTTGTAACCTCTTCTCTCGACATAATCGAGAAAAAGTCTTTCGTATAAGATTCCGTGATACGAATTAAATCTAATCGTGATGTAGCCAGTGGCTTAAATTCCAAGTTAGTCCCTCCACACGTAAAAAAGTATCTTACCTAGTTGATAAGATACTCATTCGACTTTATGATCTTTTATCCTCTCGCTTGTGGATAAAAAAGGACTTTCACAAAGCCTTTTTCTCCTGACGTTATTCGTTGAAATACGTCTGGTCCTTGTTCCAGTGGGAGTCGGTGGCTAATCATTGGCGCCACATTCAGTGCCCCGGTTTTCATGTAGTGAATTGTTGCTTCCCATTCTCGTCCAGGAAATGGTGTTGAAAGCGCGTTCCATGATCCATGTATACTTAATTCATTTCGAACAATTTGTTCAAAGTAAAAACGCTCAATCGGAACATCTCCGTATGGAATGCCTAAATACACGACTTCGCCACCTTTTTTAGGTAAGGCAAGCACTTGTGCTGACGTGATTGGTGAACCAGCTGATTCAATTGCAACGTCTACTCCTAAACCATTCGTTATTTCCCGAATTTGTTCATGGGCTGGGCGTTCTTTCGAGTTTACGACACTGTCCGCACCCATTTCCTTTGCAATAGCCAATTTTTCGTCATCAATATCAATCGCAAAAATATGGCTAGCGCCAAAGATTTTTGCCCATTGGATGGCTAACAGACCAATGCTCCCGCATCCCATAATTGCCACAGTTGCACCAGGCTTAATCTTTGTGCGGTAAAATCCATGAGCAACTACTGCGGACGGTTCAATAAGCGCAGCACTTTCTTCATCCACTTCGTCGGGCAACGGCAACACGTGAGATGATGGCAAAACGATATATTCTGCAAATGCGCCGTCTTGTTTTGCGCCAACAACATGTAGTGAACTGCACCTGCTTGGCTCACCAGATAGACAGTGTTGACACGTACCACAATGAAACGTTGGGCACACCGCCACACGCATCCCTTCTTGAAGATGAGTAACAGATGAGCCTGTTTCGATAATTACGCCTGTACATTCATGACCAAATATTGTCCCTGGAACGTATGGTCCGAGCTTTTTAAAGCGAGACAAGTCCGACCCACAAATCCCAACGGTAGAGATTTTAATGCGTACATCATCGCTATGGCTCAGCGTTGGCACTTCCGCGTCCTCATAACGAATATCTTGAACGCCATATAATTTCAACGATTCCATCACGTTACGACTGCTCCTTTGGTTGCTTTCCCTTACGTTTACGAATTAAAGCAACAAACGCAATCCCTACGACTAACGTGTTAAAAATCATTTGATGTTCAAAATAAAAATCACCGATTCCTCGTATTGGTCCAAGCATAAAATCTAAAAACATGTCTGTCATCTTTGTTCCCTCCATCAAGTATGGGAGAAGGAAGAGCGATCTCTTCCTTCTTTACCATATGGTTGTTATCCTTCGTTTACAGGAGTGAGCAACACTTTAATCGCTTCACCGCTTTTTATTGCTTGATAGGCTTCTTCCCACTGTGTAATGTCATACTCATGGGTAACAAGGGCTTTTGCATTGACGTCCCCACGATTTAATAGTTCAAGAGATGGCTGCCAATCGGCATGCTTTTGGCTTCTTGTTCCAACCACACGTATTTCTTTTTGAACAATCTTCTCTAAGTCAAACGGTATTTCTGGTGTAGCATAAATACCAACTTGGCAATATTGTCCTTTTTTCCGAAGAAGGTCTAGCCCTTGTTTGGCAGCTGGTACGGCTCCTGAACATTCATACACAATATCCGCACCATATCCGTTTGTTAAGCCATCAACAACATCTTTTAAGTTCTCTTCTTGAATATTCACAACGTAGTCAATCCCAAGCTCTTTCGCTTTTTCAAGACGAATTTTATCGCTATTTAAACCAGTAATGATCACTTTGGCACCTTTACTTTTTGCGACTTGAGCGGTTAAAAGTCCAATCGCTCCTGGTCCAAGCACCACAACGATATCTCCTTGGCTGACTTCTGTTTTTTCTACAGCATGATACGTACAAGCGAGTGGCTCTGTCATGGAAGCGGCTTTGTAATCGACTCCGTCAGGCAATTTGTGCACACTTGCTTCTCTTGCGATTAAATAGTTTGTGAAACCACCGTCTTGTTGCGTGCCAAGCCCCTTGCGCTGACTACAAAGATTATAGTCCTTCGTTTGACAATATTCGCACTCCCCACACACTGAATACGTTGTTTCTGATGTTACCCGATCCCCTACAGCTACAGAAGTTACTGCTTCACCTACTTCAACAACATCCCCGGAGAATTCATGTCCGAGTGTTACAGGTACGCCGACTTTATAATGGCCTTCATACGTATGAAGATCGGTACCGCAAATACCTGCATATCGAACTTTAATCTTGACTTGCTCTGCTGCTGGTATAGGTTCTGGTTTGTCTTGTATCTCTAAGTTTCCAAATCCATGGTCTGTTTTAACCAGTGCCTTCATGGTGATTCATCCTCCTTTTTGCATTTCGTTCAGTTAGTAAAATAGACCGAAGAATCGAACAATAACCCAGTTCACGATGTTTCCACCTTGGTCGATACTTGAAATCATTGCTGAATCAGCAGGCATGTTAAAGCTTGCCTCTTGTGCCATCGTCGTGAAGATTGGCGCCATGTCTGTTGCAACATATAAGGAAATCCCAATCATAACGGTCCCGACAATAACAGAATGCACGATGTTCCCGCGAGCAGCACCTACGATAAATGCAACGATAAATGGAATGGTTGCTAAATCGCCAAATGGTAGGAGCGCGTTTCCTGGTAATAGTACCGCCATTGCAACTGTAATTGGTACAAGGATCAAAGCTGTTGAAATAACGGCTGGGTGTCCTAAAGCAACTGCCGCATCTAGACCGATATAGATTTCACGATCACCAAAGCGCTTGTTTAACCATTCACGGGCAGACTCAGATACAGGTAACAAACCTTCCATTAAGATTTTTACCATACGTGGCATTAAGACCATAACTGCAGCCATCGCGATACCAATTTCAACAATTTCACCAACGCTATAACCGGCTAAGGCACCGATCGTGGCACCAAGCACTAAACCAATAAACATGGATTCGCCTAAGATGCCAAAGCGTCTTTCAATGGATTCTGGATCTGCATTCCAGTCTTTCACTTTAGGAATTTTTTGCAACCCTTTAACTAAGAAGATTCCTGGTGCATACGAGATTGTACTACCTGTTGCAATTGAAACACCTGGTAGATCGTAAAATTTACTAATCATTGGAGCTGTCCAATCTGCAACTTTCAAACAGACAACTTGGAAAATGATTGCAGCAAGTAATGAAATAAAAATGTTTCCAGAAACGACATAAACCATTGCTGCTGTGAACGTGTAATGCCAGAAGTTCCAAATATCGACGTTCATTGTTTTTGTTGTCTTTGTTAATAACATAATGACGTTTACAGCAAGACCTAACGGAATAATAAATGCTGCCACAACGGAAGCCCATGCGATTGAAGACGATGCGGGCCAACCAACATCAATTACGTTTAGTTCAACGCCTAATCGGTCCACCATGCCTTGAGCAGCTGGCCCTAAATTGTTAACAAGTAAGTCTACTACTAGGAAGATCCCAACGAACGCAATTCCAATTGTTAAACCGGAGCGAAAGGCTTTTCCTGGTTTTTGTCCAAATACTAATCCTAGAATAAAGATCGCTACCGGCAAAATAACCGTCGCACCTAAATCTAAGAATCCTTGAATGAAATCAACAAATCCATCCATGGTTGTTCCCCCTTTATTGAAACGGAATTCCCAGTCACACTAGAAATTCCGTCTTCATTCATAATGGTTTTTATGCAATTATGCTTTCAATGCGTCCAAAATCTCTTGTTTTGTTTTGTCTGTACCAATTCCTGTTAAAAATGAACGTGCATTAATAACTGGGAAAGGATATTCAGTTTGTGTCATCGCTGTTGTAACGAGTAAGTCTGCTGTATCGCGGTGTGCACCTACTTCAGAAATTTTAATTTGAACCAAATCTACAGCAATTTTGTGTTCTTTTGCCATTTCTTCGATTGCGTTGTTTACCACCGTTGATGTTGCGATTCCTGCTCCACATGCGACTAATACTTTTTTCTTTGCCATGATTAGTTCCTCCTTATACAGTCAATTCGAGACTGTCATCGATTAATAGTTTTACTTCTTCTTTAGATGATGCGTTTACAATTTGCATTAACTTGCTTTCGTTTTGAAAGAGTTGCATCAATTGCTGTAATAATGTCAGCTGTGCATGCGCTTCCTTCATTGCGAGCATAAACACAACTTTTACTTGCACTTGCTCAGAAGGGTCGCCTCCCATCATGCCAAAAGGGACAGCCTCTTTCAGACGACCAATGCTGATCGTCTTCTCGTTTACGTGTTCCACATCCGTATGCGGGATTGCTACCGCCACTCCAGCAGTAGGTAAACCAGTCGGATATTCGTTTTCTCTCGCGATAATGGCATCGACAAAACTTGTTTTAACAAGCCCTTCACGAACAAGATTGTCTGACATTTGCTTCAAAACGCTTTCTTTATCTGTGGCGTTGATATCAAGTAATATAGTTGATTCATCAAGACGCATTGTGGTTTCACCTCTATTCTCTCTACTCCTCATCCATCGAATAGGCCATAATGATGTTTGCCATTTTCTCTATTGATGGCGCTTGTAAAAATGCTCGACGATCTTTAGTTGAGCCAGCAAGCTTGATAAGCTGCCTTAAAGCTCGAATATGTTGATGTTTGTCTTTAGCAGCAATCACGATGATGACGTGAATCTGTTCTTCTTCTGTAAAGTGAACAGGCTCTTTTAGCTGCAACAAACTCATTCCCGTTTGGATGACGCCTTCTTCTGGCGCCGCATGCGGAATCGCTAGACCAGGACCTATAACGATATAAGGATCTCGATCTTTATTCGCGACAAGCGCATCAACATAACGTGGTTCGACAATTCCTTGGTCTACTAAAGGTTTTGAGGCTTGCCTTAATGCCTCATCCCAATCTTCCACAGCGTCTAGCTGTTGCATGACTCCTTTAGTCAAAAAGGTACTAAGACTGTCTTGCAGTGCTTCATCAGTGTACGTATTGCTTTCAGTTGGAAAGAAATAACCGTGTAAGGCTTTTCTTAAATCGTTTTCATTTTCAACCGTTGCATAACCACTAATCATATCCATTAAGTGATCAATATTAATCGTTGTTGGCTTATACCCGTGAATATCTTGCATGACTTGCTGCTTCAAACGATACTTTTCTTCTCGACTGAGAAACGCTTTCGTTACATAAAGCAACTTTTCTGTTGCTAAAGACGTTTGTGAGAAAATCAGATCGTAGGACAATTCATAGGAGTTGAACTGTCGAACAGATAGAGAATCAAGAAAGATAAATTCTGGAAACAATTCCTTCAGTTCTTTTAACATTAACCGTGAAACCGATACACCTTGTGGACATACAACAATCGCTTTTATTTTTTTGTCTATACTTTCACCCTGTCGAGTCATCCAAGAACCAATGAGCATCGTTAAGTAGATCGCTTCCGTTTCCGGGATCTCTTTTCCAAACAGTTCTTCTAATGGCCCTAGACTTCGCTTCACAAGATGGTGAAGTTCTCGATATTCTTTGCTAAATGGATTTTGAACCGTTTCCATTTCTGTTAACTGATAACGAATGCGATAATACGCCGGCTTTGTATGTTGTACCAGTTTCTTTAATAACAACTCCCGCTCCTGTAAATAAATACAAGCACTCTTTTCAAACGACCGAAGCATATTTGAAAGAGCTGGAATTAAATCCGGAATCGAGTCATCCTCTGTTAGTAAGTCGGACCAGTGAACATTAGCCGCAAGTAAATGCAGTGTAATAAAAAGACGTTCTTGCTTTGGTACATTATTCATATTTTGAAAAATGTACTCGGTTGCCTGATATTCTTTTGTATCGGACAACTCTTCATATTCAATTGGGAAGGGTTCAAGTACAGAACCACTTGCGATTCTTTTTAAAACTAAGAGAAAGATATAAGGCATTGCCAACATTTTTTCATCGGTAAAACGAATTCCTAAACGTTGCTCCACTTTTTCAATTCGCTTCTGCAAATCTTCTATCTCGTCTTTCTCAATGTTCGCAACCTCTTCTAACCACATCGTTTCTTGATTTGAGTGAATCGCTAAATCAACAAGATGAATGAGAAGCTTACGGATGTTGAGCTCTTTTCCTTGGAGCAGATAGCCATCGCGACGGGAGTAATAAATATCAAGGTTAAATTCGTTTAACCGCTCCTGCACACGTTTTAAATCATTTAATATCGTATTTTTGCTATAGCCTAACTCCGATTGGAAGTGAAACAACGATAATTCTTCTTTGTTGGCTAGAAGCATAAATAAAAGATAATGACTGCGCTGCTCCTCTGTTAAAAACCCTTGTTCTTGTGTTACGACTGATGCGTCCGCAGGTTGACGTGATAACTTTGAAAAAACAGACTGATCAACAATGAAATGACCTTGCCTCGTTCGTTCTATCTCAGGGAGATCTTCGGATCCCAGCCATTCGTTAATTTTTTGAATGGTGTATCCAAGCTGGCGACGGCTTAACTCGTATTTTTTTTCAATTACGCCGCTCGTAATTTGTCGATTACTGATGATCTCATTGAGAATTTTTTGGCTTCGATCATTCAATGCCAATGCAATCCCTCCTTTCTTGATTTGATTGTAACATCAATATTATTATGAAAGTATGCGCTTTCATCCCAACTTATCGAACATCTTTTGTACATCATTGTGTTTTACATTCCTCATTCCAAGTTTACCCATTTTTCTTCCATTCCTTCCATAATAAAAAAACAGCCCTAAAAAGCAGCTGTTTTCGACACTTTTCTACATCCTGTAAACGATTTTGTATGTATCCTTTTCTCTCTTAAGAGCGACACCTTTGTACCCAAGGCGAATCAGATCTTTTTGTTTTTCATGATCGTCTAGCCAGACGTCAACGGTCGTTTCATAAAACGATGAAGACGGATTTTTTATGTTTTTTATGAAAATATAGCGGAGCTTTCCTCCATACTTCTCTTTAAGTGCAACAATCTCCATTCCTTGCTTCAGTTTATCGACCATGCTAGGGAGGTTTGTTGGCGCAACTGTTGCACATACATATTGATAAGGCTGATCTTCTTTTTTCAGTCTACAATTTAACCATTCCCCCATTTGCTGTTGCAACCGTCGCCCCCTATATTCAGGATGAACAAGAGAAATTTCTTGATAGATGACTTCTTTTAATTGATCTCTTGATAGACCAGCGTCTTTCCCTAAATGCTCATCTTCATCGACATCTGGTACAAGGAGTGCCCTTGCAGCAATCAAACGTTTCTCAGTAAAAACACCAACAATCATGCCGTTCCCCGCTAAAATGTTGTGAATCTCACCATGACTTAACGTTGACAGTTGTTCTTTGTGCTCCAGTTGGTCGTAGACATGTTGTTGTAAACGTTCGAATGCCTCAATCTGTTGAGCTTTTAATTCGATAAAATGAAATTCTTCCATGATGATTTCCTCCTGTTACGACAAATCCTTTTTAAACACAACCCGATCGACACCTACTCCATCATAATTCTCTTGGACGGAGATTCCATCAATCTCTTTTGTACCTTTGACAATTGAGAAGCCCATTTGTTGATGGTAGGCAATCGACTTTTTATTCACAGGCGATGTAATGCCATACACTTCTCTCACCTTAAGGGACATCATTTTTTCAAAAAATGTTTTATATAGAAAAGAACCGATTCCAGCACGGCGGGCGTTAGGGGCAACCCCGACAAAATGGATATAGCCACGTTCAGGTTCAGCAGGAGACTGAAACCCTACGAGAAACCCGACTAATTCTTTGTTTTCTTCCACAACATAACTAGTATTTGAGAAATAAGTGAAGAACAAACGTGGCAGCATCCCTTGCATTTGTCTTCCTCCCCACCATTCATTGATCGATCCATTAATTAGTTCAAAATCGCTTTCTCTTAAAAACCGAATATCCAATTTGCATTCTCCTTTTTCTGTCATTGTAGCAGGAACCCGTCATAATTTGTTGAATCTAGCTAAACCGTGCGAAAGGGGGTCTCTTTTTGAATACAACACAAGCGATTCAACTAGCAAACGAATGGGTCACACAAATCGCGTCTCATGAACAAGGATTTAAAGGTGCCTATCTAGCAGGTTCCATTATTGGTCAGGCACCCACTTCTTCATGGCCATCGTCATCCGATGTTGACATTATGGTCGTTTCAACGAATGTACCTCCTTATAAATTAGGAAAATTCACATATAAAAATTGTTTACTAGAAGTAACGCATCTTGACTATAATCTTTTCCAAGATAAAGGGACGATTCTGACCGATTACCATTTAAGCTATAGCTTTGCACATACGAAAATTCTTGCCGATAAAGACAAAACCCTGCTTCCATTACAAAAGCAAGTCGTAGATGATTTTACTCAGCTAAAGTGGGTCAACCAACGATGTTTACAGGTGAAACATAAAATACGGGACGGTTTAACAACTCTTCCAACCTCGCTCCCTTTCCATGAGCAGGTAATGAATTGGCTCTTTCCTACGGGCGTGCTCACACACCTCTTTTTAACAGCAGACTTGCAAAATCCGACTGTACGGAAACGGTATGTAGATGTGAAACAGGTTTTAACTTCCTATAAAAAAGCAGATGTTTATGAGCAATTGCTTGACCATTTATGCGTCAGTGAAGTCACTCAATCATTTGTACAATCAAGTTTGGAACACTTGACCGTCACATTCGATTTAGCAGCCAAGCATGGGAAAACGCCCTTTTTCTTTTCCTCCGATATTTCTAAAATTGGGCGTCCGATCGCTATTGATGGGAGTGAAGCTTTAATTCATGCGAACCTGCACCGCGAGAGCCTGTTTTGGATCATTGCAACTTTCTGTCGATGTCAGATCATTTTAGCGAAAGATGCCCCACATCTTCATCAAGAAAGACTGCCTTATTTTCATGAGATTCTTGCAAAGATGGGGATTGAAGCAAGCAGGGATTTACGTGGCTTGGCAGACGGAACAATGAGCAACCTCGAACATTTTTGGAAACATACGGAAGACATCCTTGCACAAAACCCTCGGATAAAACAGTAAAAACACGGAGCATAAGCATCGCTCCATGTTTTTATTATGTCTGCTTCTTCCAACTAGTTGGACGTAAATCAACATTCGTATTTAGCTCTTTTATAAAGGTAACGAGCAAGTCAATCTCTTGCTCAATATCTTGTAATGCCACCACTTCACGAGGTGCATGCATGTAGCGAAGCGGGAGGGAAACAAGAACAATTGGTACGCCGTCACCTGTTAATCTTAGTTGATCAGCATCGGTGCCTGTCGTTCTTGGGGTCAATTCATATTGTACAGAGATCCCCAATTTTTCTGCTGCTTGTAGCAATCGTTCATTTGCTTTTTTGTTAATAGGGGCTCCTTTTGCCAGCACAGGACCACCTGCAAGTGTAACTTCTCCAACTTTTCCGAGTTGAGCTGACGGATAATCTGTCGCAAACGTCACGTCAAGGGCAATCGCCAAGTCAGGCTTTAAACGTGAACCAGCAAAATATGCGCCGCCCATGTTCGTTTCTTCATTAACCGTACTTACACCATGTACACATACTTCAGGTAAATCTTTAGACAAACGCTTCATAACCTCTGCCACGATGAACGCGCCAGTGCGATTGTCCAGTCCTCTTCCATGGATACATCCATTAAGAAGTTCAGCAGGCTCAATGTTATACGTTATTGGATCACCAATTTCAACAGATTGCTGTACCTCTTCTGCTGAGCGTGCGCCGCAATCAATAAATAAGTCATCCATTGTTAAATCTGCTTTTGCACCTCCATGATGCTGTGCATTTGCTCCAAAGACCCCTCGCACGTTTCCATGCTTCCCGTGAATGGTGACCTCCATTCCGAGCGCTGGTAAGGGACTCAGCCTTCCTAATTCTTCAACGTAAAGAAAACCTGAATCATCAATCGCTTTCACGATAAATCCAATCTCATCACAATGACCTGCTAGCAACACACTAAACGTCGCTTCCCGATTAATTGTTGCAATCGCGTTTCCCGCTAGATCTGTATCGAGGTTATTTACGTGTTCGCTCATGTATGAGAGCCATTTATGCTGAATGGCTTCTTCATGTCCAGATGGGGAAGGAGTTTTTAGCAATTCAAACAAAAAGGATTTATCCAAACTTAACCAGCTCTTTTCTATTCATTTTCCGCTACGAGTAATACACCATTTTCTTCATTCCACAAAAAATAGATTCCGTCTTCTTCTAAATAGAAGAAGGGTGTTTCTTCTATTAACGGTTCTTCATTTGCGGTGAGAAGAATGGCAGCTAATTCATTCTGCTGATCTATTTTTAACAGATTTTCATTCACATATGCATAGTAGCCATAGCCAAACTCATCGGCAGCTTCAAACGAAGCCGCACCCATTACTTCTTCATATGGTTGATTCATCGTTGTTTCAATGTCGGTAAGAGACACGTTATGTCTGTTCAATAATTCAGCTTCAACCGCTTCACGGTTCACTCTTTCAGCCTCATCAACATACAAAATCGCGTCTGCTTCAATAAATAAGTCGTCCCCGTCATTTTCAATTTGAACAACCGTTTGCGCATCATTTTCACCGGTCACCGCTACTTCCGTTCCAAAAGGAAGCGTCATCACTGCTGTGGAGCTGTCGTTCGATGTGTAAAGTGGCGTATCCACATCTTGAATTACAGCACGTTCTGGAGCACTATACTCAAGCCAACCGTCATCGTCGTCTTCTCCAGAGGTTTCTGAAACAGCCACTTCCTCTTCAGTTGACACTTGTTCTTCTTCAGCATCGGCTGAAAGAAGAGGCTGTACAGCTAATAGATACGCCGCAACGACAAACACTGCAACAAGAACAACTAACTGACTAAAAAATAAAACTGAGTGCTTTTTTTGTTCTTGATCTTTACGCTTCGCATGTTTTTTCTTTCCTCGCGGTCCATACGTTTCAGTTTCAACCATTTCAACGTTTGCCACTGAACGCTGCATTTTCAATTCTTCTTTATGATCTTTCTGCTCTTCTTTTGATAACGCCGTAAACCAATTAATGTACGCTTCGTACTCTTCTACGACTTTTGTTTTATCGCCAAATGCACGCGTTTCACCGTTGTGGAGCCATAACACTCGATCTGAAATGTTTTTGATTTCTTTAATGTTATGACTGATAAAGATAATCGTTTTGTTTTGTGCTTTAAACTCATCAATTTTATCTTTACACTTCTGATAGAATGTTTTATCGCCGACAGATAAAGCTTCATCAACAATTAGAATATCTGGATTTGTATGAGCGGAAATCGCAAATCCTAATCGAGACTTCATTCCTGAAGAATAGTTCTTTACCGGCTGGTTCATAAAATCACCAATATCGGCGAACTCTTCAATCGATGGCAAAAGCTGATCGATTTCTTTTTTTGAAAATCCGTGCATCAAACATTTTTGTTCAATGTTTTCGTATCCATTTAACTGGTTATTTAACCCAACGTTTATCGCAATTAAAGATGTCTCGCCTTGAACATCTAGGTTCCCTTCTGTAGGTGGGATTACGCCTGCTAATATATTCGAAATGGTCGATTTCCCTGAACCATTTATACCAACAATTCCGATTGTCTCCCCTTCGTAAATTTCCAGGGAAATATCTTTTAATGCATAAAAGTCACGATTTTCTTTTTGCATCTTCGGCAAAAACATCGCTTTTAACTTCTCACTATTGCTCGTAAAAAGCGTATATTTTTTTGTGACGCCTTCTAATTTCATCTTAGGATTCATTCGCAAAATCCCCTTTATAAATAATCAACAAAGCTGTTTTTAAATTTCTTAAAGACCGTTGCACCAAGGAATCCAATTAAAAGGATTAATGCCCAGAAATAAATCATATACGTGATATTTTCAAAAAACCACGTACCTCCAATAAAGGAATCTCGAAATCCGTTTAAAATATAGTAGAACGGATTTAATTGTAAAAAGGAAAGCAAGCGATCATCCATTGAATCTGGTGCCCAAATAATTGGACTTAAAAAGAACATCATTCGCATCCCAGCTTCAAGAAACTGATAATAGTCTCTTACAACGGTTGCGAGCGTCGCACTAAAGATCGTAAACACATAAAGAAAAGCATACAAGCATAGGAAATAATACGGTAGCTGCAATAAATACACGCCTGAAAAGACAGAGTATATGGCTAGTACCACACATAAAATTCCTAACATAACAAAAAAGCTAATTGAATTTCCTGCAATCGTTATAGCAGGTAGTACGCTTACTGGGAATTTCATTTTTGAAACCATTTTAATTTTTTTATGAATACTGTTTGATCCTTGAAGGACGGTCGGGCTTATAAAAAACCACGGAATTAATCCACAAAGTAAGTACACAAAAAACGGTGTATCGCCAACATCTTGTCCTTGTCTAATACCAAGCCCAAAAATAACAAAAAAGACCACGACTTGCATCAGCGGACTAAATAACTGCCAAAAAGCGCCTAAGTAATGGAGTTGAAACTTACTTTTTTGTTCAAATGCTGCAAGCCTCCAAATTAAGTGCTTATTTTCGTATTGCTCTTTAAGCAATTGTAATAAGGCTTTCATTACCCGTACTCCTTATTCGTTCAAAAATACATTCATTCATGTGCACGTCATTTTTTGCACCTGTCTATCATATCACTTCCTTCATCAAATCGCCATTTAACATTATTAACGTTCGTTGACAATTTAAAAAGCTTGCAACAATGTTTGTTGGCAAGCCTGTTTTGCTGCAAAAATCGATTAAGCGAAAAAATAACCAATTAATCAACCTTTTCGTTATACATCATCCATAAGCCGATATCTTCAAAACCGATATTTTTGTAAATCACTCCAGCACTTGGGTTGTCGTAAAACAGACACGCTTCTTTTCCTTCTGAAAATAACTGCCTACACACGTCATAGACACATGCCGACGCATAGCCATTTCGTTTAAAGTCTTGGAGCGTTGCTACCCCAACAATCATCGCTGAACTTGAATTTTCGGCTGTAGTTGAAGCAGCAGACACAACGATTTCACCGTGACGTACGATACTAGACCGGGAAAACCCACCACGAAGATCTTTTTGCTTTTTCTCAACAGATGTCTCCATCGACTGGCTGAATTCTGGAATTTGTTTTAACAAATCGAGCAATACTTTCGCATCTTCAGGTTGAGCTGGTTGAACTTCATTGATGGCTGGTGGGACGGTTGTTTTGATTGCACTACATTTTGCATAATACGTCTGCTTTCTCTTCATTGGCTTCTTAAGAAATGAATCAAGTTGTGTCGTGACATCTTTTAATCCTGACATCGCTTTAAAGTTCGGATCTGCGTTTATAATGGTCGCAAACCCTTCAGCATCGTATGCACCCTCGGCATAAGGAAGATAACTTGAATGATAGTTTAACAGCACTGCAACAAGCTCATTTGCCTCATTAAACTGCCCCCACACTCTTTGGAAGTCCGTTTCCATACCGAACGCTTCAATGTCTCCAATAATAAAAAGATTTTCGGCAGGCTTTTGCCTCACAAACGTAAGACATGTCTCTTGATCTTCTTTTTGCAATTGACGTATCATCTGGCTCCCCCCTTGAATTATTCTATAGTTTACAAGTATTCTGTAAACAAAGCGAGTATTTTTAGGAAGTTGGAGGAAAAATTATGAAATCAATCGTGAAAGAGGTTTGTTTAGAGAATGAATTGTTCGTCCAGAAAGCGATTGCGTACAAAGCAGATCGCATTGAATTATGTAATCACCTTCATGTAGGAGGCACCACAGTCTCAACAGACACGTGCGAAAAAGTTGTTCAAATGTGTAAAGGGACTGGTGTTGAGGTAATGGCAATGGTTCGACCACGAGGAGGAGATTTTGTCTATAGTGAAGCAGACGTGCATGAAATGGCTCAAACCATTAAGACCTTCACTGAAGTAGGAGTAGATGGAGTTGTGCTCGGTTGCTTAACAAAAGACAATAAGCTAGACCTTCCGCATTTGCAGACATTCTTATCAAACATCGATCCTAGGAAGGTCACATTTCATATGGCCTTTGATGCTATCAAGGATCCGTTTGAAGCAATTGATCAGTTAAGTTCGCTACACGTTAAACGCATCCTTACTCATGGTCCTCATCAAGCGATTGACGATAACATCCCCCGCCTAAAAGCATATAACGAGTACGCAGAAGGTCGTATTATTATCATGCCAGGTGGTGGTATCACAACAAAAAATGTAGCCAGCATTGCTAAGATTACTGGAACTACGGAGCTCCACGGTACGCGCATTTTATGGTAAGACTACTGTTTAAAGAGCTCTTGCTGATACGCATATACGACTGCTTGTGTCCGATCAGCCACATCTAATTTTGATAAAATATGCGACACATGGGTTTTAACCGTTTTTATTGTAATAAAGAGCGCTTCGGCAATTTGTTGATTGGTCTTGCCTTCGCTCATCAATTTCAAAATTTCTTTTTCGCGATTTGTAAGGGTGTGGTGCAACGGTTCATCGGTTTGAAACGCTGAGATCATTTGCGTTTGAACTTTTTCATCGAGGACGGACATGCCTTGAGCCGTTTTCTTGATCGCATCAGCAATTTGCATGGCGGTTGATGTTTTTAATACATAGCTCTTTGCGCCCGCTTCTAAAGCTGGTCGTAACTTTTCATTATCAAGAAAGCTCGTTACGATAATGATTTTCGCATCTCTCCATTGCGATAGAATCTCTCTTGTCGCTTCAATGCCATTCATTCCATCCATCACCAAATCCATTAATATGATATCCGGCTTTAATGAGAGCGCTTTGCTGACTCCGTCCTTGCCATTACTTGCTTCTCCCACAACCGTAAGATCGTCTTGCGTAGATAAAAACGCTGATACCCCTAACCGCACCGTTTCATGATCATCTACAAGCAATACAGAAATCACACATGTTGCCCCCCTTCTATAACCGGTACTCTGACTTCAATACTCGTCCCCTGACCTTCAACACTAATCATTTTTAATGTTCCGCCAATCTCTTCCGCTCGCTCCTCCATACTATGTAATCCATAGCCATAAGGAGAGGTACTTTGATTAAATCCTTTCCCATCATCGGTAATTTTTAATAACCCAAAGTCATCAAAGCGTTCATAAAACACGCTAATTTCGTTTGCTTCCGCATGCCGCAACGCATTCGCAATGGCTTCTTGAGTGATACGAAACAACTGATCTTCCACTCCTGGTTTTAATGATAAAGAACTAACACGAACCGAGAAATCAATTTGGTGTTTTTCTGCTAAATCAGCAACTAATTGTTCGACCCCTTCTTTAAACGTTTGGTTTTCTAATTGAATCGGTCGTAGTTGTAAAAGGAGCGCGCGCATGTCGTTTTGCGCATCGTTGACTACTTTTTCAATGCTTTCGCATCGTTTTTGCAATTCGCTTGCCTCAACATTTTTCTGATTCACTGCTGCTGATAACAGCATGGAAGCAGCATATAATTGTTGTGAAACCGAATCATGAAGCTCTCTTGCAATGCGATGTCGTTCTTTAAATACAAGTTCATTTTTTAATTTCGTTTCATTTTCGGTCCACTGCTCCAAGACTCGTTGAGAACGTTCGGCTTGATTTCGCACCCTTGTTTCTAGTTCCTGAATCAGCGCTTTCGTTTGCTTGAAATCATTTGACACTTGCCCTAACTGTTGCTTACTTTCCTTTGTACTGCCGCTGACGACGTGTTTAAGTGACACATGCAGCGCTCGAACATCTTTTTTCCAGATCATTGATAAAGTCAGATGCACAACGATTGCGACAATGAAGAAAAATGCCAACAGCCATACAAAAATAGGAATATGATACGTTAGGGTATTACGAATAAGAAGCTGCTCCCAATCAAACCACCCATTTGTTTGAAAGTAGAATAACACATTACCTATTAAAAAGATTGGAAGAAAGAAAACAATGAGTCCAGCTGTACGAATTGTCTTCATCTGTACATCACCTCAATATCTCCAGCTACAAGGGATGTATAAATACGAAGCCGACGAGGTGCATCCTCGTAAGAGTCATTTTCAATTTTTACGTTTTGATTAAAGCCAATTTTATGCTTTCCGAGTAGGTCAGACTGGCCAAATAAAGATGCATGCTCAACAGATACACCAGCATCATACGGCACATATAGCTTTACCCTACCTATCAAACCGCGAATGACAACGACTGTATCTCCTTTTGGAAGAACCGTCTTTTCAAAGTGAATTTCTGTCGTACCAATTCCAGTGTGAATGTTAATATCATCACTTCGAAAACCTTCATGATCAATCTGTTGATCACCTAATAAGATATTTTTAACAAAAGGTATTCGTCTATCAATTGGAGCATCTTCATTTATTTTAACTTCCCGTTTATTCGGCTTACTCGCTTTTTCCCAAAATAAATACAGCATATAAAACATTCCACCGAACAGGATCAGTAGGAAGAAAGACGAAGAAAGAAGCGTCAAAATAAAAATACCGAGACCACCATAAAACAGAAACTTCCCTTTTTGCCTGCTCATTCGTTTTAATCCGTAATAAATCATTGCCGCAGAACCAACTAATAAGATGAATGGCCCTACTTTAATTAATAATTCAAGTGCTGTCGCAGCCAGTAGGGCAAAGAAGATATATGCGACAATATCTGTTCGATTTCGTTTCATTCTTTGCCCTCCTCCGCTCTTTAATCACCGCTTAGTATACTACAAAGCGTTATGCCCTCTCATGTTTTTCAGCAAGTTTTTCGATTTCTTTATCAAAATCAAGGATTGGACGTGATTCTGTATCTCCTTCATCCTTTTCTTCTTGCTCATGCAAATCGCCGTTTTCTTCTACATAGTACGTCCATTTTGACGCATTCTCTTCCGCTTTCGATTCCTCAGCTCGGGCAAAATCGGTTAACTTCATTCGCTCCATCTTTTTCTTTAAGAAATAAAGCGATCTGCCTTTTTCTTCAAGCTTGTTAACACGCTCTCTCTGTTCATCATAAGATTCTTTGTATTCACGCGCTAGTTCTCCATATCCATTCATTTCTACGGTTGCTCTTTCCATCAATTCAGTTGCGTGCGCTTGCTCAGCTACCTCATGTTGTTCCTTTCGTTTCGCTAACATTTTTTCAGCGTCTTGCCATTCATTATAAAAATACTGTTCCAGCTCTTGCTGTTTTTTAACGGTCTCTTTCCACATTTTCATTTGCTTATCGAGATGCTTTGTTTCATGACTGCGCTTGTCATCAGTCACTGGCTTCTTCTTACTTTTCTCAAGCACCGCTTCTATATCCGCCGAAACTTGATCTTTTATTTGTTGTAAAATAGACATCGTTCTCCTCCTATACGCTATTCCTTAAAATTTGTCATACGAATAATCTTTTGTTTCTTTCCATTTGTCATAAAGCTTTATTAATAAATAAAGCGCAATAACCCCAATAATTCCTGGTAAGCTTCCAATCCCTAGCAAGACTCCAATAATGAGAACAATCCACCATAAAATTTTCATGATAATCGTTTCACTTAGTGTCGCTTGTCTCCAGCCTAAATACGCAAGCCCCGCTCCAGCGAGAAGTCCAAGCATCGCCCCTAAAGACGATAGCAAGACAATCGATAGAGCTACCGCACCAAGAATGATCCAGCCTTTTGTTGTCATGTCTTCACCTCCTGTCGATTTGTTCTTTCTAGCTTACGATGTGAACAACTCTTTCGAAACGAGCTGAAGCATGATTTGCGTCTACGACTCTAGACCGATATCTATCTGTAACTGTTAACAGCAATGAAAAAAGGACTGGTACTTAACAACACCAATCCTCCTAAGAACATTTCATTAAAAGATCACACCAACAAGCAGCCAACCAGCAAGAACCAGAATTATTGAGCCTCCAAGTCCCGCAAAAAGTAACCGAGATCCAACTTCTTTAAACGAATGAAATTTCACTTTCATCCCTAAGCCAGCCATCGCCATTGCTAATAGGAAATAAGCCAAGTCAATTAAGATTGAAACAAGACTTTCTGGCAAGAGGCTGAACGTTTGGATTAGACTCATCGCCAAGAAACCCACTATAAAATATGGGATCGGTAGTGTTTTTAAAGATACAGATGGTCGACCCGCATTCTTTTTATGCTCGTACACAAACAAGAGAATAAACACAACCGGTATCAGAAGCATCACACGGAGCATTTTAATAATAATCGCATGATTTTCGGCCTCTTCCCCACCAATTGATGATGCCGCCACCACATGAGCGATTTCATGCAACGTTCCACCTGCAAATATGCCGTATGTTTCAGGATTCGGTTGTATAAGCGGAAACAACCCTGTATAAATCAATGTGAAGAACGTTCCTACTAAAGCAATTGTCGCGATGGCTAACGCAACAACACGATCTTTCGCTTGCACAACAGGCGCTACAGCTGCTATTGCGGCAGCCCCACAAATAGCCGTACCACTTGCAATAAGAAGCGACAATGTATGGTCAATCTTTAATTTTCGACTAATGAAATAAACAGAAAAGAATGCAACAATCGTTAACGTACCAGCATAAAGAAACCCATTCCACCCTAGCGCTTGGATATCAACCAAATTTAAGCGCAGTCCTAATAAAACAATTCCGAGTCGTAAAAATATTTTAGTTGAACATGTAATCCCCTTATCCAATCCTTTATCAAGATTCGTCCAATTCCCAATTAACATTCCAAGTAACATCGCAATGATTAGGGGCCCCACAAGCGTAAAGCCCGGCAATCTGCCCAGCCCTACAGCAATGAGAGCTAAAAAAGCCGTTAGGCCAATTCCCATTAACATATGTTTATTCATGGTGTTCACTCCTCACCGATTAATCATAAGGAGAAAATCGCTATTTGTGAAATGAATAAGTATAATAACATTTATTAAAACTTTTAATAAAAAGGCGATGATTCATAGTGAATATAGACGAAATCGAAACATTTATTACGCTTGTACAGGAAAAAAACTTTACAAAAACTGCTGAAAAACGAGCCCTCTCTCAACCGACTGTTAGCGTGCAAATAAAAAACTTGGAGAAGCAGTTTCAGACACAATTTATTCGAAGAACAACGCGGCAAATTATATTAACACCAGATGGTCAATTTTTTTATGAGGAAGCCTTGAAAATACAGAATATTTATCGGCATATTCATGAAAGCTTGTATGCCCGCAACCATGAGGCCTCTGGCTTACTTAAAATTGGTGCGAGCTTTACTATTGGCGAGTATTTGTTACCAAAAATGATCGCAGCATTGAAACGATCGTATCCAAACCTAACCTTTGATGTCATGATCGCCAATACTGATGCGGTTCTTCATGCAGTCCAACACTTTGATGTTGATATAGGACTTGTCGAAGGTTCCGTCCATGCAAAGAATATCGATCAAACTCCATTTAAAGATGATCGCTTAGTTGTCGTTTGTTCGGATCAAAATGTTCAACACTTTAACACGATTGATGATCTCCAAAACCAAGCATGGATCATTCGCGAAGAGGGTTCCGGAACAAGGCAATCGTTTGAGGAATTGGTTGAAGCTTACCAACTAACGGTCCAGTCTACAATGGTCATTAGTTCGACTCAAGGAATGAAGGAAGGGGTTAAAAACGGCTTAGGCTTAGCATTACTATCTGAAGCTGCTGTACAAGAAGAACTACGGCACGGGTCTCTTCATGTATTAACTCACCTCCATATTAGCAACGCGCGGAAATTCACCTTTATCCAACGTAAAGGGGTTCCACTGACAAAAAACACCACACTGTTTATCAATCACGCTTTACAACAATTTTAAGTCCTGTATCCTACACGCTTCTATGTCCGCATATGACCTAATCTAGCAAAAACGAGCGTTTGTCCCCTTTCTATTGCCTATGCATCATAGGGTTTGCTACATACAGTATTAACATAGCAAAGCGAAGGGAGGCGACACGTGATGGGTTACGGTTACGGAGGAAGCTACTCTGATTACTCTTATTCAAATGGTTGTGACTGTTCAAGTTTCTTCAAACACATCGCTCGTGGAGAATACGTAAAAGTTATTCTTAAAGGCGGCGGTAAAGTATCTGGAGAGTTTGTAGACGTTCGTGGAAATGTTGTAAATCTAGCAAACGTTGATTGTGATGATAAATGTAAAAAAGCGAGAATCGTTACGATTTGTTGTGATGATATCGCAGCTGTTGAAGTTTAAGAAATGAATAGGATCACATGGTAAAAACAAAAACTATTTTTTAAAATTGAGAGGAGTAATATTAATGGGTTACGGAAGAAATTCTTATGGCTATGACTCTTGTGGTTGTGGCAATTACGGTTCAAACAATTACGGGTCTGGTGACTGTGGTTGTGACACGTTCTTCAAAAATATCGCTCGTGGTGAGCACGTGAAAGTATTCTTAAAAGGTGGAGACTGTGTATCTGGTAGCTTCGTAAGTGTTGAAGGAAACACAGTAGAATTAGCAAATGCTGATTGTAATTCTTATAACGAGTGCAAATGTGATAAGAAAAAAGTTCGTATCATCACAATTTGTTGTGACGATATCGTTGCAGTAGAAGTTTAAGAGATTTTAGCTCAGGTGTAGATGCACCTGGGCTTTCTCTTTTTTTAAACATTTTTTGGAACAATTTTGAACTTCACACGTATATATTGGGTAGGACGACTTAGAAAGGAGCTTGTTTATGAATCCCCGACTCGTCATTACGACTCAACATGCTTTTATCGATCAACCGTTACAAATCTCGGTTTATGATTGTAGCTCTCACCAAAAGATGACGATTGAAGTGAAAACATCTGATGATACGGAAGCTGTATTCACAGCAAGTGCTACATACGAAGCGAACCAAGATGGA
Source organism: Alkalihalobacillus sp. LMS6 (assembly GCF_024362765.1). Classification (NCBI taxonomy): domain Bacteria; kingdom Bacillati; phylum Bacillota; class Bacilli; order Caryophanales; family Bacillaceae; genus Alkalihalobacillus; species Alkalihalobacillus sp. LMS6. The sequence continues at coordinate 858,271 of NZ_CP093302.1, read as the reverse complement.
AATATCCACCTTGCACATCATGCACCTGTATCTGGGTCCTATCAAGGTGTTGACCCTGAAGGCTTAATTTGGTCAATGGATCGAAAAGATAAGAAATTTGGTGATTACTTTAACAAAAGCACCTCACACCCACTCACCTATGAATTTACATTAAAAGACAACAAGAACGTCACTCTCGATCTCGTTCAAGTACATAGAAAATTTTATGATGAAACCGTTAAACGTGTGCAAGTCCATGAGCCTGACGTAGTAGGGACGCTTTTTTACCCAGATACCGACCACACATTTCCTGGCGTTCTTTTATTAGGTGGATCAGATGGAGGCGTTAATGAACATGCAGCGGCTCTTCTTGCAAGCAAGGGATACTCGGTTCTATCGCTCGCCTATTTTGGAGCTGAGGGTGTGGCAAAAGATCTAGAAAATGTGCCGCTAGAATACTTTGAGCATGCAACAAACTGGCTTAAAACCCATTCGTCAGTAGACGAAACCGTTTCACTTATCGGTTATTCTCGAGGTGGCGAACTCGCCCTTCTGCTCGCATCTACTTACAATTGTTTTCAAGCGGTTATTGCAGGCGCACCTAGTGCGTACGTGACGTCAGGCTTGCGTAATACGATTTACGCGCCTATCCCTGCATGGACGCTGGGCAATAAACCGATTCCTTATTTGAAATTTGCCTATACAACGAAACATTTCTTCCGAATGGGAACAAGTATCCTAACAAGAAAACCCTTTTCATTTTTACCGATTTGGGCCCTTTCACAAAGGAAAGCAAACAATTTGGACGACGTTCGCATTCCTGTTGAACACATTCATGCTCCCCTGTTAACGATTGCCGGTGAAAAAGATGAATGTTGGCCAGCGGCGGACTATGCCAGAATTGTTCAGCATGAACTTCACGATAAACGTACAGACAATGAACATCTTTATTATGAAGAAGGCGGTCATTTTCTTGCCTTTCCGTACGGCATTCCAGGTATGCCAACATCGACTTATATGCATGTTGGTGGTGGCATGGTGATGGACTTTGGTGGTACAAAAAAAGGAAATGCCGATGCCGCTAGAGAAACGTGGCAGCATGTGCAAGATTTTCTATACAAACATACGAAGAAGACCAGCTTGCTTTATTCATAAGCACTGGTCTTTTTCTTTAACGAGCTTAGTCTTTTTTATTACCTGGCGGACGCTTTCCGTGGGCGCACCGTGAGCCACTCGCAGCGCTTCGCGCTACATTGTCTCACACGGCACGCTTTTCCCACAGGAGTCGCCGCCAGTTAAATGCTCAAAATTATATGTTCCCACTAGACATGATGATCAATATATTGTTTTACGTATGCTTTAATAACTAATTCGCTCTTCGTTTTCAAGACAATTTTAAATTATGGAAGTAAATCATTTCTCAAAAATTGCGGTGACGCCTTCGGAAGAAGAAGCGAAAAAAGACTAGCAGTAAGCAAATTGCGAAGGCTTTTCCGATTCTCATAGCAAGCTTCCGAAATTTTTTTGAAATTACCCGGTGCTTCAAATAAGGTAGTAAACAACACTAAGCAAATCTCTAGATAATCGACTTTTCCGCTACTAAGTAAGACTTCATTTTATCCAGTATCTGTAGGACGTGTTGATTTTTTTCTAAATAGGTATCAAAGTAAAGATAAGAGTACCATTGACGATAATCAAACTGATACCTCTTTGCGATTTCTTGGATCACAGCGTTCAACGTTGTCACCACCTCTATTTATCCTATCAAAAAAAGAGATCAAGGGTCATCATTTACCCTTGATCTCTCACTTCTTTTTTATGCTTGGGCACGTTCTGCTGCATCAACCGTATGCTTTAACAACATCGAAATCGTGACAGGACCTACGCCGCCTGGAACCGGCGTAATCGCAGACGCATTCGCTGCACATCCCTCATAATCACAGTCACCAATGTTGCCTTTATTATAACCTGCATCAAGAACAACAGCACCTGGCTTAATCCAATCACCTTTAATAAATTCTGGTCGACCAACAGCAGCAACGACAATATCTGCTTGCTTCACATGGGTTTCTAAATCATTTGTTCGAGAATGACAAATCGTAACAGTGGCATTCCGATTAAGAAGCATCATGGAAACTGGCTTTCCGAGAATAGGACTTCTTCCAACAACCACAGCGTGTTTGCCTTCAATCAGCAAATCATAATGATCGAGCATCGCCATAATCGCTGCAGGTGTGCACGACGGATATTGTGCAAAGTTAAATGCATTTTGCGCAAAACCTAAAGTCGTCACCCCATCCACATCTTTTTCGATTGCTATCGCATCAAATGCGGCACGCTCATCAATTTGATCCGGAACGGGATGTTGCAGCAAAATACCGTGAACGGAATCATCTTCATTTAATTGTTGGATTGTCGCAAGCAACTCTTCCGTTGTGGTTTCTGTCGGCATTTCAATCTTTTTGGATTCCATACCAAGCTTGCGACACGCATTTCCTTTCATGCGCACGTAAGTTGCAGAAGAAGGGTCCTCTCCGACTAAAATCGTTGCAAGTGAAGGCGTAATTCCTTTGTGATTGAGTGCTTCGACTCGTTTTGCAAGGTCTTGTTTAATTTGATTTGATACTTCTACTCCATCTAACAGTAAGGGCGTATTCATTCAAACCATCCTTTCCTTATTTGAACGTGAAAAGGGTACATTTCTACCCTCTGCCCAGGCGCACGGCAAGTACGCTCTATGCTCCCTCGTGGTCATCCACATTGCGCCAGTCACATAGAGTCTTTACGTTTTTGTTTATTTTAGCACACACTTCCGAAAAAAAATAGAAAAAACCAATCTAAATACGAACAAAACACAGTCTATTAATCTATTTGTACGTGATTTCTGAATTTTTTTGTCGTTCTCACAAAAAAATGCTAAAATTTTCAGTAAATCAATCAATAAAAGGAGATTACAGATGTTTCAATCAACGCGCTTGCGACTTAGGAAAATGGAAACCACCGATACACCTACTTATCACCAATGGCGAAATGACGTAGACGTTATGGCTTCAACAAGTCTTGCACTCGACCTCTATACATATGAAGAAACACAGGCATTTGTCGAAAACGTCATGCGTTCCGATACGCACTCCAAATCGTACATCATTGAACAAATGGGCGATTGTGTTGCCATCGGGGTAACGGCATTAATTGGAATCGATACGAAAAACCGGAATGCTGAATGCATTCTAGATATTGGTGAGAAGAGTTATTGGGGCAAGGGATATGGGACTGAAGCGCTCTCGATTCTCCTGTCGTATGCTTTCTTAGAATTAAACTTACATCGAGTATCGTTACGTGTCTTTTCCACAAACGAAAGAGCCATTCACGTTTATGAAAAGGTAGGCTTTGTTCAAGAAGGTCGGAGTAAAGAAGCGATTTTCCGAAATGGCGAATGGATCGACATTATTCATATGGGCTTACTACAATCCCACTACCTTAACGAATCATGACTACTATCAGACATGCGAAAGACGAATCATCCTCAATTAGATCATTCGTCTCTTCGTGATGCCACTTTATAGAAACGTTTCAACAAGCAGTCCGATCCCTGCTAACAAAAGCAACACATACGTCACGTTGCGAAACAACACTTGGTTCATTCGTTTAAACAACAGTTGGCCAACAACCAGCCCGATCACCACTACTGGCAGCGCCATGCCAACAAGTCCCCATACATCTCCGCTAATACCGAGCGTCACCCACTGTAATCCAAAACTAATTGGATAAATAATCAAGAAAAACGCCAGTGTCGTTGCACGAGTTTGTTCTTTCGTCATCTTCACGCCGGCAAAATAAGCGAGTAAAGGAGGCCCAGGCATCCCGATACTTGCAGTTAACGTACCAGAAAGACCGCCTATCCCAACATCTCGACCATTTGTTTGCCGCATAGTAAATGGCAGAATCAGAAGAATTGTCACCAAAATTAACAGGATACCTACACTTGCTTTCACAACCGTTTCACTGACGAGTTGGAGAAGTAAGACACCTAAAGGCGCCCCAATGATACTCCCCATTACAAGTCTTTTAACAAGAGGAATGTACACATCTTGACGAATTTGAATAAACAAAAATAACGAGATCACAATGGATACGAGTAAATTCACTTGTATCGCCACATCTGGCACAAATAAAAATAATAAAAACGGTGTTGCCACAATGGAGAAACCAAAGCCCGTTGCCGCTTGAAGAATAGATGCAAAAAATACGATTAAAAGAAATAAAAAACTACCCACGCCTATGCGCCTCCATCCCTTAACCCTCCTACTTTAACACGATTTTCACGTAAGCCAAAACATCTAGGCGAATGCCCTGCTTTTGAAATTCTTTGAAGAAACTACAAACCATTTAGGGTACACCTGCATACCTTGATATAGAGAAACGCAGGAAGGGGGCATGCCAAGTGTCATACGCAGGCGGTGGTTACGGAGCTGGAGCTGGTGGCGGATTTGCATTAGTAGTAGTACTATTCATTTTGCTTATCATCATCGGAGCTTCTTATGTAGGTGGCGGCGGATACTGCTAATTCGCCTTTCTAAACGAGTAAGAAAAAGATGACCTTTCGGGGTCATTTTTTTTCGTGCATTAACAGGATTTTTTAAAATCACCAAGAAAAGAATCTTATAAACAATTGACAATATTAGGGGGACCTCCATCTGTTAACAACTGAGAACATCTCATTACTTGGGAGACGAGCCCATTTTATGTCTGACATTCATGGCGATCTCGATTTACTTAAAAAATTGTTAGTCAAAATGAATGTTCGCGAACAGGATATACTGATGATGAATGGCGACTTATGCGAGAAAGGTCCAAATAGCCTAGGCGTCATCCGCTATGTTATGGATCTGTGTCATCAACAGAGTGTTTATATAACGCTCGGAAATAACGACGCCATTATGCTTCACCTACTACATGAAAATGAAAAACTCATGCCCTATTTACAAAGACAGCCATTTTCTCTTATTCATGAAATGCTCGCTGAAAAACAGCAACGTCTAGAAAATTTTTCATCTATTAAAGAAGTATCTCTTTTTTGTAAACAGCATTTCTTAACTGAACTTAATTGGTTAAACAATCTCCTGCACGCCTATGAATCCGAACAATTTATTATCATTCACGCGGGAATCGAAAAACGAGCAGATTGGCGACAAACAACATTGATGAACGCATATGCCCTGCCGTCTTTTTACACAGAAGGTCACTTGGAACACAAAATGGTTGTGGTTGGTCATTGGCCGACGAATAATTATTTACGCGATGAGGGTAGCCACCACAATCCAATCATTGACCACAAACAGCGCATTCTGTCACTTGATGGTGGACTGCACATTAAACAATATGGACAGCTAAACGGCGTTACACTTGAAAATGGGATCTTTCACACAACGTATGTGGATCACCTCACTCGCGTTAAGCAAATTATTCAACCTTATGCAAATAACAAAGATCGTGGAACCATCAGTTGGCCTCATTATGCTGTAGAGAAAAAAGAAGAGCGGACGCACTTCACCTTGTGTTACCACAGGATTCACGAGACAACTTACTGGATAAAAAATGAGCATTTAGTTTTTGAAGACGAAACTTGGCAATGCAAAGGCGACGTTAGTGCTACGTTTTTAACCGTCAGGGAAGGAGAGACGGTCTATATGTTGGATGACCAGTGCAGTGGCTATGATCTTGTTAAAAAAGACGGCTATATTGGCTGGATTCCGAAAGCATGTACATAAAAAAGAAGATGTGATTTAAAACCAATCACATCTTCTCAAGGTAAATACCCTCATCGTACTTCCATTCCAAGTAAAACACATCGCGGTAATGATCAATTCGTTGTTCGTACAGCTGCTTATCTAACCAATTCTCATCAAGACCCGCTTTTTTTATGTTCTCCCAATCAACAATCCCGTCGTTAATGAAGGTGACTGGTAGATGAACGGGATTTTCCGTCATCTTAAAATCTTCAAACGTAGGCTGATCGTATTTCTGTTTCTTTAACACACTAATTTGTCCATCGGTTTCCAAAACTGCATACGCGACCTCTCGCACTGAAAAAGCGTCTTTCTGCCTTAATAAGTGCTGCAACTGATTCATATCAAGCTTATTCCGTTTCATTTCGTTACGGTTTAAATGTCCATTTTGAATAATAATTGATGGATTTCCCTCAAAAAACTTCCTTGTTTTACGAAAACGTTGGGTTGCCCACTCAATAATATAAAGTAAAAGTCCCCAGATTAAGACAGAAAACAGGATCGTGCCTATTTTTATTTCATCATCATAGATCGCATTTCCTACAAGTTCCCCTAAAATTAAGGCTGAAATAAAATCAAACGGCGTAATTTGCGCAAATGATGTTTTCCCCATTAATTTTGTTAAAATCAATAATGCAAATAACCCCACCGTTAATTCTAATGTTGTTTGAAGCAAATTCTCCACAACATAACCTCCTCACATAACCACTCCTATCCAGCATGGACAAAACCATTTCACTTTAGACAAGTACACCGTTTTTCACGTTTTCTTTACACAACTGTAACCTTATTGATACGGAAAAACGGGTATGGAATGGAGTGAAATTCAAGGGGGAAACAACATGACAATAGAATCCATCATCATTGGGGTAATTTTGATCACCATACAACTATTTGCGTTAACAATCATTCGCGGAACACCGATTGCAGAAAGAAAAATTCTCTCTCTGTCAGGTGGCGTTGCGATTGCTTATGTATTTGTCTACATCTTACCGACTATGCACGAAGAACAAGACCAACTAGGTGGCGACCTTGCCTTAGATTCAGAGCTTTATTTTCTTGGTTTATTAGGCTTAATTGTTTATTACAGTGTCTATAAATTTGCCAAGGCCGATCGTGCAAAATCAATGAATGCCGATGCATCCTATTTTGTGCAAGTCGCGTTTTTTGCGATTTATACGTTTATGATCTCTTATATTGTCTTTGCATCCGACGTAAAAACAGTCGAAGCCCTTTTTTACGGGGTGGCAGTAGGGCTTCACTTTATCGGAATTTCCTACCATATTGGACGTGATAATGAGCGTGTACACCGTCGCTACGGCCGTTATATCCTTGCCACTACTACACTTATCGGTGCTGCAGCTGGAACATTTGGCCCTTCAACTGGACTATTCGTTGATTCTCTCATTGCTTTTAGTTCGGGAGCCATGATTTTCAACGTCATAAGTAAAGAACTTCCAGAAGAAGACTACGCCCACTTGCCAACCTTCTTAATTGCTTCTCTCGTTTATGCCATTTCGTTACTAACGTTAAAGGCAATCTTTAATTGGTAAAAAGAATGAGCTTGCTCATCTTGTTTTGAGCAAGCTCCTTTCATTTGTCTAAAAAACTTTACGTAGATAACTTCACAACAATCAGAAAAAATAATCAATTGATTGGTACAATCATGTCATAGAAAAGGAGTGTGCATGATGACCAATTTAATGAGAGAAAAAATGGCTAAGCCGCCATTACAAGCCCCATCCCTCCCTTGGTGGAAATCTTGGGGTCCAGGAGCGATCGTCGCTGCATGTATTATTGGCCCAGGAACTGTCACCACCGTATCTGTCGCTGGTGCACAATTTGGCTTTGGTCTTGCTTGGATTCTTGTTTTAGCGTGCCTGGTTGGCTATTTTATTCAACGCCCGGTAATGAACTGGACGGTCGCGACAGCACCCCTCACAACGTTGTTTTATACTAAGAAAAAGTAGAATAGAGTGTCTCAATAGTTTCTTCTAACTCTTTAACTAGATCTAATTCACTCTCAAAATCCAACAGACCTTTTGGCTTAAACCACTTTCTCTCAATCGTCCAAATCGGAATATACTCATCATCTGATAAATGACCTTCTTCCATTAATGCAATTTGAATTGTGAGTTCAGAGTCGTTATCAAACCAACCTTTCTCTGGCTCATAAACATTGACAAACAATTCAACTCCGAATTCCTTAAATGGTTGCTTATACGTTTCAGTTACATTCGCTGCTACTTTTTTAGCTATCGTGGCAATCCTTTCGAGCTTGATTTCTAGTTCATTCGTAAACGCCGTATGATGATACATTCTACTATTCATACTCACACCCCTAGATCGACTGTGGTTCCACCATCAACACATCACAGCGGCTACAAAGAGAAAAGTAAAGCATGGTTTCACCGAAGAAGAAATCAATATCTTCCTGAAACATCTTTTCCATGTCGCTATCGCCTGTAATCTGTGCAATAAATTGAAGCTTTCCATCGCAACGTAAACAACAATCTTGAAGCGGATCTTGAGCAATAACTGGTTCCCCAAAAACGCGTCCTACATACGCTGTTCCAAATTCAAAGAACAGACGATCAATCGTTTCGTCATCGGTTTGATCGTCTTTCTCATGTACGTCATCTAATTCAATTGATATGAACGGGAGCGGATTCAGGATGCGATCTTCTTCCTCTTGCTGTTCAAAGTCTTCTTGATCTTGCCTCATGATGCTTGCTGATTGATTGATGAAATCCAGTTTAAAATATTGCTTCTCCCAAAAAAGCGAACAATTTAAACAAGAGAATAGCGGTAACTCGCTGATTTTTTTATCAAAATTTTGCTCTCTAAATCTAGTCACATCGAGCGTAAAGATCTGGTGCATAGATGTCAGGCAAATTTTACACTTAGGTAAGTTCCACGACTGCCCTCCAAAAAAATGAGTGGACGGGTTCGTAGAATGATTTTTAACGATTTTGTATGCAGGATGCTGTCTTTTCAGTTCACGACTCATAATTATCACCTCTATTATGCTAGTCTCTACTTCCACTGCTCATCACTGTATCTAAATTCTCGTGATTACATTCAAATGCCGAATAAAAGACTCACCAAAAACCGCAATTTCTTTATTCCACGGATGGCCCAAATAGCCCCACTGAAAGTTTTTCTGTAAAAAAATAACATAATCACCATTCGGAAATAACGGTACGAGCCATTCATTCCACTCATCACGCTCAATTGGCTTTCTTGGGTCAAATTCATAACAGTCATGCCGCCAGTCCATCGCATAAATGGTTTCACCTGCTATGGTACAAGCTTTCATAGCCGTTAAAACTGTTCGTTCTAGTTCATCTGTTTCACAAGCAAATTTAGTGCTTATATCAAAACGTATATACGGTTTTGGTAGTTTAAATCTACGCCCACTATCAGGATAACCGTACCGTTTTCCTATGGTGCGCCAAACGAGTTCAGCTTCTTCTCTATGTAGTAAACGAACGTTCATTGATTCCTCTATTCCGCATTTATCCCACTCTCGTTAATGCGATAATCTTTTATTTGTAAAATAAAATGCGCCTGCGCCATCATAGTCAAATACAACAATCTCCTCATTTTCTCGTAAATGAATTCTTACTTTATCGTTTACAAGATAATCATGTAATTGTCCTCTTGGGTTAAGAACAATAAAGGTAAATACGTTTAATTCTATGACAAACATGATAAAACGAAAAAATTCGCTTGACTGTTTTAGATCTATTTCTTCTAACCATACCTCTACATATTGTAAGCCACGTTTTTCTCTCTTAGGAAAGTGGTACTTTTCACTACGAATCGCTTTATAAAATTCTTCTTTTAAAGGAACGAGGAGATCCATACAAACTATTAAGTTTGTTAGGGTGTGCTTCGCTACCATATCAATTAGATCTGTTTGATTAGTGAACTGTAGGTAATACAGGTACTTTCCTGCTAGCACTTCTACTTTCTCGATTGGTGCGTCCGTTAAGATGTTTAACTCATCCATTTCAAATTTGTCACTTGTCATGTTTCCCTCCCTCTATAAAGGATTTAACCATAATAATTTATAAAATGAGGATACCACTTTTTAATCTGTTCGATCATGTCACTGTCATTCGTTGTAATGAGAATATCCGTGCTGTCAAAGAAAGCAATCTCCAAAATTTGATTTGGTACAGCTGACGTGTAGGTGTCCTTCCAATAATCAGGGTGATCCACTAACTTTGGATAATGCACCTTAGACGGAAGCGTGCATTCTTTTTTAACTGCTATTACGAGCCCGAAAATAACAAGCGTACTTACATGCTTTAAGTGCCGTAAAAGCGCCTCTCCAGTCAACCAGAATTGTTCACGATCAAACAGACTGCTGCATCCTTCTTGATCATTAATCTGAAAGGTATACGAATCCACATCACTGAAAACCCAGTCATAAGCGCAAATAAATTCCTTATCAAACGGCTCTAAAAACGTTTCTAGACGAAAGGATCGCAATCGGCTTCAATATTTCCCCAAATAATTCTCATAATCGAATCTCCCCTCGACGTACCTTATGTAGCGTATGGTAAAGAAGAACATAACTTTTTCAAAAGATCTCCATTTTTTGTGCTGATTGATATCGATGCAGATTCTACTATTCTTATATGCATGTCAAAAATGTCCAGCATCTCTCTCTCCAAGTTATCGTTCGTCAATGTACAATTATTTTTTAACAATGACTCTTCTATACTTACTTTTGTTCCTACCAAATCATTAACGGCAGATACTTCGTAACGATAATCGGCAATATTCTTTTTCAAAGAAGAAAAGGTTTCGCCTACACAAAAAACCGCTCGACAAAGGGAGAACTAATAGAGGAGTGATTGGTGACTTGCGGGCAACCATGTATTCGTAGATTACATAACCTTCCTTATTTAAATAGGTTAATAATTCAATAATTTCCTCTTCCATCGTCGTATATTCACCAGCGTCGTTGTCGTACTCATTAGAGCTGTCAAGTTCTAATCTAAAGATCAATCCTAATCACCTACACATCAATTTAATTTCTTGTCTATGTTTCATTACACGTATAATGCTCTGCATCCCCAAAATTGCCTAATCAATTTAAGCCCTCTCTACTACTATCGAAATACTTTATATCTTCCATAAATATACGGTCAGACTTCTTTATGTAGGTTTCCCCCATAATTCTTTTCTAATAGAAATTTGAAACGGAGCGGGACCAGCTTATCACGGAATACAACAGATACCAAATCAATGATTTCTTCTCCTAAAGGAAGCCACTCTTCTAAATGTTGCTGCTTCAATTGGTGATTGTTTATTGCCAATACACCTAGTTCATGTTCCCGTTCCACATAAATGATCCAATCCAATGACTCAGGATAGATTACAGCTTTGTTTAGTACAATTCTTAGAGAGTCATTGGTTTTACCTATTTCTTCTATTAATAGATCTTCAAACTCATCACCTGATAAGGAAATTGGCAGCTTGGCCATAAAGGAACATCCATACTTCCTCAACGTTTCTTTTGAATAGTCCCAGTCGTCTACCATTGAGAGATGAATAGTATTATTTCCAGTTGCTACTGATAGCATCTTAATGGCGTTCCACCCATCTTGTGAGAGCACCCATTCAAACTCATGAAAAAGATACGCGTGTGATTCTGACTTAAAAATCTGTTCGGGGAATCCTTTATTAAAATTCAGAAAAGTTAATATTTTTTTCTTCTGTCGGAGAAATTCATCATATTGATCTACGAAGTACTCTCTCAAAATGGTAAGCCCCTTTCTTTTAAACTATCAAAAAGAATATCCCTGATTTTTGAGGATGATTCTCAACTCCATACCATTTTATTCAAGGTTTTTTATGTATTCTCTCTTCAAAATCCTCAAAAACATTTTCTAACAAGAAATGAATCGCTTCTTCTATCTCCTCCTTAGATTGATAGGTGAGTTCACCTTTCTTTTTAAACCACCATTGATTGACTTCCCAGATTTCCACTAACATGGGGTGACTTTTTCTTGAATTATGTTTATACATGTAGATGACAACATCAAATACGGCTCCTTTATCAAACCATTTTTCTTCCTCCATTGAGTCTAGTTCAAATTCTAAATGAAACCCTAATTGATCATATTTCTTTTTCCATTTCTGTTCTATTTCTGGTAGGATCGTTCGTGTATCCTCTACCAATCTTGTCAACGTACGTTGTAAAGATTGATCAAATTCTACCTCTTTAAAAACTTGCACTAGCTTCATCACTTCGCTTTCGTTTCGCATATTTATGCAGGCGCGTACTATAAACAATATTTTAAAAAAACAGCTTTACTTCGTCTTCGTCGAGGTACGTTTTTAAGAAACTTTCTATGCCTTTCCATCTCTTCTCCACTTTATTGGTCTCATGAGACCAATGGTATACGAACCCATTTTCAACGTGAGGGAAATACATATCTCCAAATGATTCGAATGCTAGAATTATCAGATGCTTATCCTTTGTTACTTCTGCATACATGGTCTTTATGACAGGTGTATTTTGCAATAGAAAAGTGCAGGAAAATGCAAAGAAAAGTGCAGAGGTTTGTCACCCAGAATACTTCTCTTTATTTTCTTTTAGATAATGCATTTGTTAAGCGGTAACTCTCTCCTTGATAAGAGATGATATGGGCATGGTGAATCAGCCGATCCACCAATGCAGCGGTCAATCTCGAGTCTACAAATATTCTGTTCCATTGACTGAACTCTAAATTTGACGTGATGATTAAACTCTTCTGCTCATAGAATTCAGAGATAAGTTGGAATAGTAGCTCAGAGCCCTCTTTACTAAACGGCAGGTAGCCCATTTCATCCAGGATGATTAAATCTACCTTCTCCAATTTCTTACGAAATGCTGAGAGCTTATTCAACCTTAAGGCTTGCTCCAATTCTTCTACTAAATGAGCTACACGGTAAAAACGGACTTCATAGCCATTTTCACACGCTTTCCTTCCCAATCCCGTCGCTAGATGGGTTTTCCCAGTTCCTGGAGACCCTACCAATACAACGTTTTCTCCTTTTTCAATAAAACTCAAACTGCATATTTCCTCTTTAGACGTATGAGGTGGAAACCGAATTTGTTCTGTCCATTCATAGGTATGAAGATTTTTCTTATCCAAAAACTTGGCCTTTTTTATTAATCTGATAGATTTTGTTTGTTCTCTTAACTTATGTTCTTCGTCAAATAAGTCATTAAGATATTGCTCCTTATTCTCGAAGGGAATTTGATCATAAATTTCTGCTATGTAAGCCAAACGCAAAGTCTTGCACTTACTTCGTAACTGATCACTCATTTGCCCACCTCCTCAATTGGAGTGAGGGCATCATATTGATTCCAATCCACTTCATAAGGATTGCTATCGCCGTTTAAACGTTCTTTCTCAATCAAGTCATAAAACTCTTCATTGATTCGTTTCATATCGTAAGTAACTAACAGGGTAGAGAGGGATTCTAAACGTTTACGACGAATAAGCAGGTTGTCCGTTAGTAGAAATTCCTTTACTCTCCCAGGAAGGTAGTCACAATATCGCGAATAGTTTAGAACCCTTGGTTTATGAATCCATGTTTTTATAATGGATTGCCACGGGAGTGCTTTTCGCTTGTTCATGTAAGGACGGAAGTCCTCCAACAGAATTTCACCGTCTGGTGAAACAACTTTATATTGCTCCCAGCTAAGAATTAAGTGTAATTGACTGTAGTTATAAGCACGCGGGACATGTATAAGGGAGTTGTCAATTTTCACTTCATTGTACTTATTTACCTTTGCCAAGTCTTTTTTGAATACTGGGTATGCCCTTGCGGGCATAGCTAGTAAGTACTTGGTTTCTTGCTCCCATAACTCCTGGATTAGAACTTCTTTCTCATAGTGCAGCCTTTTACGATCTTCATGCAGTTGCTCCTTTAACTTCAAGGTTAGATCTTCAAAGCTGCTCATCACTGGTGCCTTGGTGAAAAAGTTGTATCGAATATAGCCCACCTTATTTTCTACATTCCCTTTCTCATGGCCACTTCTCGGATTACAAACCTGAACTTCAAATCCAAAATGATTCTGAAATTGCATAAATTCATCTGTTAGTTTTGCTTCTTCCATTTTTGATCGGGTTTGTTTTACTGCAGGAGTTAAGTTATCAATTCTTATTGATTTTGGCACTCCACCTGCTTGAATAAACAGCTGCTGCAATCCATACAAAAAACATTCTTGATTCTCAGATGGCAGAGGTACGGCAAAGCCAGTGTTGCTATAAGGCATAGACATGATCAGTGCTCGAACATCTACTAAGTCCCCGTCTTGAACTGCTTCCATTACTCCAAAGTCCACCTGTGCCTCACCCGGAGGGTGCGTTAACCTTTCATGTCCTTTATCCTTTTCTTCTTGATGGCTGTTCTTCCACTCTTTTATAAAATTGCATACTGTTCGATAGGATCCGGTAAACCCATATTTCATCAATTCGTTATGTAGCTCTTTATTTGTCCTTCTAGATTTTCGTTTTAATCGTTGATCTTCAAACAACCAATCTGCGACCATTTCTCCCCATTCTTCCTCATACATCATTCCTTTTCTAGGCATTAATGTATCTTTAGGAATCTGGTCCTCATCTGCATATTTCTTTGCGGTACGCCAGTTAACCCCTAATATTTTCTGTATTTGGGAGATTGATAGACCTTTGTTGTTTCTCAAATTTTTGATACAATTAATATCAGACATTGCTAGCATCCTTCCGTTACCTCCGTGAATTGATTCGACACCAATTACGTTAGAGGGACTTGGGGTGACTGGCAAGTCTTTTTTTATGCCCTTATTAAAATAAGTGCAGGACTCTGCATTTTTCTGTTGCAAAGGTCTGCACTTCTATATTGCAATAAACAACAGGCTCAATGTAAAGATCTTTTTCTGGGTTATACGCTTTATGTTCATCGTATAATTCTGCTAGTATGAGACCATCCAAATCTCCACCGTTCCCTGTCAAGAGAAGTTCTTTATACGTTTCTGGTAAAGAGCGTTTATGACATTCTTCCCAAGCATGGATTTGTTCAATTGTTGCTCCTTCATTTAACTCGTAGTCTTCACTACCTATAATTCGATCTAGTTGCTTTTTCAACTTTTTATTCATACGACTCATCCTTATGAAAAATCAATAAACATACGATTTTCATAATGTTCCTTTCCTACTTTGAAAACCTGCTCTAACAAAGCATCCAAGTTCACTTACGTCAGCGGATTGTTTTTCCCATAGCCATTACGTGTACGACTTTGTCACGGCGTTTGACCCGTTTGTTTCATAAAGGACGTTGAGGCTATCACCGTCGTATTGGTAGTTGGTAACCGTTGTACCAACCGCTTTTTGGATTCGTCGTCCGTCTTCATCGTATGTGTACGTGACGAATGGCTTGGTTTCGCCTTTTTTCGTGACCGCTGTCACTTGATCGGCTGCATCCCACGTGTAGCTGTACGTGCCGTCGCGTAACGTTTCGCTCATGAGCTGGTCAAGGGCGCCGTACGTGAAAAAACACCTTAATTAACAAAAGCCCGCACGTTCATGCGGACTTTGTAACTTCATATCGCTTATTTAATGAGACGATTTTAGCGCCAACCACATATGTTTGAAAATGTCTCGTAATCCTTTGATGGAAACAAATGTATTATCAGTTCTTCTAAATGCTTTAATGGTAAGAATTTTCTTAGGTTAGTTTTGTTTCTTTATAAATTCATTTAAACTCCCCACAAATTCCCATTCATCAAAAATATGCTCTTTTTCCAAGCGATAGCATTCATAATCCTCTGAAGCCATATCAACAACATACATATATCGTTCTTCCTCTCTAAGAAAAAGAAAGTTATTTATAGAATCTATACCTTTAATCATGTTTACAGAAATTGCATCTCCAGCTTGATATAGATCACTTCTTAACAATATATTAAATATTTGTTCCGAATCCGTTTGTCTTATTAAGCTATCTACTTCAACTTGTACGTTATGACCAAAGGTTAACTTTAGATCATACTCATCTTCATAGGTGATGGCAGTGAGAGTTAATTCATCTCCAGAAGGTAATTTCTTACCACAGCAATCTTTCAAGCAGCTCATTTGTCTTTTTAAGTCCGTATCAACTTTATGTAAAGGATCTCTAGAGAAAAGTAATGTGTAAGTGTGGACGTCGGAAAAAATAAAGTCTAACTGATCCATTAAAGAAAAATCTTCAAAAGTGAACACACCGCGTAAATAAAGCGTATCATTAATTAGGGTTGAATGACTTTCACCTTTAGAATCAATGAAACGCTCCAAATCATCTTCTATTGATGCCCATATAGTTTTTCTTTGCTGAACTTTTGTTGGCCGGTCGATTTCTAAGTCCACAATGACATATAGAGAATAACCCTTTGTAAACTTTGATAAGACTTGTTCCGCCTCATTTAAATAATCGTGAAAATCTTCCTCAGTAAAAATCTTATTCCCTAAAACATAAACATCGCTTTTAAATATACGATCCCGAAATTCTGTCCATATTTTCATTGCTACCGCCTTAAATTATAGTAAGTAAGCTAGATAGCTTACTTACTATTGTTTAGTAATTGTAATGATTTTTCTTTGAATCGTTAAAATGCCTTCCCCTATTTTGTTTTGAGCCAACTCCATAATAATGTCCCGCAGGGTGCCATAAAATTTTCTTTTTCCCAAAATGATAAGTTTTACCAGGCATATGGTTCCCTCTTTTGTCTCTAGCTCCAGTAACTTTAGTGGGCTGTGAACTTACCGGTATCCCACTCCTTCTTTTCGCTTCCCTAAAAGCTCCCCTTTTTCCAGCGCCTCTTGGAGATAAATTATTACTCTTTACTTGAGAGTAATAACCACTATTCTTAATTTTTTTCTTTTTTCCTGCTTTCTTCGCAAACCCTAACGCCTTTTTCGCACCTTTGAATACTTTTCCTGGTCCGAAGTTGGATGCGGCTGCCCAAGCAACGCCTTTCCAGCCCTTACCTGCTTTATACGCTTTGTATCCATCGTATGCCGCAAATCCTGCGTTTACTGCAAGCCATACCCAATGCCCGTCCGGATCAACTAACATCACCGGATTATTATTCGCATACGTATAGCCATTTTGCGTAATGATGTCGTCTTCATCGCCTGGATCTGGGTCTAGGGATAAGAACACGCTGGTTTCTTCGAACTGGGTTAAAGAAACTGCATTCCACTTGTTAGAAATAACTTACAAATGAAATACAGTTCAATTATTTTTTAATTTTCAAATCCCATTCTAGGTTTTTGCTTATTTTTAGAAACATCTATCATTAAATTCCTTGATTCTTCAAGTAATAATAGATAATAATTAAGTTCAACAAAGTTGTTCTTAGAAGACACCTCTAACATTTCTTGAAGAAAGCTACAATTTACTAAAGAATCCATTTGCTTTTTAGGAACTCTTCTTCCGGACAGTATATAATCCATACTACCTACAACCAATGCGGAACAAAGATAAAAATCTCCTTCATCATAATTAGTTTCTCTTTCTATATACTGAATTTCTGAAGGATAAGGAAGATCTTTTAACAACTTATCTAAGCCTAATAACCTATACTTTATTTTTTTTTATCAAATGATTTAAATTTAGACAACATATTCCTCCAGTCTATCTTCTCTTCCTCCATTTGTTATTCCAAAAGGTTACAGTTTTTCCGTTTCTCAAATAATAACCTCCTTTTGCTCCATTTTTTATTTTATATCCTTTTTTCTTATTGGATAACACTACGGGTTCTCTTCTATCTTTATTAGATCTATAAAAAGCTCTAGACATATCAGTATATCTCTTTTTACTATAAGATCTATTATTCTTAACAACATGTTTGCGGTGGTGATAGTTTAATGAACTTCTACTAGTTTTGAACGTTCCCCTATTCCAATGACGCGCAGTGTTGTACCAACCTTTTGCTGCTTTTAATCCAACCCCACCTACAGCACCGAGCGCAGCACCGCCAGCTGTTGCGCCTACTAATTTCCAACCTCTGGCACCTTTTGCTCTCGCTGCTTTATAAGAGCTTATTCCTCCAATAGCTCCACCTACTAAAGCCCAAACATAATGCCCATCCGGATCAACTAACATCACCGGATTATTATTCGCATACGTATAGCCATTTTGCGTAATGATGTCGTCTTCATCACCTGGATCTGGGTCTAGGGATAAAAACACGCCGTGCTTTGGCTCGTAGTAGCGGGCCATCAGGTAGTACATGCCGGTTTCATGATCGTATTGGTAGCCTGCGTAGCGGTATGCGTTGTCTTTGACCGATGCGGTTTCGTCGGCTTTCAGTGGGTTACCCCACGCATCGTACTCATACGTTGCAAGTCGGTTGCCGTCTTTGTCACTAATGCCAATGACATCGCCGTGGGCGTTGTAATGGTAGTAGTATTTGACGCTTCCTTTTTTCATCGCAACGAGTTGACCTGCGTCGGAGTACGTGTACGACTTTGTCACGGTGTTTGAACCGTTCGTTTCATAGAGGACGTTGAGGCTGTCGCCGTCGTAATGGTAGTTGGTAACCGTTGTACCAACCGCTTTTTGAATGCGGCGTCCGTCTTCATCGTATGTGTACGTGACGAATGGTTTCGTTTCGCCTTTTTTCGTGACCGCTGTCACTTGATCGGCTGCATCCCACGTGTAGCTGTACGTGCCGTCTGTTAATCGGTTGCCGTTCTTATCATACGTAAACGACTCGTTGCCCATGCTTGTCAGCTGATTATAGACATTGTAGCTTGCTTTTGTTTCTGTCGTTTGCCCATTTTTTGTTGTTTTGACTGACGTTCGGTTGCCGAAGCCGTCATAGGTGAATTCGTTTTTCGTGCCGTCGCGTAACGTTTCGCTCATGAGCTGGTCAAGGGCGCCGTACGTATACGAAATTGCCTTCCCGCTACCATCTTTAATGGAGGTACGGTTTCCATTCGCGTCGTACGTCATGAATTCCTCTAAAAATGGTGCGCCAACTTCTGATCCAACTGTCAGGGCGGTAACGAGACCACGTGGATCATACGTGAAGCTTGCGCCTGTGCGGTTTCCAGATGAGAACGTTTTAACGTTACCTTTTTCATCGTAATCAAAATGGTACGTCGCGTCGCCATCTTTCATGCGAATGTTTTGTTCTTTTTTGTTGTACTCATACGTGTTCGTTTGTTTGAAAGTTCCGTGGGTGAACACGAACGTATTTAGTTTATCGGATGTCTCTGAGTAGTTCCATTCTTGCTTTCCTGTTCGTTCGGCAAGCGTAACCATACGGTCTTTTTTATCGAACGTGCGGACTTTCGTTCCGTTTGCTTTTTCGTCTTTAACCGTAAGCTCGTTGCCGTTTTTATCATACGTAAAGCGGTATGCAATTTGGCCGTTGTAGCTTTTCGTCGCCATTCGATCTGTGCCGTCGTACGTTAATTCGGTTGTGTGCCCGTTCGGTGTTGTTGTTTTAATGAGATTGCTGTTTGCATCGTATTGGTTTGTTACAACATCATTAAACGGTCCAACAGTTTTCATGAGCTTACCAGCTGTATCGTATTCGTACGTAAAGACTTGCGCTTGACCTGATGATGGCGCAATCGACTTTGACAGCATGTTGCCGTTTTTATCATGGCTGTACGAAATGCTTGTGCCGTTATCAAGCTTTAGCTGCTTTAATTGATTGGCTAGATCATAAGTGAATATTTTCTTTTTCCCAAGGGCGTCGGTGGATTCTGTCTCGTTGCCATACGTGTCAAACACACTTGATGTCGTGAAACCTAGTTCGTCTTCTACTTTCGTGACGTAGTTTCCTTGGCTATCAAACGTTTGTTTCTTAATGACGTTTCCTTCTAGCAAACGCATGTCGTCAAACCAGGCCGTTCCACTACCTTGAATAAAGAAAGAAACATCTACCTTCGTAATTGGCTTACTCTTTGTTAGCTTTAATGCTGTTCGGTTCCAGTCATTCGTTCCTTCTGGGAACGTCGCTGGTCCAAAGTCTGCGGTCGTGCCGTCTGTATAAAAGACTTTTGCTTTTAAGCCGTAGTTCGTTGATTTGACGTTCTCTGCCTTTGAAAGGCCCGTGAACGTTAAATCCATCGCTTCTTCGGTTGCTGCTTGGTTCAACGTAACCGTTTGTTTGTACTCGCTAACATCTTGTGCAGACGTTTTCACAATTTTAACGGATTTCTTGTCGTCAAATCCAGCGCTATCAACCGAGCCGCCAGAACCGCTCCAGCTTGTTAAATTGTTAAGAAAACTTGAGTTTTGAATTGGATTAAAGCTAGATGATACTTCCGCTCGCTCTAGCTGTACTTGGTCAAACCATGCGCTACCGCTTGCTGTTGGTTTTACCTTTTCAATTTCTAAATAGACACGTAGTTTTGCGGTATTTGCTGGCGTGACAAACGAAAGCTGCCGCTCTGCCCAGTTTTGTTTGCCGACAAGATGACTGTGACGGTTGTCAATCCACTGAATTCTCTTGCCACTGGCGTCGAGTGCTTCTACATTCAAGAACGCACGCGCATTGACCGTGTCTGTCTTGATTAACGAGCTCAAGGTGTAGGAAACGTCTGGTAAGGCATCGACCACTTGCGTTGCCGCTTGATAAGCATGTTCCGTTATATCTGATTGCATCGTCAGCTTTAATGAATTGGGTCCTGCCAACTTTCCAGCTGAATGCTTGTCAACGGCATAGGTTCCATTTGAGCTCTTGTCCATGCGCGTCCAGCTTGCTGTACCGTCTTCAAATCGACTATTTGCGAGAAGGTTTGCTGCGGTTGCGAGTTCATGGCTTTCTTCTGTTAGGTTTCCGTTTTTCGCATACTTCGACGCCGATGCGTTTTTCCCACTTTGATCGGTTTCCGATACAGCATCAAGACCGTCATACGCATAAAAATGTTTCCTACACACAAAAAAGCCCTCAAGGTTCTTCCTTGAGGGCTACTGGTTTTTCTTTTTGAGTTTACTCTTTTTATTGGATTTTGCCTTTACTTTGTTGAGTTTGTCTTGAATGGTTTGGTGTTTCTGTTCTTGCTTAGCAGGATCCAGTGTTGCGTCGACTATCTCTGTTTGGTCATCATTTAGCCTCAATAGTAGCCAGCTACCTTCCTTTATGTTCTTTGGTAGCTTTTCAACACGTCGTTCAAATTGTTTCTTTATCGAGTCAACGAGAATGATGGCTAAATCGTTTGTGACGCGATCAACAACTCCGTGATACTTATTCTCCGACACAAGCGATCCCTTCTTCCTTAATCGTATTAAGCCGTGCCTCACCAATTCCATCTATTGTCATTAATTCATCTACAGATGAAAAGGGTCGTAACTCTATGATTTGCTGGGCTCGATCAGGACCTATTTCTGAGATCCCCTCCAACTCTTCAGCAGTTGCCGTATTCACATTAATACAGCTTGTATGGTTTTCGGCTTGATTTTGATTTGTTGTGATTTTCACTTCTTGTCCATTTGTTGACGCAATAATAGTACCGTTTTCATCGGTTCCGTAAATGGTTGCGCCGATGGATTCGTAAGATTGTAATACGTCATCCGCCGGGTGATTGTACGCATTCTCTAGACCAGCTGAATAAATAGCGTAGGTAGGCTGTACGGCTTCAATAAATGCGTCCGATGAAGAAGTGTTTGAGCCATGGTGAGGCACACTTAACACCGTTGCTTCTAAATTCGCTCCACGCTCAAGCATATCTTGTTCAGCTTGATGTTCAACATCACCAGTGAATAAAAAAGAAATTTCCCCATACGTTAGTTTCATCACAATGGAACCATTGTTCAAGTCACCCGATACAGATTCGGGGTGCAATACCTCAATCGTTGCACCACCAAGATCGAATTCTTCTCCTGCTCGAGGCTCATGGTAATCAACGTCATTTTCTAAAATGGCATCCAACGTACGCTCAAACACGAGCGTATCGGTTTCATCTCCAGACATCCACGCTTCTGCTACATGAAATTCGTTAATCACATCTGCCATTTGACCAATGTGGTCGGCATGGGGATGCGTGCCGATAAGTAAATCTAGTTCTTCAATTCCTTGCTCATGTAAATAATCAACAGCGCTACGATCATTCCAATCTCCTGCATCAACAAGAAGGCTAAAAGTTTCCTCTTCATGTTCCCACGTAACGAGGGACGCATCTCCTTGTCCAACATCAATAAAATGCACATCTAATCGTTGCTCATTCGCTTCAAACGATTGATCTTGGATGGATTCAGAAGGTGTTTCTTCTTGTCCACATGCTGCCAAAGCAAGAAGAAAAACTGTTGTGATGATAAATGTCTTTTTCATTGTTCCTCCGCTTTTTCTAAGGTGTCTTTGCCTTTAATATAAACAATTCAGACGTGGTTATGTAAGGTTGCCTTCATAATAAATATGAAATTGCCCGTTTTCAGCTGAGTAACGAAAAATATTTTGATCGTCAGGAATCCCGTTAAAATAAGCACCAATCATACCAGTTGTGCATCGGTGTCCCGCGATTAAGACTGTTTGATTACCCATGCATTGTCTCAATTCTTCCATAAAAGAAAACACTCTTTCAACATAAGTGCCAACGTTTTCAATTCCTTTATATAATAAGGGGTCGGGGATTCTTTTGCTAAAATGGACATCATGCTTAAATAGTCCGTCCGCTTCTCCCAGGTCAAAGACATCCAATCGATTATCGATTATTGGCTTGAATCCAGTAATGATTTCTGCGGTTTGAACGGCTCGTGATTGAGGAGATGAATAAACAAAATCTATTACATGGTTTTGTAAAGCATCTTTTGCAGCATAAGCTTGCCGAATACCTTCTTCATTTAAAGAGAGACCGTTTCTTCCTTGTAGACGCTTTTGTACATTCCAGTCTGTTTGCCCGTGTCGCACTACAATGATCATAATAACCTCCACCATTCACCTCATACCTATTTTTAAATTCCCCTTTAAGTCTACCAATGAACGCCATATTCAGCCACCTCATTTTGACAGCATGCTCGCTTCTTGATACGATTCTTTCTGTAAAGACGTAGCTTAGGGGGCAAGTATTGAAGATTATCGATTACATTTTTCGAGCCTTTCTGATTGTGATAGGCATTTTAGCGGTTTGGTACAATCATTCCACGTTAACGAGTTTCTTTATTTCAAGCATTGTTGTCTATTTTCTATTTCTTTTCTTCAAAGAAGAGAAAGGAAATATGCGTTATGTACATTTAATCATTGCAGGTGCCATTGCATCCTTTTACTTAATTTTTTATTAAAACAAAACGAGCTAACGTAACGTCGGCTCGTTTTTTTATCGTTATACAATTGTGTACCCACCATCAACAGGAACTAATGCACCTGAAACAAAAGAAGCATCGTCTGAAGCTAAAAATGCTACCACTTTTGCAACTTCCTCTGCTTGTCCTAAACGACCAATCGGATGAAGCTTCTTGAGTTCAGCCAAACCTTCTTCGCCGGCAGATTTAAGTAGGTTGGTTTCGATATAGCCAGGAGCCACTGCGTTAGCACGAATGCCATCACGGCTGTAGCGTGAAGCAACCTGTTGAGTTAAAAGTTTGACGCCCCCTTTTGCGGCTGAATAAGCGCCAATTCCTTCTTTTGCCACTAAGCTATGAATGGAGCCTGTGTTGACAATCGCTCCGCCTGTTTCTTGTTTTAAAAATTGCTGGATCGCAAATTTATTTGATAAGTATACGCTCGTTAAATTTAAATCGATGACTTTTTGCCAGTCTTCAGTTTCCAATTCGTGAATATCGCCTTTGCTACCGATACCTGCATTTGCAAACATAATATCTAATTGGCCATAGTGGTCAACCGCTTGGTCGATTGCTGATTTTAATGAGTGTTCATCGGTTACGTCGGTCTTTATAAATAAGGCGTCGTGCCCATTTTCTTTAAGTTCTTGCTCAAGGGTTTTTCCTTCTTCATTCACATCGACAAGTACGACACGAGCACCTTGTTCAGCAAATTCTTTCGCTGATGCTTCTCCAATTCCACTTGCTGAACCTGTTACGAAAGCAACTTTGTCTTGTAGTTTTTTCTTCATGATGCATTCCTCCTATATATATAAAATACCACCATTTCTTTTTTTCAAACGAAAAACCTTTCCCGTATGAAAGGAAAGGTTACCACGTCTTAATCATTCACTTCATGCACAAGGACCGACGAAACACCACTTGCAACTAGTTTATCGTTTTGATATAAATCGGCTGTTACATAGCTCATTGTCCGCCCGAATTTTTCAACAACAGCTTTCACTTCAATCTCCCCTGGAAGCGCTGGTCGATGGAAAGCAACATTCAGATTAACAGATGCAAATACTTGCTTATCGTTAATAAGTGAAGAGATGGCGTAGGCCATCGCCACATCGGCTGCAGAGGAAACAAAGCCACCCATGATGACGCCGTTCCCATTTAACATTTGATCGGTTGGCCGCCAAATGGCTCGGGCGATTCCCCCCTGTGCCTCGATCATTTCTACTCCTATTAACGTGTCACACGGTGGCGGCTCTTTTTTAAAATGAATCACATCCATTAAAGGATTCGACATGCGTTGGCCTCCAATCACTAAACGTTTTCTGCTTTCTTCTTTACAGGTGGTTTATGAACCGCTGCTGCTTGAAGGTCTTCTGCTGCCTCCATCATGACTTCACCGATACTGGGATGTGGATACATAGGAAAAATAAGATCCTCATCCCGCATCCCTAATTCAAGGCCAACAGTTGCGGCAACGATGAGTTCAGCTGCGCCATCGGCAATGATCTGCATGCCAATGACTTCATCTGTACGTTCCTCTTTTACAATAACCATTACCCCATCTTGTGATTGATTAAGCATCCCAAAGCCGTTGCTACGAACAGGTGCTGAGCCGACAACCGCATTTACCCCTTTTGCTTTTGCTTCGCTTACCGTCCATCCTACTGTGGCAATAGGCGGTTGCGTGCGGTAAACAGTAGCCAAGAAAGTCGGATCCCACTCTGACTTCTTGCCTGCTAGCCATTCCGCGACCACCTTGCCTTGCTTGATTGCGGCAGTTGCTAAATCGGCTTCACGATTGACATCGCCAATCGCATAGACATTTGCTAAAGTTGTTTCGAACGATTCAGATACTGTGATGTAGCCATCCCCATCGGTTTCAACGCCTACACGATTAAGGCTTAATTCATCCGTATTCGCTTTCCACTTAGGTGAACAGTACGCATACGTAGCTTGAATATCTTCTTGCCGTTCATTTTTCATAAAAACAATCGTTACATGATCCTCTTCAACCGTTACCTGTTCAACGGTGATCTCTTTTTTTACAGTAATGCCTGCTTTTTTTGCTGAACGAAGCAGCTCTTTTTCAATGGCAGGTTCTAATGACAGAGGATTATCTAGTAAAAGTGTCACATCGACACCTACTGTTTGATAGGCGAACGCTGCTTCTAAAACGTAAGGTTTGTGACCTACGAGCACGAGTGATGCTGGTAGCTCTTTGAGTTGGAACAGTGAGTATGGACTGAGCAGGCGCTCATCTTTTTCCGTTAACAATGGTTGGTGACCAGTCGCAATAATCGCATGCTGAAATTGATATACGTCAAATTGATGGTCATTTGTAACGCCAATGCGATTTTCTGTCATAAAACTTGCCTCACCAATAACATGTTCAATTTTGTTCGTTTTGCAAAGTTGCTCGACGCCTTGCCGCAATTGCTTCACAACAGTCTGTTGATGAGAAACGAGGACGTCCCATTGAAATGACTCCTGTTGAGTTGGAATGCCTAGCTTGCTTCCTTTTAAGGTTTGTTGCCACCGTTCTGCCGCCTGTGTGACAACTTTTGATGGGATACACCCTTCATTTAAACAAATGCCGCCTAGCTGATTTTTTTCAATCAATGTGACGTCTATACCGAGTTGAGCCGCTCGAATCGCAGCATGATACCCACCAGGTCCACCACCAATCACGATTAATTGACGTTCTTGCACAAATTCTCCTACGACCATTTAAACCAACTCCAATATGAGGCGCTTTGGATCTTCCAATAACTCCACCCATCGATTTGTAAACGCAACCGCTTGGGCACCATCAGCAATTCGGTGATCAAATGACATCGACATGGTCATCACGTCCCCGATCGCAAGCTGATCCTCTTTCGTCACAACCGGACGACGCTTTGTTTTGTGAATCGCAAGCAACGCTGTCTGTGGAGCGTTAATAATTGGTGTCGCCCCAGTGCTACCGAGTGGACCGACATTGCTAACTGTAAACGTACCGCCGCGAAGGTCGTCGCCTTTAAGCTCATTATCTTGTGCTTTCCGCGTGAGCTCTTTCATTTCTTTATCAATCTGAATTATGGATTTCTGATCAGCATTTTTTAAGACTGGCACAATCAGTCCATCTGGTGCATTTGTAGCTAGGCCGATATTATAAAAATCTTGCAGTCGGATGACGCCGTTTTTCTCATCTAGAACCGAATTGAAAATCGGATGATCTTTTAACGCTAAGACAAGCGCCTTAATAAAGTAAGCGCCTAGGGAAAACGTCATTCCAGCTTCTCTACATGCTGCTCGCCATTCCATCAAGTCAGTCAAGTTGGCCTCTTCAAAATGCGTTACATGGGGAATCGTGTAAACCGATTCAGCCATCTTAGTCGCGATTTGTTTTCTTCGCCCTGTATATGGAATCGTTCGTTCGGATGACTCTTTACCAGATGTAAAATACGAGCTAGAACGGAGATCAGGCGACGGTTTTTTATCCATTTCTTTTTTAGCCGTTGGTTGTTTCCTTTTATAACCTTCTAAAACGGCATACAAATCCTCATCAATGACGCGACCATTTACCCCTGTTCCCTTTACATCTTCAATGTTAATCTCATGATCACGAGCAATTTTTCTTGTGTAAGGTGACGCCAGCACTCGCCGAAGAGTGGAGGATGGCTGCTTTTCATTTGATGATGCTGATGAAGCAACTGGTTGCTTTTTTTCGTCTTTAACAGGAATTGCTTGATCGACACTAGTTTCTAATACAATTAATGTCGTGCCGACCGTTACCGTCTCCCCTTGTTTCGCTAAAATTTCTTTCACGATTCCGGCTTTCGGTGCAGACAGTTCAGCAGCTACTTTATCTGTCTGTACTTCAAGCAGTGGTTGATCCATCTTCACTTCGTCACCGACGTTTACAAAAAAATGGAGAACCTCTCCTTCTGTCATTCCTTCACCGATATCATGAAGTTTTACTTCAACCATACACGTAAGCTCCCTTCTAGAATTGAACCGTTTTCCGAATTGCTTCCACCACTCTTGAAACACTCGGGATATAATGGTCTTCTAACGAACCAAGCGGTACAGGGACATCAAATCCTGTTACCCGTTCAATTGGTGAACGCATGGACAAAAACGACGTATCGTTTATTAAACTAACAAGGTCATTCCCTAGACCGCCTGTTGCATGTGCTTCGTGAACAATAACAGCGCGCCCTGTCTTTTGTACAGATTCCGCAATCATGTCTTTATCTAATGGAAATAGCGTACGTAAATCAATCACATCACATGTAATGCCCTCTGCCTCTACTTCTGCTGCCGCTTTCTTCGTAACAGGCACCATCGCTCCCCAGGCAAGCAACGTGACATCATTGCCATCAGCGACTTTGTTTGCTTTTCCAATTTCAATTTCGTAGCCATCCACTTCCACTTCTTCACGCTCTCCGCGGTAAAGACGAAGGGCTTCCATGAAAAGAACTGGATCAGGATCAGCTAAGGACGCAAGCAACAGCCCTTTTGCTTCCCTCGGTGTGGATGGGCAAACGACTTTTATACCAGGCATGTGGGTAAACAAGGTTTCGACGGAATCCGAATGAATCTCTGGTGCCCGAATGCCCGCTCCATACGGTGCTCGGATGACCATCGGCACAGAATAGTTCCCCATTGAGCGCATTCGAATACGTGACACATGCGTCATAATTTGCTCGTAGGCTGGGTACACAAAGCCCATAAACTGCATTTCTACAATCGGCTTAGATCCAGAAATAGCTAAACCAACTGCCGTACCAACGACACCCGATTCACTTAACGGCGTATCAATGACACGATCTTCCCCAAACTGCTTTTGCAGACCATCCGTTGCGCGAAACACCCCTCCATTACGACCAATATCTTCACCTAGTAAAAGGACGTTGTCATCTTGTTCAAGCGCAACACGTAACGCATCATTCACAGCTTGAACCATTGTCATGGATTTGGTCTTCACATCTTTTGTTGCTTCCATTATGCGTTCACTCCTTTTAAATGGTTTAAGTACTTTGTTTTTTGCTCCTCAATTGGCCAAACAGGCGTTGCGAATACATGATCAAACAAGTCGTTCACATCAGGTTTTGAGAACGCTTCCATTTTTTCGACTGCTTCATTTACCTCTGCCGTAATCTCTTCTTCTAGCGATTGTGCCCAATCATCATCCCACAGACCTTCATTCTTCATATAAAGCGCTAGTCTTGTGACAGGGTCGGTTGTTTTTCTCCGCTCGTCACTTATCGTTTGATCGCGGTATTTTGTCGGGTCGTCTGCTGTGGTATGTGCACCATAGCGCCACGTCATCGCCTCAATTAATGTTGGCCCCTCACCAGCTCTCGCTCGTTCTGCTGCTTTTTTGACCGTTTGATAGACAGCCACGCAGTCGTTTCCATCAATACGGATTCCCGGAATCCCATAGGCAACAGATTTCTGGGCAATGGTTTCTGAGTTCATTTGCTTTTCAAACGGGACGGAGATGGCAAATCCATTATTTTGGCAAAAGAAGATCGTCGGTGTTTTGAATACGCTTCCAAAATTGAGTCCTTCATGAAAATCTCCTTCCGATGTCGCTCCGTCTCCAAAATAAGCAATCGAAATGGCGCCAGTTCCTTTTCGTTTTTCGGTCATTCCTACACCTACAGCGTGGGGAATTTGCGTCGCAATTGGCACAGCTGGTGGAAAAATTCGTTTTCCCTCAGGTGGCACACAACCTTCAAGTCTTCCGTTCCAATAAAGGAATGTCTTTGCCATATCCGCACCAAACGTTAAAGTTGCGCCATGATCGCGATACGTCGGAAATACCCAATCGTTGCTTTCTAATGCGAGTGCACTTCCAACTTGAGCTGCTTCTTGGCCTTCAAAAAGAGCGTACGTCCCAAGCCTTCCTTGCCGTTGTAACGTCACGGCCTTTTTATCGAACGTTCGAATTCTCAGCATATGATAATAGAACATTCTTAACTGTTCCCGACTCAGCTTTTCCTCATCACTAACCCACTTGCCTTCTTGGTCAATATACTGCACCATCGGAAATTCATTCATATTAAAACAGTCCTTTCTCTTGTCGAATGGTCCACTTTGGTCGTAGTTGTCCTGTGAAAAAATTATTCCGCTTTGAGCGGCTAGACATTCGCTGTTCAACAAATTGTTCAGCAGCTTTCTCCGTCGAAATTTGATCTTCTTTTGCCGTCGTTAACACATCAACGAGCGTGTGATAAATTGCCTGTGTCTTTGCACCAACACGCTTCTTGTTGCTTCCATACAACTCATCAGCGACTTGTATAAGCCCACCACCGTTCACGATATAATCCGGTGCATAAAGGATTCCTTTTTGCAACAATACCTCTGCATGACGCGCTTCTTTTAACTGATTATTGGCAGAACCGGCAATTGCACGAACATTCAATTTAGAGATCGTATGATCATTTAAGATTCCCCCTCGTGCACAAGGAACAAACACATCTGCCTTCACACGATAGATGTCGTCTCCATCCACAATCTGCACATCTTGACCAAGGGTCTTTCCTAATTCTTTTAGCTCTACGCAAATCGCCGGTTGCAAATCTGTTACGTACAAGTCAGCTCCAGCTCGAAGTAACGCAACAGCTACTTTATACCCTACTTTTCCCAATCCTTGAATGGCAAACGATTTTCCTGAGAGATTTTGATCCCCATACAACACGTAATTCACTGCTTTTACACTATTGATGACACCTTCAGCCGTTGGTACTGAAGAATCACCACTCCCACCAAATTCTTCAGGTACACCCACGATACAGCGCGTTTCTTTCATCGCATGAACAAAATCATCCATTGTCGTGCCCATATCTGTACCTGTATAAAAACGTCCACCAAGTGATTCTACAAACTGACCAAACGCTCGAAATAGCTCGGGTGATTTATCTTTAGCTGGGTCACCAATAATGACGGCCTTTCCTCCTCCAAAATCTACATCGGCTGCGGCACATTTTTTTGTCATCCCTCGAGATAATCGTAAGACATCTTCTAATGCTTCCTCTGTCGTACGATAAGGAAACATCCGGCACCCGCCAAGGGCGGGGCCGAGTGTTGTGTCATGAATGGCAATAATGGCTTTCAAACCACTTTCTTGATCATTGCAGAAAACGACTTGTTCATGTTCAGACATTTCCTGAAAAATATCCCACTGAAGCAAAGCTTGATCACTTGTTAATTCCATCATGATTCATCCTTTCTTATTCTCCTATTAACCAATTAAAGCCACCTAACGCGTGGATAAAAACGAAAATAATCGCGATTGGTACAACAATTCGAATAAACAACAACCATGCAGCAAACAACTTGCGACCTTTTGAATTACCTGAAGTAAATTCTTTTAATAGTACTTCTTTCTTCATTCTTAACGGGATGAATAAGGCAATTAATAATGCCCCTACAGGCAATAAGATATTACTGACTAAAAAGTCGACCGCGTCAAATATGATTCGCCCAAAAATGGTGACGTCTGACCAAATACCATAAGACAAAGCAGAAGGAATACCTACAACAAAGATTGCGAGTCCAATTAACCATGTTGATTTCGCACGTTTGCGCTCATCACCTTTCGTTTGAGCCGCAACAATAATTTCAATCATTGAAAACGCGGATGTCAATGCTGCAAATAAGAATAAGATCAAAAAGATTAAGAGGAAGCCCATTCCAAACGGCATTTGGCTAAATACAGTCGGCAAGACAGCAAAAATGAGTGCTGGTCCCTCGGCAGGACTTAGTCCAAATGAGAAGACAGCAGGGAATATCGCTAGCCCTGCAAGAAGGGCTACAAGGAAATTCATAATGACAATCGCACTTGCAGACTGCACCAAATTCTCTTGCTTTGATAAATACGAACTGTATGTCACCATGACTGAAATCCCTAAACTAAGGGCGAAGAATGATTGCCCCATGGCAAACAAGACCCCTTCACCGGTTAAAGAACTGAAATCAGGTACGAGTAAAAACGATATTCCTTCCATTGCGCCATCTAATGTGACAGAGCGAACGACAATTACTAAGAATAAAATAAATAAGGCTGGCATCATAATAACACTGGCTTTTTCAATCCCTTTTTGCACACCTCTTGAGACTACAGCCATAACCAGAACCATAAAAATCAAATGTCCGACTATCGCTAAAACCGGATCGGCAATCGTCTGGTTTAAGATGTCCCCATATTCAGCACCATCAAGCCCTGAAAGCTGACCTGTAATTACTTTCCAGATGTAAAGTAAAATCCAACCGCCGACGACGCTGTAAAAAGAGAGTAAGAGAAAAGCAGTTACCATTCCAAGTCTCCCTAGTAAATACCATGAAGTTCCTGGAGCAATCGTTTTGTATGAATCGACAGCATTTTTTTGTGTACTCCGACCAATGACGAACTCTCCGATTAAGAGAGGCAAACCGACTAGCAGTGTGAACAAAATAAAGATTAGGAAAAACGCGCCCCCACCATTTTCTCCAGCTACATAAGGGAATTTCCATATTGCACCAAGCCCAATTGCAGATCCAGCTGCAGCTAATATAAAGCCATACTTTGAGGACCACTGTTGTTTTTCCATGTTTCGACTCCTTCCTATTAAATCCGATACTCTATCTATTCTACGAGATTTCTTTTTCTGCCTCCATTTTTCTTTTGTCTTCTTTTTTACCTGTAAGTCCAATAAGTAATATGTACAACACAAGACCAACACCTAGTCCCCAAGCCGCACCAAGAAAAGCCGTTACCATCCCAATAATTAGAATCATTCCACCTGTGGTTTGATCTTCTACCATTGACATTGCCACATATGCACACGCAAATCCTGTAAGTAGAAGCGCAACAGATAAGGCAACAGGAAATAATGGCGTAATAATTGAGATTACAGGTAAGAGGAACCCAAGCGGAATCGCCAAGATGTAAAAATTCATTGGCCCGGCGTAAATCGTATCCATAATCTTGCGACCTTGCTTGTATCGTTCAATAATAAACACTTGAACCCCTACCCAAATGGGACCGTGCATCCATAGCATTGGCCCAACGGTTATGACTTGTAAAAAATTTCTAGCTGCTAGTGCATAGTGACTTCTCGTCGCATTTACGTCAATTTTTTCGTCCTTCCGAATTTGGTCTGCTCCTTTCATTAACGTATCACCGATTAAAAGATCACTAAAAGCCAAAATATAGATTAAGATAGCAAGTGGTAAGACAGAAAGAAAGACTCCCCATGATGGTACCCCAATTGACCAAATTGATAAAGTGCTGAATGTCTCAGCAATTGGCGGAATAAAGAATCCCCACGTCAATGAAAACGAAAGTTCCTCTGTAAATAGGCCAACGCCGGTTGCAAAGACAAGCCCCACTAACATCGCGTTTCCTGCAACAAAGATTTTAAGTTTTGTACTAGATAATTGTTTAAAAGGTAGAGAATATAAGAGAAATAACGTAATAGCCCAAGCTGTTACTAATGTAAAGGGCATCGTTGGAAGTCGATCTAACTCCGTTCGGAATGCAGCGATCGCCCCGCCCATAATGATTCCTGCTTTTAACACGTTAGGAACGAGCTGATTAAATTTCAACCCAAGGCCTGTCGCTCCAAAAAATAAAAAGATAAGTGCGCACATTAGATAGAGTGCTGTCAATGCATGTATGACGTCTACACCAGGCGTGAGTGTCGCTACGAAGGCAAGTGTGATTGGCAGAGCTGGCGTGATCGCTCCTGCCGCATATACATCTCCAAAGAAAATCGTTTGAGCGACAACAAAGAACAAGAAGATTAATCCGAGTGTCCATGCAACTTCAAAAGATACATCAAAATATTGCATCACAAGTGGAGTGACAGAACCACTTGTCGCAAGAAGAAGCAGACCTCCTTGAAATAGTTGACTTGGCGTCCAACCAATATGCACGCCAGGAATTCTCATTGTAAATGGTCCCCATTTAATTCCGGGATGAATTGCACCATATTCTCTTTTTTTAGCCATGAAAGCCTCCTTGTTTGGATTTAGCCCAAGAGCGACATGTTTTCTTGCATGATAGCCTTCGCTTCTGCAATCATGGTGTCTAATAAGTTCTTTACAGTTGGTAAATCGTTAATGAGACCAGCCACTTGCCCTCCGTTCATAAAGCCTTGCTCGTCATTGCCGTCAATTGCCCCTTTTTGGTGAGCATCCTCTGATGTAAGGGTTTGATATTCATCGGGGCTATAACCTCGTTCATGCTTGTGTATATGTTCTGTATAAACTCCTTTTAATACCCGTCTTACTTGACCATGCGCTCGCCCTAAAACGAGCGTGGATTGATCTGTGGCGTTAAGAAGTTTTTCTTTATAACGCTGGCTGTAAGGTGCATCCTGTGTGGCAATAAAGCGCGTTCCCATCTGAACTCCGCTCGCTCCTAACATCAATACAGCCGCTAACCCTTTTCCGTCCCCAATGCCTCCTGCTGCTACAACAGGAATGTGAACATGTGAAACGAGTTGCGGGATTAATGTAAGCGTTGTCATTTCTTGTATGGCGTTAATGCCTGCCGCTTCAAACCCTTCAGCTACAAGAAGATCTGCACCGGCTTCTTCTGCTTTTCTTCCTTGCTTAACTGTCGCAACCACACATATTACGGTAATTCCATGCTGTTTTAACCGTGAAATAAAGGGTTGAGGATTGCCCGCAGATAATGAGACAACGGGTATCCTCTCGTTTATTGCCAATTCAATTAATTCTTCTCGGTATTCGTTAACAGCAAGCGGTATATTTAGCGCAATTGGCTTTGTCGTTCGCTTTCTCGTCTCTACAATTTTTTCATTCACTTGTATGGCGGAAAGTGTGCCGCAACCAATTGTGCCTAGCCCACCAGCTTCAGAAACGGCAGCCACGAGAATGGGATCACTAATGTTTCCCATTCCCCCTTGAATGATCGGGTACTGTATGTTTAATAATCGGATTACCATTTCTGCCCTCCTATTCTTCTACAATCAGTGGATGACTATGAGCATCATAGCCAGATTCTTTAAAAGCTAAGTCATTATCTTCTTCAAACACGGCTTCAAAAAAACGACTCGCTGGCTCTGCTAACAAGCGATAGTACTGCCCAAAAAGGAGTTTCGCCTCTCGTCCATTCCAATTCGGCGGCAATAAATCCTTTGGAAGACCCGGGTCAATGAATAAAAACTTTCTGTATTCATGAACGAGATTGGTTCGCACAACAAAACAATCTGCGTCTGACAGTACGTTTTGTTTAATTGCAGCTTGATGAGCAATGAACGAACGTGAATATTGTGCTACAAATGCTTCATATTTTTGCTCAATCTCTGTAAGCTGCCAACTTTTTTCAACGAGGTTTAGATTATCTTCGCTCTTGTAAACCGCCTCAAAAAAGTCGACATACTCTTTAATATCGTACTTATCAATTAGCGCCTGCACACGTTCTTCTAACGGGTTGGGAGAGATCCAACAAGATGCTGAAAAGCTTCCAAACCCACTCCATAACAGTTCTTTCCTTAACTCATCACGGATTTGACGTTGATCTTCTGGAATTTTATAAAGCAACATCCGCCACTTCCCATCCCAGGCATGATCTTCAAATTTAAAAATCCGATCCCCTGCCTCATCCATGCGAGCCACTCCACGAGCTGTCAATGAATAAAAGCTTTTTGTGCCTTTTCGCTCTGACAACAACCACCCTTGTTTAACCATACGTGATACAGCAACGCGGACGGCCTGTTCATTATGTCCAAATTCTTTTAATAGCTTAATTAAACTTCCAATCCAAATTTTGCTTCCATAATGGCGAATATAGTCTCCATAGATTGTAAAAATCATAGATTGTGTATTTGCACTCATATCCTTCACTCTCTCTAACAGATTTAAAACGGAACCTTAAGATCGATTATATCGCTTATGGAGGATTTGGAAAAGTTTTGATTTTGACACAATCAGAATCGTGTTATTCCTCTTCTACTCGTTCAAAAATAGCTGCAATCCCTTGACCGACACCAATACACATCGTAGCTAATCCATATTGAGCATGTGAACGCTTCATTTCATGTACTAAAGTCGTCACAATCCGTGCTCCACTTGCTCCAAGCGGGTGACCGAACGCAATGGCGCCACCATTCACATTCACCTTAGTAGAATCAAGTTTTAGACCATCTATACAAGCTAGTGCTTGTGCCGCAAAGGCTTCATTGAGCTCAACGACATCGAGGTCCTTTACCGTTAAATCCGCTCGGGACAAAGCTTTTTCAGTTGCTGTTATTGGTCCAATACCCATAATCGCTGGCTCTACACCTGCCACACCGCTACTTTTATAGCGCGCAAGTGGTTTTAACCCTAATTCTTTAGCCTTCGCAGCGGACATTAATAGGACCGCACTTGCTCCATCATTCACACCAGAAGCGTTACCAGCCGTAACCGTTCCATTTGGAAAGAGTGGCTTTAAGCTTTGTAGCTTCTCCATGCTTGATTGTGGACGTGGGTGCTCATCTTGATCAATCGTGATGGTATTCCCTTTTTTGTCTTTATATGACACAGGAATTAGTTCATCTGCAAACCGATTCGATTCCATTGCTTGGTGAGCGCGTTGTTGACTCGTATAAGCAAACTGATCTTGTCTTTCTCTGGATATGGTAAACCGTTCGGCTACATTGTCCGCTGTTTTCGGCATAGAATCTGCGCCGTATTTTTCTTCTAGAGCTGAGTTCGTAAAGCGCCAGCCAATCGTTGTATCTAGCAACTCCATCGACCCTCTTGGATAGTCCATTTCCGGCTTTGCCATCACGTAAGGTGCTCTTGTCATGCTTTCGGTTCCACCAGCAATAAAGACGTCCCCATCACCAACAGCGATACATCTCGCTGCATACAAAATAGCATCGAGGCCAGATCCGCATAAGCGATTAATCGTTGTGCCAGCAACTTCTTGCGGCAAACCAGCAAGTAGCGCAGACATTCTAGCTACATTTCGATTTTCCTCTCCAGCACCGTTGGCATTGCCCATTACCACTTCTTCAATCAAATCTGGCTGCACCAGCGGGTTTCGTTCTATAAGTGCTTTAATAACAGTCGCCGCCAAGTCGTCAGGACGAACGGTTTTCAACCCACCTTTATAGCGACCAATTGGCGTTCGAGCTGCATCCACAATGACCACTTCATTCATGTCGTCACCTCATTTTTTGTATAATCAAACACACCTTTTCCTGATTTTCTACCGAGCCTTCCTGCTTGCACATATTGTTCGAGTAACGGTGCAGGTCGATATTTTTCACCGAGTTTTTCGTGCAAATACTTTAAGTTATTTAGTCGAGTGTCGAGTCCGACAAGATCCCCTAATTCAAACGGCCCCATCGGATAATTCAGGCCTAATTTGATCGCTTTATCAATTTCTTCAGGTGTACCTAAGCCTTCTTGCAACATAAAAAATGCTTCATTTCCAACAAGCGCACTCATTCGACTCGTCACAAAGCCAGGAAATTCATTAATTACAACCGTCTCTTTGCCCATCTTATCAGCAATTTGTTTAACAGCCGCCACGGTTTCATCACTCGTTTCCAGTCCGCGTACAATTTCGACGAGCTTCATTTGATGTACTGGATTAAAAAAATGCATCGCAATCGTTTTTTCTGCTCGCTTGCCGTAAGAGCCTATTTCTGTTGGACTCATTGTGGATGTATTTGTGGCAAATAAGCAGTCCGAGCGCGTAAACTGCTCCATCTGCTCAAACACTTTTTGCTTACTATTCCTTATTTCTGGGACGGCTTCAATGACCACATCTACATCCGATACGGCGGGTTCAACGAAAGAATAAAACTGAAGCCCGTTCAGAATCACATCTTTCTCGTATTCTGTAATCTTGCCACGATCAAGTCCTTTTTGAACAAGCGTCTGAATGGACGATTTTGCCTGAGCAAGCGCTTGATCATCAATGTCTACCAAGTTGGTTTGAAAACCAGCCCTGGCCGCAACATAAGCAATACCTCTGCCCATCACACCTGAACCAATGACTGCTATTGACTGCATGAAAAACGCTCTCCTTTCTTCTCTCGTGCAAAACTTAATAACCGTTAAACATTGGTTTGCGCTTTTCTTTGAATGCCTGAATACCTTCTAGATGATCGTTCGTTTCACCTGCTAGCCGTTGTAATTGTGCTTCCATTTCCAAATAATCATTTAATTCGCCATCCGTTTTGTTTAACCCACGTTTAATGAAAGCCAACCCTTTTGTAGGGAGCGTTGCAACATGCTTTGCAAAAGCGAGTGCCTCGTTTTGATAGTCTTCAGCTTGGTAGACTCTCGTAGCGAGATTCAACCGTTCCGCTTCTTTCGCTGAGACTTTTTCACCGAGCATCGCAAGCTCAATCGTTTTTGCTTCACCAATGAGTCGACGTAAGAAGTAAAGATTGCCAGAATCAGGGACGAGGCCGACATGAATAAACGCATTGATAAAGCTCGCTTTTTCATGCAATAAACGAAAATCACACGCTAGTGCAAGACTAAAGCCTGCACCTGCGGCAACACCATTTACATTTGCAATGAGCGGTTTTTCACTTGCTTTCATTTGCTGAATAACAGGTGCATAAAACTGACGAAGCATCTCACCATGATCAGCACCCTCGCTTACATCATGTAAATCCTGACCCGAGCAAAATGCGTTCCCAGCTCCTGTTAACACCACACAGCGGACGCTCGCTGATTTCTCCGCTACGCTTAGCTGTTTCTTTAACTGCTGCAACATGGAGCTTGTTAATGCGTTATACGCTGTTGGTCGATTGAGTGTAATAATTCCTAACCCGTCTCGCTCCTCATAAAGAATAGCGCTCATCATTATCTCCCTTCATACTTCGGCTTCCTTTTATCAACAAACGCCTCCATGCCTTCTTTTTGATCATAGGAGGCAAACAGAAGATAGAAATTCTTTCGTTCCTGTTGCATACCGTCATAGACCGATGCATGCTGAGCGACTTGAACCGCATCCTTAATCAAACGAAGTGAGAGCGCAGGCTGTGTCGCTAACCGCTCAGCAAAACGAATGGCTTCCTCTTCTAGTAATTCCGGTTGCACAATTTTATTAATTATGCCGTACTGCAATGCTTCTTTAGCGGAAATGCGGTCTCCAGTTAACAACCATTCGAGTGCTTTTGTCTTGCCAACGAGTTTCGTTAAGCGTTGTGTTCCGCCAGCACCAGGCATAACGCCAATGGTTACTTCCGGAAAAGCAAACATTGTTTTTTCCGTTGCTAAGACAAGGTCGCAGCTTAATACAAGCTCAAATCCTCCACCTAACGCGACTCCTTGAACGGCACTTAGGATCGGCTTTTTAATCATCCCGATCCGATCCCAGTCCGCAAATTGATTCAAGCGCTCCAGGTCGACAGGCGATAGATCTTTCATCTCATCAATATCTGCTCCAGCGCTAAACGCTTTCCCTTTGCCCGTTATGAGAATGACGTTCACCTCGTCATTTCGATCATGCCCTTCTAACGCTGTAACAATTTCGTTGACCATTTGCCGGTTGAGTGCATTTAATTGGTCTGGTCGATTTAGTTCAATTCGCCCGATTCGGCTTTGAACGCTTGTTTTGATAAAAGTGAAGGACACAATTACTCATCCTCAGCAATCATTAACGTCACAAGTTTTCCAGCAAACGACATTAAATCTTTTCCAGACGCTTTTCCTTCGTCTGAACGCATACCACTCTTGAGATCCTCCATGCTGTCGTACTTCATCTCACACATTAAATAATACGGAGATGCATCTCCCATTGGTGTGCCGCTAAACGTCGTCACGTTCATTTCCTTTAGTCCAGGAATTTTTTCTGTTAACGGGGCGTGCACATTGAAATAATGCTCGTCAAATGCTTGTTTGTCCTCGGGTTGTTTGTATAACGCTACTAATTTTGCCATGTGTACATCTCTCCTCTAATTTGGTTATAGTGTGGATACTGGTTTCATTGCTTCAAAAGGATTCTTACATGATTTGCAATAGAGAATACTTCGACACGCAGTTGGACCAAATAAATTATCCAGCGTGACATAGGTTGATGAACAGTACGGACAATCAATGTGCCATGACCCATCAGCCTCTAAAAATTCTGGCGGTGGGGCAATTCCGAATGCTTTCAATCCTTGTTGACCCTTTTCATTAATTCGATCGGATGTCCAAGGGGGAGAATGGACGAACGAGACATTCACCGTCTCAATACTTGGAATGCTTAACAACGCCTGCTTAATATTCTTTTGAATAATAGGTAACGCTGGGCATCCTAAGAAGGTTGGTAAGATGTCAATGTCAATCGTTGCGCCCGCTCGATTTAGACGCTCCACCATCCCTAAATCGATAATGCTAACCGTATCAATCTCTGGATCTTTGACGGTTTCAAGTTGTTCCATAATGAGTTCAAAATCGACTATATTTGTTTCGGTGTAGGTCATGGCGCATCTCCTTTCTACTTTTTCTTTACCAGCTTGCAACTGGGTCTGCTCGATATACTTCAGATAAAGTAGCAATGGCTTCTTCTAAATCTGCTGTATGCTCCTTATTCCGTCCATTTCGCTGTTGTTCATACTGTAAAAGGTTTCTCGATAAACCGAGTGACTCGACGATTGGTTTCATAATGTCCATCCAACGCGTTTCCACTTCGCTCGCAGGTGCAATATACGCTTTGGTTTCGATTTCTTTAGCCAAATGACCATAATCAATTAAGTCGCCAAAATCTTGCATGACCGCTTCAATCGCACGAATCATCTTTTCCTTTGCTTCTTCGGTTGATTGCAGCAGCTGTACAAACCATGTACGCCAATGCATGAGGTGATAATGGAGCTCCATGTTCACTTTTTTCGCAACATCGACAAGTGGTTCATACGAACTTTTTTGCAGCGCATCCATTTTTAATTTTTTTGCCAACGTATAGAAATAGTTGCGGACAACCGTATACGCCCAATCAAACGTTGGTGTGCCCATATAGGATCCTTCGCCGTTAACCCGCTCTACCAACACACTATTGCGTCTTTCTTTAGCCGATCTGCCATGAGCGAGCACATTTGCTTCTTCAAGCCCTAATGCTTCAGCTAATTCATAGAACATCACCGCATGGCCCATACTATTTTGGCTGATCGATGCAGATGCCACATCTTCTTCAATATGAGGAGCGAGACCGAGCCACTCTGCCCCTCGAAACGCGTAAATAAAATCATCATCTCCAAGTTGAAGCAACAGCTCAACTAACGCTTCTCTTTCCATATCTGTCATTCCAACTACGTTCATTTCTTCTCCCCTCCTTGCCAAGACATAATTTCTTTTTCGTCTAATACTCCTTGCTCATACTGACGCCACTTCTTTTTCAAGTACCCATACCCTTTTGTATTGCGATAATCTTTATTGTCCAGTCTTTGAAGGCTTGCTTTCTCCCCTTCCGATAATCCGCGAATATCCGCTCGCTCAATGACCCAAATATCGGCGACTGGTTCTCTTCTCATAAAATTTTCCTGTGCCATCACAAGGGCCAATTCCTTATTAGGCGCAGTTAAACTAAATTGATGGGTAAATGGCGATGCATCATTCCTTTTACTAAACACTTCAAATTCTTTATAGAACCCTTGATCACTCATTTAACCGACCTCCTATTGAGCTAGCGCACGCCTAACCCACGCATTATTGTCATATGATACTCTTCTTAAATTCAGCCGTTCTTGCGAAAATGGTCCTTCATTGCGCGTAATTTTCTTAAACTCATTCCAGTCTGGTTGCTGATACGACCATGTTTTCGTTTCTTCATTAAAAGAAAGCGTTGGATCTGGAATGGTTAACCCTAATGACCATACGCGCGGAATATATTTCGACAAGAATCGCTGCCGAAGCTGTTCATTTGTATCCGTTCGAATCTTGTATTTAATCGTGACATCTTGTTTTGAAGAGCCTGTCGTTTCTTTACTTGCTGGACCGAAAAACATGAGCAACGGCTCCCACCAGCGATTCAACGCTTCTTGAATCATTTCGCGCTGATTCTCGTTTCCTTCTGCCAACGCCATAATAATTGCCTCTCCATGTTGAGCGTGAAACACTTCTTCTGCACATATTCGCTTTAATGCACGGGCATAAGGCCCGTAGGATGCACCAAGCATATTCGTCTGTGTAATAATCGCTGCACCATCGACTAACCAGCCGATAATTCCCGCGTCTGCCCAGGTTTTTGTCTTCATATGAAACACGTTGTGAAATTTCAGCTTCCCAGTAAAGAGGTCCTGCATCATATCAGCGCGATTGCGTCCATATGGCTTCATTAAATCTTCCACTACCCGAATTAACAGCTGACCGTGACCCATTTCATCTTGGACTTTCGCCATAATTCCGAGTTTTCTGTGTAAAGAAGGGGCCCGTGGAACCCATTCTTTTTCTGGGAGTGCCCCCATGATCTCACTAATCCCGTGCATCGAGATTAACTTTATTAACGTTAAACGATATTCTTCAGGCATCCAGTCATCTGCTTCAATTTTTTCTCCTGCTTCTATCCGGTTCATGAACATTGCCATTCGCTCATCTTCTGTCATATAATCAGTCGTCACACACATGTTCGTCACCCTTTCTACTAAAAAAGTCTATGATTGTTGGTCGACCAAAATTGGTTCAGCTGCTACTTTTATGGAGCCAGTCGGACACTCTTCACAAGCATCGTCTACATCATCATGGAACACGTCAGGTACTTCGGCAGATCCCTCATTGTTATCAAGGTGAACATAGGCTAAACCTGAATCATCATACTCAAATACGTCAGGTGCAATCGCTCCACAAGACCCACATGAAATACATGTTTCTTGGTTCACACATACAAATTTCGCCATCGTGTACACTCCTTTTTTCACTCATGATTGAACGGGCGCTTTCTTCTCTTCTGTTCCCATAATACTGGTGCTATGCGGGGGCTGAACTCTCGCCTTCGGATCAATATAGACTTTTGCATTGCTGACAGCAGTCGGAGCCTCACCAAAACCACTTGCGATTAATTTTACTTTTCCATCAAATGTACAAATGTCACCAGCTGCATAGATTCCAGGTATCGATGTTTCTTGTTTTGCATTCACGACGATAGCGTTCTTTTCAATGTTCAGTCCCCAATGTTTAATTGGACCAAGCGTCGACACAAACCCGTAGTTCACAATGACATCGTCAACTTCAACTGCTAGCACGTCTTCTGTTTTAACATGTTGAAGTACGACACGCTCGACTCTGTCAGATCCAATTAATTCAACCGGCGCATAAGGTGTCAGCGTTTCTACTGATGATTTCTTTAGTAGCTCAACACTATGTTCATGCGCACGAAATGCATCACGTCGATGGATGAGCTTTACGCTTTTAGCAATTGGTTCAAGCATAAGCGCCCAGTCTACAGCTGAATCGCCACCACCAAAAACGGCCACATCTTTATTTGTAAACATGTTCATATCCGGAACGAAATAATGAATGTTTGTTCCCTTAAATGAATCTTCTCGGTCGACTTTCATTTTCCTTGGTTGGAAGGCGCCATTTCCCGCTGTAATTAAAATGGTCTTTCCTACGTGAGTCGTTTGATTTGTTGTAATGTTGAAAAGACCATCCTCATCTTTTTCCACATCTGTTACTTCCTCTTCTAAGCAGACAATCGGTTGAAATGGATTCATTTGTTCAACCAGACCATCTATTAGCAGTTGGGCACGAACTTTCGGGAAGCCAGCCACATCATAAATATATTTTTCAGGATAAAGGGCACTTAGCTGTCCACCTAATTGAGGTAAACTTTCGATAATTTTTACGGACATTCCTCGCATTCCTGCATAAAAAGCAGCAAATAAACCAACCGGTCCTCCACCAATTACGATTATATCGACAGACTCCTTACTCATTTGACTACACCCTTCTGCTGTTTGTGACGGTGGTCGATAATACGAATCGCTTTCCCTTCTGACCGTGGAATCCCACCTGGTTTTTCTAATACGATTTCAACAGAAATTAGACAGGCGGATTTAAGCTGCTTC
This sequence comes from Alkalihalobacillus sp. LMS6, assembly GCF_024362765.1. Taxonomy (NCBI): domain Bacteria; kingdom Bacillati; phylum Bacillota; class Bacilli; order Caryophanales; family Bacillaceae; genus Alkalihalobacillus; species Alkalihalobacillus sp. LMS6. The sequence goes on along the minus strand of NZ_CP093302.1, from coordinate 815,244 downwards.
GCGATGGTTCTTTTCAACATGTACACTTGTTCATGCAGGAGATCCCCATTAACTTGCTGATAAAAATGGTCACACACTTCAACATGCACCCGCGCCGCTTCCATTGAACCTTGTTGCAAACGATGGATTTGATAATGCGGTACAAGTTCTTCCACCTCTAACAGCACACGCTCCATTTCAGATGGAAATACATTTACACCTCTTATGATGAACATATCGTCTGTTCGTCCTTTAACTCTTGTCATCCGAGCCGTCGTTCGTCCACATGAACATGGTGCGGTGGTAAGTGCGGCAATGTCACCTGTGCGGTAACGGATAATCGGGAGGGCTTCTTTTGTTAAGCTTGTAAAAACAAGTTCGCCAAATGTTCCTTCTTCTACTGGCTCTAATGTTTCTGGATTGATCACCTCTACGAGAAAATGGTCTTCTGCGATATGTAGTCCGTTCTGTGCTTCATGGCATTCCGCCGATACACCTGGACCAAGCACCTCGCTTAAGCCATAAATATCGATTGCTTTTATCCCAAGCTTCTGTTCCAGCTTTGACCGCATTTCTTCTGACCACGGTTCAGCTCCAAAAATGCCGTATTTCAATCCGATTGAAGCAGGAGAACAGCCCATTTGCTCCATTTTTTCTATTAGACTAATCATATAAGATGGCGTCGCACAAATGCCATCTGGTTGTAAGTCTTGGAGTAAAAGGATTTGCCGCTCTGTATTTCCGCCCGATACTGGAATAGCCGCTGCGCCTAACGTTTCAATTCCTCCGTGTAGCCCTAAACCACCAGTAAACAAACCGTATCCATAAGCATTATGAATGAGGTCATTCTCGCTTCCTCCTGCTAATACAATTGCGCGTGCAGTCATCTCTCCCCAATGCGTTAGATCATTTTTTGTGTATCCAACAATTGTTGGTTTTCCACTTGTGCCAGATGAAGCGTGAATTCTGGCTAGCTTCTGTTTCGGAACAGCAAGTAAGCCAAATGGATAATGGTCGCGTAAATCTTGTTTGTTTGTAAACGGTAATGTTGTAATGTCTGAGATGGATTGAATGTCATGAGGTTGAACTCCAGCTTCTACGAATTTGTCCCGGTAAAAAGGCACGTGTTTATACACAGAATCAACCGTTCGGATTAGACGCTCCGATTGCGACTTGTGCAGCTCTTCTCGACTAGTAGCTTCAACATGAGGACTAAACACTCGATTTCATCTCCTCGCATTTTTATTTAACATTTTTAAAACGGAATTTATTTATATGTTATATTCAAAAACATACCACTTTATGAAAGCGCTGTCAAACAACTTATCAGAATTTTTCATTCTTGTTATTTAAATTAATTTTATAACCTCTTAATTGTCTTATCTATGAGGATTCACCTCAATTTTCCAACTAATCGATTTAAATATATAAAATTCCCCTCTAATTTTTCGATTACTAACGTATTTAACTGTACCGTTTATATTTTGTTAGTATTAACAATAAAAAAGACTTGAGCACGATCACTCAAGCCTTCTGATCTACTGTATAATGCAATTCTACAAATTGATTAAATGTATCAACATGATGTAACGTTAAATCAATTTGATTAACCCCTTCTCGAAATAAGGGAATGCCACTTCCAATTATCTTGGGAGCAACCGTAACAATGATCTCGTCAACAAGGTTTTCCTTCAGACAGAAAGAAAGGAGCTCTCCTCCACCAATTAACCAAATTGCTTTTCCATCTTGTTGTTTTAAATTAGATATAAAAGAGCGGGTGTGGTTCGTTATAAACTGAGCCGAGTGATGAGCGCTCCCTTTAGAACGTGTAAACACATAACTCGATTTATCCTGGTATGGATAGTCATCTGTTTCTCTATTTACCCAATCAAATGTACGCCGTCCCATCAGCACAGTATCAACCTTTTCATAAAAACGCGAGAATCCATTATCATCCTCTCCTTCCACTTCAAATAGCCAGTCAAGGTTCTCTTCCTTTGTCGCAATGTAGCCATCAAGACTTGTCGCTATAAACAAAATGAGCTTTCGCTTCTCCATTTTTATCGCTCCTTTCGTCTATAGTTTAGCCAAAGAACCTGACAACTACTGTCACAAAAGAGCGCTCGTTTGTTAGATAGCCAGTCAAATTCGTTCACTTCTCAGTTAAATAATTCCTTGAGCCACCATCACATCTGCCACTTTTTTAAATGCAGCAATATTGGCACCTGATATCAAGTCACCCTCTACGTCATATTCTTTGGCGGCTGAAGCGCTTTTTTTATAAATATCCTCCATAATGTCTTTTAACATGCCATCAATTTCGTCAAAGCTCCAGTACACTCGTGAACTATTTTGCGCCATTTCTAAAGCAGACACAGCAACGCCACCTGCATTTGCGGCTTTACCCGGCCCAAACCGCACATCATTTTTCTGTAAGTAATGAATCGCATCCTCTGTGCAAGGCATGTTCGCTCCTTCAACAACTGCAGTAACACCATTCTCGACGAGTTGTTTGGCATCGTCTTCATCTAATTCATTTTGTGTCGCGCAAGGAAAGGCAAGATCACACTTCACTTCCCACATACGCCCTTCTTCATGGAACGTTGCGTTTTCATCGTAATCTAAATACGAAGAAATTTGTTTCCGCTCTTCTTCTTTTATTTGTTTAATGGTGCTAACATCTAAGCCATCTTCATTAAAAATATAGCCACTTGAATCACTACACGCCACAACCGTCGCACCTAACTCCACAGCTTTTTCCATTGCATAAAGCGATACTTTTCCGGCACCTGATACAATCACTTTTTTTCCTTCTAAATCACTTTCCTCATGTTTTAGCATCTGTTCGGCAAAATATACAGCTCCATATCCAGTTGATTCAGTTCGCATTAAACTCCCGCCGACATCGATCCCTTTTCCAGTGAATGCGCCTTTTTCAAAAGCACCACGTAACCGTTTGTATTGACCGACCATAAAATCAATTTCGCGCCCTCCAACACCGATATCTCCAGCAGGCACATCTACATTTGGACCAATGTATTTAGAGAGTTCATTCATGAAGCTTTGGGTAAACCGCATAATTTCCATATCTGATTTTCCTTTAGGATCGAAATCTGCACCACCCTTTCCTCCACCAATCGCTTGATCCGTTAACGCATTTTTAAAAATTTGATCAAACCCGAGGAATTTCACAATACTTTCATTCACAGAAGGATCAAACCGCAAGCCTCCTTTATAAGGACCAATGGCATTATTAAACTGAACGCGAAAACCTCGGTTTACATGAACCACACCCTCATCGTCACTCCAAGCGACTCGGAAGGTAATCATGCGATCAGGTTCAACCATGCGCTCTAAGATCGCATAATCCATGTAGTGAGGTGCTCGTTCAAATAACGGAATTAATGAATGCGCCATTTCTTGCACCGATTGATAAAATTCAGGTTGATTTGGATTTTTCTCCTTCACCTGCTCGATCACATCGTTCACGTAAGATTCTGCCTTTTTCTGTTCCATTGTCGTCACGTTTCGTCCTCCTTTTAATTGCTTCTTTCACCTCTCCCCTTTTTCAACCTTCACAAAACGCTAATTATTGGTAAATTATAAGAAGTCTCTTTTCTTATTTCCTCTTTATTTCGCGGCTTTCGCTTTCTGTACTTGCGGATTCTCCATAAAATAGACTTGGTTTCTCTTCTTAAGTACAACAACTGAAAACAAAAGCGCTACTAGCATCAATGAAAGCGCAAGAACAACAATTGTTACGCGCAACGAAAAAAGATCAATGATAAGCCCTGTTAGTAATACAAGTATAATTTGCCCCATACTTTGACCAAGTTGAAAGATACTTGTCACTCTTCCCATCATTGGCGTCGGCACGTGGTTCTGATAAAACGTAGTCATGCCTGCATTCACAATGACATTAAAAAATTCTAAGATGATAAAACCAACAGCAATGGATGCAAACGACCAAGAAAATGCGTAAATGACATACCCAATCGTCATAAAAAACATGCCACTCGCAATCATCCATCGTAATGTAAAATGATTGGCAAAAAAAGAAAGAATGATAGCGGATACAAGCGAACCAATTCCGGTTATGCTAATCAGGAAACTATAGTCGAGTTCAGATAACCCTACCGCATTTTGCACAAATACAACTTCTTGCACATCCAGCGCAAATGTAAATAAAAGCGTTAATTGAAAAGCGATGTAAATCCCCATTGAAAACGATTCGTTTTTGATAAACGTTAAAACGATTGTAAAATCGGTCTTTACTTGGTGCAACGTTAAAGCTGGCGGTTTTATACGTTGCCCCTCTTGTTCTTCTGGTAGAAAGAATAAAAGACTCGCCGCTACAACGAATAGAAATGCATTTATCAACAGCGTAACGGAAGAGGAAAATGCTAAAAGAAGCAAACCACCAATGGCTGGACCAATAATAAACGCACTAGATGACGTAAAAGATCGAATAGCATTAAAGCGCTTCCTAAGCTCCACAGGTACAAGCATTGTCGTATACGTGATCGATGCCGGAAAGAAAAAGGACTGCGCGAAACTTAACACGATCAACAGGAAATAAATGAAAAAGAGATTTGGCGCAAACGCAATCATTGCGATGCCTACTGCACGAATGAGATATGTCGTCATCATAATGAGTCGCTTGCTCCTGTAGTCGATAAAACTACCTGTCCACAACTTTGTGAATATATTAACAAGTGGACCGATTATCCACAGGGCCGCAACGGCTGTTGCCGACCCTGTTAGTTGAAGAACTAAAATATTTATCAGAATTAAATAAATGAAGTCCCCGATGTTTGCAAGACCTGTTGTACCAAGGAGTATCGCTGGATGCTTCCACTTTTTCATACAGGCAAATGGCGATTTAAGAAGCGAATGATCGTCTCAAACATCGTGATTCGATTTTCCACTTTTGTAAAACCATGTCCTTCGTCTTCAAAGACAAGATAGTCGATGTCTGTACCTTGTTTCCTAAGTGCATCAACAATTTGATCTGATTCTTCTTTGACAACCCGTGGATCATTTGCGCCTTGAATGACGAGCATTGGTTTTGTCATTGATTCTAAATATGTAATTGGTGAATCTTTTATTAACCGTTCTTTATCTTTTTCTGGATTGCCAACCCACCGATCCATTACAGGTTTCCATGATTCTGGCACGGTTTCAACAAAGCTAAATAAATTGGATACCCCACAAATATCGACAGCCGCTTTAAACCTTTCTGGGTGGCGACCATGTAATAAAAGCGTCATATAGCCTCCATAACTTCCCCCTAGAACAACCAATTTTTCCGGATCCATTTTTTTCTGTGCAGTTAATACATCCAATCCTTCGAGAATATCAGAACGCGGCCCCTCGCCCCAGTCTCCTTCGACCATTTTTGTAAAACTTGCTCCATATCGAGTTGATCCCCGGTAATTAGGCATAAAAACTTGATAGCCTTCATAAACAAGAATCTGGCTATTGGCGTCATATTCTAAAAGGTCCGCCCATTGCGGCCCACCATGTGGCATAAGCACTGTGTATCCATTCGCTTTATCAGGCTGTGGCTTATACAATAACGCCTCAATTTCTAACCCGTCGTACGAAGAATAACGGATCACATCAGGCTCACTTAATTCTTGCTCATGTATACCTGTCACACGCACATCTGTTAGCTGGCTCCATTCCTTTTCGTGATACATGTAAATGTTGCTTGGTCGTGTTGGCTTTGAACCTAGCACAACGAGCGCCCCTGAAGTAGTAAGTTCGACTTGCTCCACAGATGTTATAGGTAATGCTAGTTCTTCATAAGTGCCTGTATCGAGACGATAGAGATAGCATTTATCTAGCACACCTGCTGTTGTAATCAGATAGATCAATGTTTCATCTTCCGTTAATGTAAGACTTGTGATCGCTTCCCCATTAATCGTCAAAAGCTCTTCAAATGTCTTTGTGTCGGGATGATAACGTGCTAAAAAACTAAACTCTTGATTAACATTTGTTGTAAAGTAAACCGTTCCATCTTTTACAATCACACTATCCGAAGTCACATGCTCGCGATCAGCGTCTGGAATCAGAGGTTCGCTTGTTCCATTTCTATAGAGATAGCCGACACTCGATGTATTTCCGTAAAATTTTGCATAGGTAAACGACTGTTCATCCTTACTTAATGCAGAAAAAGATAATCTTGCCCCTTCTCCCTCTAAAACCATTGACTCCTCTTCTGTTTCAAAATGATAGGTGTATAAATTAAAATACGTTTTATTATCCTGATCCGATGTATAGTATAGCTGTTGACCAGTCTTTGATTGCGCACACACGTTATAATGCGTGTTCTCTTTTGTTCGAATCGGGGTCAACTCTCCTCCTTCAACGGAGAGACCATACAATTGTGCTTTTTCGTTTCCATCGTGGTCAAAGCTGACGATCATAAATGTTCCATCCGTACTAAAACGTAAATCGTATGCCTTCTGTCCAACAGAAGTCAATTGATATGGAAATCCAACCTCAACATCCATCGCCCAAATTTCTGGTACGCCTGTAAAGTCAGCTTGAAATGCAATCGTCTTCCCATCTGGACTTACCGTAAACTGCGTTACTTTCACCGTTTTTAAAAATGCTCGTACATCTGGTTTTGTGAACGTTACCATCCAATCAATCCTTCCATTCCCTTTAGAATCATTCTAACTTTCTGTTTATTGACTTTAATCTTCCTTAACCATTTCCCCTCTTACTGGTTCAACATCATGTTTTATGCGAATTGATTGTGCTGAAAAAGGGTCTTGCTGGTTCATCACATGAAAGTGGATATGCGGTTCTGTTGTATGACCAGAGTTGCCACATTGTCCGAGAAGTGCACCCTTTTCTACAAAATCACCCACCTTTACCATGGCACTATGTTGTTTCATGTGACAAATCAAGCTATATTCATCGTGATTATGTTTTAAAATAACATAGTTTCCACAGGGCTGATCTTCATTCGTAAGGACGCCTGGCTTGACATCTTCTTCTGTTGATACACACTGAACGACAGTTCCCTTACAAGGCGCATAGACTTCTTTACCAAACGCATAATAGTTTTCATTTTGATCAGGTTCGCCATCAAACGTATAGCCGTTGCGACTCACTACAAAATCATAAGCATACCGCTGTTGTTCGAGGGGGTAATGGTAATTCACAAGTTCGTTTGTCCCTCCCCAAAACGTCAACCAACTACCTTTAAACGGAAAAGCGTACGTATTTTTTGACCACAGCTTGTCTGATGGGTAAGCCATCCTAGCAGGTACAATTTGGAACCCATAAATAATATGCTCTTCAGAAAATAACACTCGTAATCCTAATGCTTCCTCATGTGCCAGCCATTGGTATTCTGTAAAACCCTGAATCTCCATTGTTGAAATCTGGATAAACTGTAGTTTTTCGTTTAGATGTTCCTCACAGAAAGCAGTAAATGCTTCAAGACTTATTTGTTCTCGAAACGCGACACTTAATTGCTGATAAATCGATTCGTATCCCTTACGAATTAACACTTCTACAAAATTAGCCGGTGTGACCGCATACATTTTTTTCATTCTTCACACTCCACAGTTAAGTTTTCCTATTCTCTATACTGCTTTCTCATGAAAAAGGTTTCAATTCATTGTAGCTATAGCAACTCATGCCTGTAAATAATCTAAGCTGAATTTTTTGATATTTGTCTTGTTTAAATTGATAACTTAAATTTGGTACAAAAAACTAATAATCAAGTTAAAATGGCGAACGCTTACCACAGGCACAAGCGAAATCCGTATGCACTGCACGATCACTTGCGCATACGGTGTCTTCTTTGCCGATTAGTTTTCTTAATAAAAAAAACTTCAATGTTGGGGAAATTGAAGTCAATTGTTGAAATTACATGGTTTCACTTTCATCAATATAATGTTTTTTAGTCCACTTTTTTCGGACAACAGGTACTAATAATGCTAGAATTGTAATTCCTAGAAAGGATAATACAACAGGATTGTGGAAAAAGATTGATACATCTCCATCAGAAATCGTAAGCTCCATTCTAAAATTTTGTTCCATCAAACCACCTAAAATAAAAGCTAGTATAAAAGGAGCAGCTGGAAATTTCAATCCTTTCATTATTACTCCTATTACGCCAAAGAATAATAATAAATAAAGATCAAATGTGCTAAATGAAACAGAATAAACACCTACTACGCAAAACGTTAATATAAGTGATATAAGTAATGGTCGAGGAATTTTTAGTAGCTTCGCGATATATGGAATAAGCGGCAAATTTAATATGATTAAAATGATATTCCCTAAATACATACTCGCGATGATTCCCCAAAATACTGAAGGGTTCTCTGACATTAATAGCGGACCTGGCTGTACACCTAGAACTAAAAACGCCCCTAATAATACTGCCGTCGTGCCTGAACCAGGTATTCCCAAACTCAAAAGCGGTACAAATGAACCTGTTGAAGCTGCGTTAGTCGAGGTTTCAGGTGCAGTTAATCCCTTTATAGAACCTCTACCGAATTCTTTCGGACGTTTAGACAAGCCTTTTTCTGCCACATAACTCATAAAAGAAGCAATTGTTGCCCCTGCTCCAGGTAAAACTCCAATTACGAAGCCCAATATAGAATGCCTCGACATTGGCCCTGCCATTTCTTTTATATCTTTTTTTGTCAGTTTAATTGAACCAATATTAGACATATTTTGTAAGGAATTATCCGAACGATTTTTAATTAATTGCGTAACTTCCGCTAATGCGAACAAACCTAATGCAATAACTAGAAAATCAATACCTTCTAGCAAGTTTACCTCACCAAATGTAAAGCGTTTCGTACCCGTTTGTGAATCAATTCCAATTGTCACAATCATGAATCCTAAAATGGCAGATATATATGCACGGATCGACGAACCTTCTGAAAAACTGGTTATGGCAATAATCCCCAGAAGCATTAGTGCAAAATATTCAGGAGGACCAAAGGTAACTGCAAGCTGTGCAAGGAGCGGTGCAAATAGCATAAGAAACAACGCTGCAACTGTTCCACCTACAAATGAAGCCACCGCAGCAATAGCCAATGCTTTACCCGCCTGCCCTTTTTGCGCCATTGGATAGCCATCAAATGTCGTTGCAACGGTACTCGCTGCCCCAGGCGTATTAAGTAAAATCGATGATGTTGAGCTTCCAAAAATGGCTCCATAGTAAACGCCAGCCATCATCACAAGCGCAAATACAGGCTCCATTCCATAAGTTATTGGAATCATAACTGCAATTGCAGTTATAGGCCCCAGTCCTGGCATAATGCCAATTGCTGTTCCTATCAATACGCCAATGGCTACGAATAATATCCCTTCAAAACTAAAAGCTACTTGAAAACCTTCAATTATTCCACTAAATGTATTCATTTTTCTCACCTCTACCAACTTCTAAAATGGTAAAATACCTTGCGGCAATGCAATCCCTAATAAGCTCGTAAATAAGAAATAAATAGTTAGAGGGACTACTCCAGAAACAGCAACATTTGTCAGATGTTTACGATAACCTAGAAATAAGGAGCTACTAAATAGAAATACACAAGTTGATAGCACAAATCCTATTGGTTCTAGCAAGAGGATGTAAGCGAGAAGCATACTAAACATTGTAAGTAACACCGCAAGATCTTTCTTTTTCATAAATAACGTCGCATCTTCGTCTGACTTTAGAAAAAATAATACAATCGACAATACCAGAAGTGCCCCACCTAACAAAAACGGAAAAACATCGGCGTCGATAAGAATATACTCGTAATTAGGTAGATTGAAAGTCAAGATAAGATAAATAAGCGCAATAGCGGCTAATACTAGACTAATTTTTCTATTCATTGGCATCCCCTTCTTCAGCGCCCTTCAGCAAGTAAACCAAGTTCTTTCATAATAACTCGATTCGACTCTACTTCTTTTTCAATAAATTCAGCGTACTCTTCACTATCCATAAACATCTCTGTCCAGCCCAGCCTTTCTCTAATCTCAGCGAACTGTTGAGAATTGTTTACCTCTCTTAAAACCGATTCGTAATATGATACTTGTTCTTCCGATAAGATACTCGGACCAAATACCCCTCGCCAAATTACATGCACGGTGTCATAACCTTGTTCAATCGCAGTAGGGATGGAAGAAATATCCTCTCCTTGAACTCTCTCTTCTGCAAACACCGCCAATATTTTTATATCACCAGCTCGATGCTGTTCAATGGAACCTGCACCTAGTGTTGACGATAATATTTGGACGTGACCACTTAACAAACTTGGAATTCCACCTGTTCCTGGGTCAGCAACATATCGAATATCCTCCATACTAACGCCAGCTTCTGTGGCTAAATCTACAAACTGAATATGCTGCTGCCCTCCAGGAGTATTTGTTCCAATAACCGTTAACTCTGAAGGTCTCATTTTGTAATCTTCCATTAATTCACTTAATGAATTCCATGGTGCATTTCCACTAACTGCAATAATTCCATAGTCAGCTGCTAAATTTGCAATTGGTGTTAGATCATCCCAATTATAGTCAGAATTACCAGATAACATTGAGTAGATCATATGAGATGAGGTCGTAAAGAACGTATGATCACTTTTTTGATTTTCAATATAAGCCCAACCAACTGCTCCAGTGCCACCTGGTTTGTTGACTACACCTATATTTTGTTCCATTAAACCCTGTTCCATAATGACATTTGTTATCATTCTAGCTGAAGTATCCCAGCCCCCACCAGCACGAGCTGGTGCCACAAACTCAATGTCCCTTGTTGGTGACCATGCTTCATCACTAGGATTTGTAGAAGAATTACCACTTCCGCACCCTACCAATAGAATTAACAAACACACTACAAACATTAATTTCATCGTACTCATCCCCCTCCTTCAAAGTAAACGCTTACATTTTGTGTTAATTAATGCAAAAGATGTGCCAATTTAATTTCTATATATATAAATGAATTATAATAGGTACTCATAGTCATTTTTATGAATGATAACAACAATATCATTTGTGAAATTTTTGTTATTAATTTGGCGACGACGCCCGCGGGAACAGCACGTGTTTAAAGACATTGGAGCGAGATTTTACGCGAGAATGGCTGAGACCGTGCCCGGGGCAAGCGTTCGCCAATTAAGATAAATGTTCGTTATTATGACACGATGTAGGGGTGATGAAATTGATTCATATATAAAACCAATCTTTTTTGTTACTTTTTTTAACGTGTGTTCATTATTTGAACAAATTAAAAATGCCTTCGTTTAGAAGACATTTCACTTTATTCAAAATAAGCTTCCACCTTCGTCTGATCTAAAAATGCGAACATCGACTTCACTTGTTCTTCTGTATTTCGCCTCGTTGATAATGGTGGTAACGAATCGCGTGTAAAAAAACCGACTTGGTCTGTTTCCACCCCTTTACTTGCTGTGCCGTCTATAATCTCACATTGTAAAAACACTTTATAGTAATGAAATGGCTGAAGGGGATGGCCGTGCTTCTGCATATCATACAATCCTAACAACCTTGTAGCTTTTGTTTGATAGCCTGATTCTTCATAGATTTCTTTTTCCACATTTTCTTTTGCAGACGAACCAACCTCACAGAACCCTCCTGGTAATGACCAAAGCTGATCTTTCTTTTCGCGAACAAGCAGAACTTTATTATCTAGAAACACAACACCTCTTCCATCAAGCTTTGGCGTTTGATAGCCTGATTCGTTTTCAAACAAAGTTTTTACAATTTTCGTATCCACATCACCGTAATTAGCAAGGATGTCCGCACTCATGGTTAACAATTCATCGTAACGTTCTACGTCATAGGGGTCGCTTGAAAATGCTTTTCCTGATTGGGCAATGGCTTGAATACGATTTGCCCAATGAAGCCATTTGTTGCTCATCATCTTCACCTCGTCGTAAAAATACAATTGTTCACAGAGAGATTTCATTAGATATCCACCTGCCTCTCAATTTGAATTGTACCATTGTAACGATAAAAATAGCTCATCGTATGAACGATAAGCTATGTATGATGTGACATTAATTTAGATCATTAATGACATGCTTTACAAATTCTTCAGTTGTCTCTAACTCTAGATCGGTATTTTCCACTCCACCAATATAAAGTTTGATGCTCTCGTCACCTTGCGCTCTACCATCGGAACGAGCAAAGATGCCTCTGCTTAAGCCAGGCTGAGCCTGTTCAAGTTTCTCATGAAGCTCTTCCGCGGTACTAAGAAGAATGTCTCCATTAACGACGGAAGTATCAAGTTCAATTAAAATCCTAGCCTGATCGTCATCTTCACTTACAAGCGTGGAGTAGGCTCTCGATATTAAATCTTTCCCTACATGGTAGTCATATTCAACTGTAGAGCTTGTCCACAAATGGTCAATTGGTTCCTCCCCGTCCACATGCTCTTCAATTGGTTCTCCACTAAAAAAATATGGAAAAAATAATAGACTTGCCACTAGCCACTTATTCATCGCTTCACCTGCTTTCAAAAAATATTCTTCTACTATTCTATGAAACACAGGTAGTGAATATACCTATCATTTTTGTAAGATTTTGTTCGTTTTATGATCGATTTGACGGGGTACTTGTAGAATACGAAACGATTTGAAAGGGGCAACATCATGAAGCACATCACTTTATCCACTGTCTTCCTGTCAGTTCTTTTGATCACAGGCTGTAATCAAAATACGTCTGTACCGGGGCTTGGAAATACAACGGAAGATTTTGAAGCTGAGTACGGAGAAAATGAAATCAATCAAGACGAGTCAAACTATGATTATACCGATAACACAGGTTATCTATCTGTTTCTTTTGAAGTTGAGCGCGCTACAGAGATTCATCTAGACTTGCAAGCGTTAGAACGAGATGAGTTTTTCTCTGAAGAAGACGCAATTGAACAAGTTCGTTCCCATTTGCCATATGATGTTACGGAAGAAAATCGCAGCAATGAAGGAGATTACACAGAGCTAACCTATACAAGTGAACAACTTCTTGAATTTGTTCCAGAATTTGAGTCAGATAATGGCGAAGCAGTCATTACAGTGGAACTTATGGGATCAGAAGAAGGCTATACAGAAGCGTTCCTCATGATTGAAGGCGATTCTAGCAATTAACGTTTATCTCTTCGCTTAAACGGGAAAGACAGTATTGTTCATTATTTTTAGCATTGGAGGTCAAAAATATGCTTTGGACAATTATTGGTATTATTCTTGCCGTTTGGCTCGTAGGACTTTTACTCGATGTTGCAGGTGGATTTATTAATTTACTTCTTATCGTTGCGCTCATTGTACTTATTATTCAGTTAGTCAGAGGCGGTAAGAAATAGAGAAACCCGGCATTCTTTAGAATGCCGGGTTTCTGCGTTTAAGCATCAGCGTTTTCTTTATGAAAATCGAGACCTGATTCTGTTTTGTGAATATAGCCTGAGCGAATAACGAAATCACCGAAGTGCTCTTTCTCTACTCGATTTTTTGCATAGTCATGAATGATCGGTGCAAGGGTATCAAGAATTTCTGTTTCGCCAATGTTTTCTTTGTACATTTTACTTAAACGTTCACCAGCAAAACCAGCACCTAAATAAAGATTATACTTTCCTGGCGCTTTACCGATAAAGCCGATCTCAGCTAGCGCTGCTCGTGAACAGCCATTTGGACACCCAGCCATGCGTATCGTAATATCCTCATCTTTTAACCCTGCATCATCCAATACATATTCAAGTTTGGAAACGAGGGATGGCAAATATCGTTCTGACTCCGCCATCGCTAAACCACAAGTAGGAAAGGCTACGCACGCCATTGAGTTTCTCCGTAAGCCTGATGTGTACGCACCGTCTGTTAACCCATGCGCTTCAATTAACGCTGTGATTTGCTTTTTCTTTGCTGATGTGACGTTACTAATAATGACGTTCTGGTTACCTGTTAAACGAAAATCCCCAGAATGGACCTTGGCAATTTCTCGTAATCCAGTCATTAGTTGATAGTCACCATCATCTTTAATTCTGCCATTTTGTACAAAAAGCGTGTAGTGCCAACGGCCTCGTATCCCTTTCGTCCAGCCATATCGATCGCCGTTATGATCGAATTGAACCGCCGTCGCCTCTTCTAACTGCCATCCTAACCGTTCATGCAGTTCCGTCACAAGCCAATCTAGACCACGTTTATCAATTGTATATTTAAATCGCGCATATTTACGCTCTGAACGATTTCCATAATCTCGCTGAATGGTAATGAGCTTTTCAGCTACATCAACCATCTGCTCCGGTTTACAAAAACCTATTATCCGTCCCAGCTGAGGATAGGTTTGCTGGTCGCCATGAGTCATACCCATCCCGCCACCTACTGCAATGTTAAACCCTTTTAGTTTCCCATCTTCAATGACCGCTATATAGCCGATATCTTGCGAAAACACATCCACATCATTAGCTGGTGGGATCGCTACGCCAATTTTAAACTTTCTTGGCAAATAAAGCGGACCATACATCGGTTCAACCTCTTCTTGTTTCGGTGTTTCAGCAACTTTTTCTTCATCAAGCCAAATTTCATGATAGGCTCTTGTTTTCGGCAGCAAATCATCGCTCAATTTCCGTGACCATTCATACACTTCTTGATGGTAATCTGACTGATATGGATTTGGTGTAATCATGACATTTCGATTGACATCCCCACACGCTGCAATCGTATCCATAAGCGCTTCATTGATTCCTTGGATGCTTTTTTTCATATTCCATTTTAAAATGCCGTGAAGTTGAAACGTTTGCCTCGTTGTTAATCGTAACGTGCCATTCGCATATTCGCGCGAAAGTTCATCCATCTTAAGCCACTGATCAGGTGTTGCCACTCCTCCTGGCAGTCGAACACGCACCATAAATTGGTACGCAGGTTCAAGCTTTTGTTGTCTGCGTTCATCTCTTAAATCGCGATCATCTTGTAAATAACTACCGTGAAATTTCATTAAGCGATTATCATCATCATTGATGCCAGCACTAATCGGTTCATTTAATGCTTCTGCTAACGTGCCTCGTAAATAATGACTATCCTCTTTTATCCGCTCTACGTCACTCGGAGGTCCATCCTGTGCTTGAATTTCATCAATCTTTTTCACTGCCATCCCTCCATTAATATACGTCTCGCAAATATCGGTTTTCTTGTTGCATTACTGTTAAATAAGCATTCGCTTCATCGTCACTTTTTTGTCCGTGTTCTTTAATAATTTCAAGCAAGGTGTCCTGAACATCTTTTGCCATTCGTGTCTCATCTCCACATACATACACATAGGCACCTTTTTCTAACCACGAAAATAGTTCGCCTGCATGTTCTTTCATCCGATGCTGGACGTAAACTTTATCTTTACCATCTCGTGAAAATGCCACATCCATTTTGCTTAAGACCCCTTCTTGCAACCAGCGCTGAAAGTCTGTTTGATAGAGAAAGTCGGTTGTGAAATGTTGATCTCCGAAAAATAACCATGCTTGGCTTTCCACGCCGAGCTCTTCTCTTTCTTCTAAAAAGGCACGAAATGGCGCGACACCCGTTCCAGGGCCAATCATAATAATGGGTGCTTCTTGGTTTTCAGGTAAACGGAAGCTTTCATTTTTTTGAATAAAAATTGGCAGTGTATCGCCTGGCTCTTTTCGCTCGGCGCATTCAACGGAACAGACCCCTGTTCGACTCCGTCCATGTGCATCATATCGCACCGCACCAATCGTTAGATGCACTTCGTCTGGCTCCGCTTCAAATGAACTTGCAATCGAGTATAAGCGTGGCGGCATCTTTCTTAAGATAGCTGCAAAATCACTTGCGCCACCTTTCCACGGTCCATAATCTTGATAAAGATCAATCAAGTCACGACCTTCCAGATACGCTTTTAATTCTTCTGAAGACTCGGCTTGAAGAAGCTGTGAAATCGCATCATTTTCAGATAAAAGGGATGCTTTTTCTAGTAAAGGCTTTGTTAATACGGTTAGCTCAAACTGTCGCTGTAACGCTTCTTTTAATGGAAGGACATCGCCTTTTTTATTAATTGGTACCGCTTCTTCTGGGTCCCAACTGGTTGCTTCGAGCAGCTGGTTCACTAAGACGTCATCATTTTCCGGAAAAATCCCCACACTGTCTCCTGGTGCAAAAGACAAGCCAGATCCTTCAAGGGATAATTCAAGATGGCGGGTTTCTTTTATAGATCCTCGCCCATTTAAATTAATATTTGTTAACACTTCTGCTGGAAATGGATTTGACCTTGAATAAGTAGCTGTTCCCGCTGACGGTGCCTCCGATTGTTGTGTAGAACTGCTCTGCGATTCACCAGCTTGGTCTGTTAAACTTTTTAGTACGCCTTGAATCCACTCATTTGCATCTTCATCAAAATCAAGATCGCAGTCTACGCGAGGAAACAGACGTGTGCCGCCTAATTCAGCCAAGCGCTCATCGAAGTCTTTACCTGTTTGGCAGAAAAATTCATACGACGAATCACCTAAAGCTAATACCGAATAAGCCACCCCATCTAACTTCGGTGCTTTTCTACTGTACATAAATTCATGGAACGTGATCGCATGATCAGGCGGGTCACCTTCTCCGTGTGTGCTTACGATGACGAGCAAGTGCTTTACATCCTTAAGCTGTTTTGGCTTATATGTATGCATCGATGAAAGGGTAACGTCTACACCTTGTTCCTTCAGTTGATCTGCCGCTTGTTGAGCGAGTTGCTGCCCATTTCCTGTTTGCGAACCATAGAGAATCGTTGCCTCTCGTTTTTCAGCAGTCGAACGTTGAGCTTGTGCCTGCTCGGTTTCCACACTAGCCGCTATTTCTTGAACAGCAGTGTTTCCTGAAGCAGCCATATAGCCACTTAACCATACTTTTTGCTCTTGCGTTAAAGATGGCAATAGTTGATTAAGCCATTCAACTTGTTCTTTGCTAAATGGACTGTTGGTTGTTTGCAACTGCAAGTGATTCACCTCTTACCTTCTTTTTTCTAATGATGCGAACGCGTTGTTAAACCATTCTTCTCGGTTTGGATCTCGTAATCGTTCAGGTCGAGCTAACTCTTTTAAAACGGCAAGCTTTTCTACCCTTCTTCCGTCTTGTGCTAATAACTTTTTTCGAGCTTGTTGCAAAAAAATCAAGTCTCTTTCAGCGTTTTCAGGCAGTACTTCTTCAAGTGCTGCTTTTATTTGTTTTGTATATGAAGGGCTTGCACCAGCGGTCGAGACACTCACACTCAATAGTCCCTTATTAATTTGAGCAGGTACGTAAAACTGTCCTGCTTGTGCGTCATCGCATGCATACATCATTTGACGAGGAGCGCGATTGTTCATGAGTGAGCGATGGAGCGCTTGATCGGTTGTACAGAGAAATACCCAATCGGAAAGAAGGCTTTCTTGCGGCGTTAAACTACGCTGTTCCCAGTGGAAGCCATCTTCTTGTAGCAATGCGTCCCATTCTCCCACTAAACGAGGGGCAACTACATGGACGTTTGCACCAGCGTGGATGAGCGCTTTGCAACGTTTATGCGCAACCGTTCCACCACCTACAACGGTAATGGTTAGTTGAGATACTTGAATCATGTAAGGCAGTGCACCTGTCATCGTTTCATCACGTCCATCGTCAACGTTTCTTTCACTCGTGCTTCTAAGACCGCCTCTAAGCCAAAGTCAAAGCCAAGAAAATCGCAAAGAATGTAGTTCGTTTCGGTATCCTTCTCTCTTTCTTGAATGGACTGTGAGAGCTCATTCATTAGCACGCCAGTAAACAATAAATATGGGAGTACGTACACTTTTTTTGCGCCCAACCGCTCACACTTCTTTAGACCTTGTTCAACTGTTGGAGTGGTTGCTGCTAAAAACGCAATCTCCACGTTGTCGCACGCCATTCGCTCATAAAGCAGCCGCCCAATTTTAGCCACATCGCTCGGTTGGTTGCCATCGCTTGAACCACGACCAATGAGTAAAATGGTTGTTCCTTCTTCTCTGTCGTGATCCCATTCCTGCAGGCCAGCAGCTTTCAGACGATCGATAGCGACTTGAATCACATCGTCATGAATGCCAAAGGGGCGTCCATACGTTAGTTGTAGGGAAGGATACCTTTTCTGTGCTTCCTTTAATTCATTCGGAATGTCTTTATTTGCATGAAAAGCAGTTAGTAACAAAACAGGAACAACGGCAATTTTGGTTGCACCTGCTTGTACACACCGATCAATACCTTCTTGAATAGTCGGCGCTGTTAGCTCAATAAATGCGTGTGTTTGAAACGCTTCAAAAACTGGCTTTAATCGGTTAATAAATGTCTGAAATTGTTCGTTTCCCGCTTGAACACGACTACCGTGACCGACATAGAGAATGGCTTGCATGTTGATCCACCTGCCCTTGCCAATCGTATAACCACTGCCCTAATCGACAATGTGCGTGCTCTTGGATTAAACAACCTCGCAACGATCTTTTTTCTAATTCACATATTACGTTGTCTGAGTAGCTAAATATTGGCAAGTTACGCAATGCTGGATAATCGTCTAGTAATTTGTCTAAAAGTCGAAGCTCCTCTACCGTTGAGACGAAAATATCTGTAATGGATTCTTCCTCTTTTAAACGATTTAATATGATGTCTGAGGTAGCCGTCCACTCAACTCGATCCCTTTCGTTTGCTGCATACGTGAATACCTCTCCAATTGGTTCCGTTAAAAGATGAAAGAAACCATAATATTGCAGTGCTTCTGTTGCTTCTGAAGTCTTGCTAACAACATTCACTTTCAGCGACCGAACGTCCACTTTTTCTGCGATTAGTTGCTGAAAAAAAGCATGAACATCCTGCTCCGTTTCAAACACAAGTGAATTCCCTTCAGTTAAAAGGTTTGCTAGGTTTATTCCCTGTTTTCTAACCACTTTTGGTTGATACGCCTCTGCCCCTGCTTCGCGCAGCTGTTCAACTAGCTGAGACCCAGATTCTGAGAGAACAAGAGGATAATGACCAAATAATGGTTTCTGTTCAAACCAGCTTTTTCCTTCATACAGAGCTGCAACATCTCCGACAAGAGTGATAGCTGGGTTCCCTATTCCCTGCTGCTGAACAGCTTCGACGATTGTACTCAGTGTGGCTTTTACTACTCTTTGCTTACTCGTTGTCCCCCACTGAATACACAGTACAGGTTCATCCGCAGCTCGCCCATGTTGTTGAAATTGATCAACGATGTTAGGAAGGTTTTTTACCCCCATATAAAATGCAACGGTATCAATCTTTGACAAACCTTCCCAATCAAGTTCAAGAGAATTCTCTTTTTGACTGTGACCTGTTGCCACAGCAAAACTAGTTCCTTTTGTTCGATGTGTAACAGGTACATTCGCATAAGCTGGTGCAGCAATTCCAGACGTGACACCAGGTATAATTTCGTACGGAACATGGTAGTTTTCTAGAAAGGAAGCCTCTTCTCCTACCCGACCAAATACACTAGGGTCGCCACCTTTTAGACGAACCACGACTTGATGAGATGCTGCTTGTCGCACGAGTTCATCATGAATGGCTTCTTGGCGAAATACATGACGATTTGGAAGCTTTCCCACATAAATTAGATTCGCTCCCTCTTTGGCTTCTTCTAACAAGAGCGGATTCACTAGACGATCATACAAAACCACATCTGCTTGCCGTAAACGCTGCATTCCTTTATAACTTATTAGACCAATGTCGCCTGGTCCTGCACCAACAAGAGAAACGGTTCCTTTTGCCATTGATCTCCCCTACCTTACAATCTGTTTGTCTTTTAAATAGTTTACGAGTTTCTCTAGCGACTCTTCGACTGACTCTTCCGCTGTATCGACAGTCAAATCTGGTTGGTCAGGCGCTTCATATGGAGAGCTAATCCCAGTGAAATGTGGGATTTCACCCGCTCGTGCTTTTTTATAAAGTCCTTTCACATCACGTTTTTCGCATTCTTCCAGATTGCACCGCACATACACCTCAATAAATTCATGGTCAGCAAATCGTTCCCGCACACGCTCGCGATCTGCTTGAAAAGGGGAAATAAATGCTGTGGAAACAATGGTACCTGCATCGACAAACAATTTACTGACTTCTCCAATTCGGCGGATATTTTCTACACGGTCTTCGTCTGTAAAACCTAAATCCTGATTTAGCCCTTGTCGAACATTATCCCCATCTAAGACATAGCTATTTAAGCCATTGTTGTAAAGCACTTGGTCAAGCGCGTTTGCTAATGTGGATTTCCCTGAACCAGAAAGCCCTGTAAACCACAGCAAGCAGCTTTTATGATTGTTTTTTCTTTGACGGTCTTCTTTCGTAATAGTCGCATCGTGCCAAACAAGATTCTCAACTGACTTGCTCATGCATTCGCCTCCTGTTGACCGCGAATGAGAATCTCAACCACTTCTTTTCGGCTGAACTCCTCAGGTGGCAGTTCTCCTTTTGCTAACATCTCTCTGACTTTCGTCCCTGAAAGAATTACGTGATGTTCTTTATCGTGTGGGCACGTTTTTGAAGACGCCATATTGCCACATGTTTTGCAGAAGAAACTATGTTCAAAGAAAAGAGGCTTAATTCCTAATTCCTCGGCTTCAAACTCTTTAAAAATTTCTTGCGCGTCGTATGTACCGTAATAGTCACCGACACCGGCATGATCCCGTCCGACAATAAAATGGGTGCATCCATAATTTTTGCGAACGAGGGCGTGAAAAATTGCTTCTCGTGGACCGGCATAACGCATCGCCGCCGGAAAAACCGATAAGTGCACTCGGTTTTCAGGGTAATAATTTTCCAGCAAGACTTCATAGCTTTCCATTCTGACATCAGCTGGAATGTCTCCTGCTTTTGTCTCTCCAACAAGCGGATTTAAGAAGAGTCCATCTACTGTTTCTAAAGCCGCTTTTTGTATGTATTCATGAGCACGATGAACCGGATTACGGGTTTGGAAGCCGACAACGGTTTTCCAGCCTTTATCGGCAAATTGTTTGCGTGTTTCTGTTGGATCAAGATAATAAGAACCAAACTGTTCCCGTTCCAAGCGCTTTGTTAGCACAATGTCTCCACCTACGTAAAATTCTGGTCGAGAAAAAAGTTTTGCTACGCCTGGATGGGCCGTATCTTCCGTCCGATACACATGCTTGGCTTCTTTCTTTTTGTCTGGCTCATAAATTGATTCAATCGTAATAACCCCGTAAACATCGCCTTTATACACAAGTTTTGCTTTCATGTGGTCTTTTAATGCTTCTGCTTTTTGCTCATCTACAGGCAGCGTAATGGGCACGCTCCACGGCGCACCGTTAACAAGGCGCATGTTTTCCACAACGGCTTGATAATCGTTTTCATTCAAAAAACCTGTTAACGGTGAAAACCCACCGATTCCGATAAGTTCTAAATCTGATAAAGCAAATCCATCAAGTTCGATTTCAGCCACTACACCCTCTGTTGAATAGTTCGGATCATATAGCTGCACTAAGTCTTTTTCTTTAACTAGCATTTAATCTTCTCCTTTCGTTGGAGCATGAAGCCCACATTCGGTCTTTTGATTTCCTTGCCAACGGCCGCTTCGATTGTCTTGCCCAGGCATAACTGGATTTGTACAATACGTACAGCCAATACTTGGATAATGTTGATCGTGAAGTGGATTATAAGGAAGTTTATGAAGCTCGATATACATCCAAATCTCTTCCTCTGTCCAGTGAATGAGTGGACATATTTTCACTTTTTTAAAGCGACGGTCTTGATTAATAAATTCTGTATTGGCACGGGTTGGTGACTGCTCTCTTCGCAACCCTGATAACCATGCATCAAAAGGAGCCATTTCTCGCTCAAGAACATCTAGCTTGCGAATTTGACAACATTGATCGGGATTTGACAACCACAATTTGTCACCAAACTGCTGCGCTTGTTCCTCTGGTGTAAGCTGTGGCTTTGCGAGTTTAATCTGCATATCTGGATAACGCTGCTTCACTTTTTCAATCAGTTCGTATGTTTCTTGAAAATGAAAATCTGTATCTAAAAATAGAATGTGTGCGTCTTTTTGCACCTTTGATAATAGATCGAGCATGACCATGGCTTCTGCTCCGAAACTACACGCATAAACTAAATGTTCGCCGTATGTTTGTTGCGCAAACCGTAAAATATCAAGGCTATCTCGACTTTTTAGCTTTGAATTAAGGAGGTCATAATCTTGATCTTCCATTTCTTTATAAAGATAAGTCAATTTCGCTTCTCCTTTCTCATAAAACGTTCCTACTATAATTCCGTGTATTTTTATATGATTTAAAGAAATTCTACCCCTGTTTAAAAAGACTGTCAACTACTTATTTTCTAACTATTCTTGATGTAAGCCTGTTCTTCTCTTACCTATGGCAGCACCGTTTTTCCATGAAGCCACTATGTTTAACCTTTACTCAGAACGGTTAAATAAGATACAAGTCGAAATTCCTATTAAACGTTAAAGATTAAAAGGAGAGATGCACAATGGCACAAACAGTAAAGTCAACAGAAAAGACAAACGAACAACTTGAGCAGGAGCAACATACTCAGCAAGAGCAACAAGAAAACCGTGATCGTCTTACGTATGATGATGAAGTGATAAAAAAGATTGCTGCCTTAGCAACAATTGAAACAGAAGGCATTCTTGGAATGAGCGGCAGCTTCTTTCAAGGCATGAGAGAAACGTTTGGTGGTGATGAAAACATCACTAAAGGAATTCGTGCAGACGTTGGTGAAAAGCAAGTGGCCATTGATTTGGAAGTGTATGTAGAATACGGAAAAAGCATTCCCGAAATCTACAAAGACATTAAAGAAAGCGTCGGTCGAAATATTAAACAAATGACTGGCTTAGAGCTTGTAGAGTTTAATATGAACGTTGACGATGTATTCACAAGAGAAGAGTTTGATGAAAATCGGTCTAATTCCAAATCCCGCACTGACTCAAACCGTGTAGAATAGCAGATTTTAACCCCCTCGAAGCCTTTAGCCTTCGAGGGGGTTTTTCAAAGAAAATAAAGCTGTCTTTAGAGGGGGATCAACATCCCTCTAAAGACAGCTTCTTTTATTCTTCTTTCTCTAATTTCCCTTCTTTCCATCGTACTCTTACTAAATAAAGTGCTGGTACAACAAATAGGGTTAGGACAGCTGAAAATAGCGCCCCGGACACAATTGTTATGCCTAGTGGCTGGAAAAGTGTACTATTTCCAAATGCAATCGGCAGCAACCCAGCGATGGTCACAAATGAGGTTAACACGATCGGACGAAAACGCTGTTCGGCTGCAAGCATAACAGCTTCTTTTGGCGCCAGGCCTTCTCTTCTTCGCTGTTCAATAAATTCAATTAAAACAATCCCGTTTCGAACGACAATCCCAGCGAGACTGACACCACCCATTAACGACATAAACCCAAGACCCGTTTGGGTAATAAATAAGCCAATCATTGCACCTGAGAATGCTAAGTAAACGGCACTCAAGACAATAAACGGAATGGTAATGGAATAAAACTGAATCACCATTGCAATTAAAATAAGGAAGACGACGATGATAAAGATTTGCCCAATTTGAACAAACACTTCCGTACGCTCAGATGTCTCTCCACCTATGACTACGCTGTATTCGTCTTCTTCTAATGCAAGTAGTTCATCTTCAACCCCTGCAATAATCTCATCTGCAGATTGATCTTCAGATGGAAATGCTCGAACCGTAACCATTCGCTCGCCTTGTTGTCGAGGAATTCGGGGTTGGATTTCTTCCTCAGTTATCGACACGAGATCTGCTAAAGGTACGGCTTCTCCTAATTCACTAGAAATTGTAACCGTTTCTAATAATGTCACTTCGTCTCCTTCATAAAAAAGACGCCAATCAAGTAACTCTCCCTCTTCATCAAAGGTTCCAAGTGGTACACCTTCTCCTAAAGCTGCCAATGCTTGAGATAAGTCATCACTGACAATGCCGTTCTCTTCCATTGTTTCCCGATTGATTTCTAACAAAAAGGAATCTACTTGATTTCCAATGTTATCATCAACGTTTAACACGCCATCTTCATTAAGTAAAAGTTCTTGTGCCTCTGCACTTTTTTCCATCAGTTGCTCAACAGATGGTCCACTTATGTCAATCGCGATTGGCGCGCCTACTGGCGGACCTGACTCGATGATGGACACTTCATACGTTTCAATGACTGAGAACTCTTCTGGTAGCGTTTCGCTCCACAAATCCATTGCACTTCTAGCTTCAATTTGTTCTTTATCAATAAACACGAGGAAATTGGCTAGATTTTCACTTTCTTCTCCCCCACCATCAGAATTAAATAAACGCGGGATAGCTGTTCCAGAATAGGTGGAGACCGACCGAACAAAATCATGTTCTCCTAACCATGCCGCCATTTCTTCCGCTTCCGCTTCTGTTTGTGCAAGAGGCGTTCCATCTTCAAGCGTCGTTTCAACAAACACTTCTTCTCGATCAGAATCTGGGAAGAATTCAATTGGAATCCACGGGATCAATCCATACGCTGCGGTTCCAAGTAATAAACCAGTGAACGCAACGATAAAGGGATGATTCACAACACCTCTCATTAATTTACGTCCGTACCATTGCCCACCTTTTTCTAAAACAGGTCCTGCAATGCCAGCGGGGCGGCTATCTTGCTTTAATGGCTTCCTGTTTTCTTTCCACACGCGATAAACAGGGACACCGATTAACCCAACTGCTGTTGAAGCAATGATTGCGCTCACTACTACAACTGGAAGTGGACGGATAAATTCCCCTGCCCCACCTGGTAAAAATAAAATTGGAAAGAACGTAAACACAACGATGATCGTTGACGTAATGACAGAACCAAGTACTTCTGTCGTTCCTTTTCTTGCCGCTTCTTTCGGTGATTTCCCTTGCCTTAATTGTCTTTCAATGTTGTCATTCACCACGATCGCATCATCGACTAAAATCGCTAACACAAGAATATAAGCAATCAATGAAATTTGATTTAAGTCTACGTTGAAAAATGGTAACGCAATGGAGCCAATACTTAATGATACGGGAACAGCTATTGCGACGCTAATAGCGGAGCCGATTCGTAAACCAAGTGAACAGACAATTAGTACTGCTAAAAACGCAAATGCGAATGACCAAGCCAAATCTGCAAATAAATCCGAGACAAGGTCCGACTGTGAATATAAAAGCTCAATTTCTGCCCCCTCAGGTAAATCCGCCGCGAGTTGTTCCACAAAGCCATCAAGTTCTTCTTGCGCACTTGGCACACTGCTACCTGACTGCAAGGTAAACGTAAGAGAAATGGCTCGTTCCCCATTAAATTGAACGGCTTCTTCACGTGCTTTAAATTGTTGTTGCATCGTTCCTACATCTTCTAGACGAACAAGATCCCCTTCATCATTTACACCAACAGGAAGCTCATTAAATGATGAAACATCTTGATATGTATCAAGGTTGACTGGCACAATTGCTTCCTCATTTTCCCATTCACCAATAGGCGTGACATTTTCTTCACCTTGCAACACGCCAAGCACTTGGGCAAAAGAAAGGTCGTTCTCTTCCATCGCGTCAGCATCCAATGTGACGGCAACTTCTTGTCCCACTGTTCCTTGCACGTCAACGCCGGTAATATCAACAAGTGAAGATAGATTTTCTTCATATGCTTCAATTATTTGCTGTAACGTTTCTACGTCTACATCATCATCGTACGTTATTTGGTACGTCGCTAACCCTTGATCTCCTAAATCCGTTTCCACTTCCGGGTTTGACGCATTTTCAGGTAAGGAAGATGCCAGCCCATTTACTTGTTGACTAATATCATTCCAAAGCGCTTCTTTGTTTTCGACACTTTCGTCGAGTTCGACCGTAATAAGAGACAGACTCGGTGCCGAGACTGATTCGTATGACTCGATTTCTTCATAGTTTCCAAGAATATCCTCTACCTGAGCGGTAATTTGTTGTTCCACTTCCTCTGATGAAGCCCCTGGATATGGCGTGACAATTTGACCAATCGGTGGTTCAAATTCCGGAATTTCTCTTTGTGAAAGCTGCGAAAAACTAATTGCTCCAACAGCTGTAAGCATAATAAAGAATAAGACCGTCAATTTCGGCCTATCTAAAATCCATCGCATATTTAACCCCTTCTCTAAATCAGTATCACGGTTTCTTACCCTCTTTAATTGCAGAGAAAACATCCTATTCGTAAATAGATGTCTTCCTCAACATTCATTCGTTGCACACAAACACTTTATAACGAGGTCAATCACTTTTTTATTATGTAATAATTTCCATTGTATAACGAACGCACATTCGTATATAATAAAAGAAAATACCGAAAGGATGTTCGAGATGCGAAAAGAAGAACTGTTTGTAAAACGCGGAAATTTACTTTGGGAAGGCAGTCGAATGATGCTTCCCGAACATAAAGAAAGCTGGCTAAAATTACAGCAAGAAGAATCCTATATTCCACTGCACGAACTATTATCAGAAGATAGCTGGCAGGAACTTGGCGAAACGATCTTAGAAGCAATGAATGAACAGCACTGTGTAACGGTAACGATTTGGAACGAAGGTCGTTATCTTCCATTAGATGGTGTCATTACAAAATATGACGACTTGAACAAGCGCATCAAGCTCCTTTTTGACGACGATTATGAATGGCTTAACCTTCGAATGATTAAAGATGTTTGTCGAAAAAGTTAACTGAATATGACTGCTCTAATCAAAGAGACTCACATTCTGTCGAACTGCTTTTGTTTTTCTGAAAATAAGTATATATAGTGATAGATTTTATTGATTAACACTATATATTGTGTTAAATTACATGTATACAAGAAATCTATTAACTAAAAGGGAGAGCCTCGTTATGTTACAGAAACTTTCCGATGATCTTCTTCTCGAAACGTATAATCGTGCGATCCATCTAAGCTTAAACGCTGATTTTATTTCGATTTTAAAACAAGAACTTCAGCGTCGAGGCCTCCTAAAACACATACATACAGAGAAAAGATAGCGCTAGCTAATTGGCGCTATCTTTTTCTATTAGAGCTGTAGTTCTTTTTCCATAAACGCCATCAAGGAGCGAATCATTTCCTCAGAGAAATCAAAACGAATCCCCGCCGTTTCAAATACTTCCGATAAAGATGTTGAACTCCCGAGCGCTAATGCCTCTTTATATTGCTTTAACGTTTTCTCAGGATTTTCTTGATAATTTTTGTACATTTGAATGGCACCGAGCTGGGCAATAACGTATTCAATGTAATAGAAAGGAACTTCAAAAATATGCAGCACGCCAAGCCACTGTGTTTCCTGCCACTTTTCATAATTAGACCAGTCTACAAGATTAGAATGGTGCGCTTCTACTAATGCTCGGTATTTCTCGTTTCGCTCTGCCGCTGTATGGGTCGGGTTTTCATACAACCAGTGCTGAAACTGATCGATAACAACACCACCTGGCAAAAACGTCACAACTGATTCTAATTGATCCCTTTTTGCTCGCTCGTAATCCTGCTGCTTTGGATAATACGTGTTCCAAAACGGCATAGAAAATAGCTCCATTGACATACTCGCAAGTTCACTTGATTCCATTGGCGTTTCACGGTACATCTCGAGAGAAAGATCTTTCTTTAAATCATTATGAATACAATGACCCATCTCATGAACAAGCGTAATCATATCCTCATGTTGCTTAGCATGATTCATAAAAATAACGGAAAGCTGTGAAAGAGGGAGTGGCGAACAAAATCCACCTGGTGACTTCCCTTTTCGACTTTCAAGGTCAAGCGCGCTTCCTTTATTTAAATCAGCTAAGAGTTTCCCGAATGATGGGTCTAATTGGTTTAAGACGGTTTCGGTCTTGGACACAAGCTCTTCAGTGGTTTGAAACGGTTTAAGCGGATTTTCACCCTGCTTTATACCACTACGATCCCACGGTAAGTATGAATCAAGACCTAACTCATGCTGGTGCCGTTTATGTATTTTTTCCACAATCGGCTTCACGTAAGTCGCCACGTTTTCAGCTAAACGTTTACAGTCTTCTGGCGTATAATCAAACCGTTCATACTTCTTAAACATGTAGTCCATATAGTTTGTAAAACCAGCGTTTTCTGCTTTTTTCTGCCTAAGTTGAATTAATTCCGTCAGTATCTCTTGCAGCGGCTCTTCTTTTTCAATAAACGCTTCTCTTAATTTTGTCATCGCCCGCTTACGTTGGTTTCGATCATCGCTTTCCATATAAGCACTAAGCTGAGGAAGCGTTAGTTCTTCGCCATCCCATTCAGCTGTTAGCGAACCTGTATGTTCAAAATAGGATGTGGCGAGCTGATCTTCTTCTACTTCTAATTCAATATTGCTCTCTTGAAAAAGCGCTTGTGCATTTTTTCTACGTTTTACTAAATAGCCGTATTGATCTTCAGGAAGCTGATTTAACGCCTTTGAAGACAGAAACGCATCATCTAATAGAGCCGTGTATTTCTTCACAATCGGCATCACCACTTGCTGATCATGTTCAAATTGTTGCTTGGCTTTCTCAGAATCGTTTTGACTGTTAAAATCAACGTAGTGACCAGTCGTCATTTCTTCTATCTGGTCGGATAATTCAGATTCCTTCTGCAGAAATACTTCTACTTGTTCAACTGAATCAAGGGGAATGTTTAGGATCGTTTGATAACGTTGTTCAAGCTCTTCTGTTTTCTGAAGAGAGAACGGTTCTTTATAGAATGTTGTCACGTGAATCAACTCCTTTCTCGCTAGTTTAGCATCCAAAAAGAGAGGATACTAGTTATACGCTAAATAAGACTACACATCCCAAATTTAGGAGTGATGAAGATGTTACAACCTGTATCAAAAGATTCATGGCACACCTACCCAAGCATGGTTGCGGTTGTCACAAGCCAATGGAATGGCCATGTAAATGTCATGGCTTCTGGTTGGCATACATTCATGGCTACGCAACCTGGACACTATGGAATCGCTTTGCGAAAAGAAACATACACCTACGACCTTATTCAAAAAAGCCAAACGTTTGCGGTGCATTTTCTTCCTCATGAAAAAGCAGAATGGATTCAGGCTGCTGGAACGTATAGCGGTCGCGATATGAATAAATTCGATGCCTGTCAAATCCCTTATCAGCTTAGTGAAATTTGCCAAGTTCCTATTATTAAGGATGCTTACTTTGCCTATGAATGTCGGTTAGTTGGTCAGCATACGTATGGCACCCATGAGTGGATGGTTGGAGAGGTGGTGCAAAGCTATGAATCTCCAAAAGCATTTACAGACCAACATACCGTGAATTTTGATCATATCGGCCTCCCAATGTACATAGGTCGGTCCGAATACCGCGTCCTTGATGCGAATGCTTCTAGCGTTTTTCATTCACTACACAATAAAAAGCGGCCTGAATGACCGCTTCTTTTTACGTTTGTAGAAATGATTTTAGCTGCACGCGCTCTCCATTTTCACTTGACGCATATGCGCCAATTGCTACTTCTAACGCGCATAATCCGTCTTCACCAGTAATAGATGGTGCTTTCTTCGAGCGCACCCTGCTAATAAAGTCTTTAACCAATCCGTGATCCATATCATCTGCAAATACTTGATAATGAATACCCGATGCATCATACACAGAAAGCTTTTGCCCTTGTGCATCGATCTTCATTGTTCCTTCCGTACCGATAAATTCCATCGTCACATCGCCCCAAATCGGAAAATGTTCGTTTCTTGACCAACTACAATCGAGAGTAGCGATGACACCATTTGTAAATGAAAAATTTAAAATGCCCGCATCATCAAGCGACTTTCCAGAAAAAAACTGATCAATTTCGGCGTAGACATCAGCCACTTCATCTTGTAAAATCCAGCGCATCACGTCCACGACATGAACGGTATGATCGATGACGGCTCCACCACCTGACTTCTCTTTTTCCGTAAACCAGCCGCCAGGATTTTTCCCTCGATTTGTTCCTTTTATTGCAACGATCTTGCCAAACTCTCCGCTGTCAATTCTCTCTTTCGCACGTCGAACGACTTCATTAAAGCGAACAGGAAACGCTGTTTGCAAAAAAACATTTGCCTCTTTGCATACGTGTATCATTTTTTCGGCATCTGTTATCGTGTCCGCAAGTGGTTTTTCACATAAAATCGCTACTCCAGCTTTCGCGGCTTCTTCCACATGTTCGAGGTGTTTTGCATTTTCAGATGTGACAATAACCGCATCGAGCTTCTTGCTAAGAAGTTCTTGATATGAGCGCAGATAATTAGTCTGAAATCGGATTGCGGCTTCTTTTCCTCGCTCAGGTACATCATCATAAATTCCGACAAGC
This sequence comes from Alkalihalobacillus sp. LMS6, assembly GCF_024362765.1. NCBI lineage: Bacteria > Bacillati > Bacillota > Bacilli > Caryophanales > Bacillaceae > Alkalihalobacillus > Alkalihalobacillus sp. LMS6. Next base: position 784,992 of record NZ_CP093302.1, on the reverse strand, counting down.
TCCACATCGTCCATGCTAACCAGGCTTGACGCATACGCATTGGCATGCCCGTGGGCAAAGCTGACAATTCCTACCTTCATATATGTTCCTCCTTCTTAACGTTTAGCCATTACTGACTGCAAATCTACAGGTTGCCTGCTGACGACAGACTGTGAGGCAGCTTCCGCAATGGCTACTGCTTTATAGCCATCGGCTGCTGATACAAGTGGGGTCGAACCATTTTCAATACACGCGATAAAATGCTCGAGCTGTGCTTGAAAGGCAGACTGTTTAAACGGACTTTCTACTTGATCATGATTTACTTTTTCCACAACAAGTGGCGATGTTTGTGACGTATCGTACTGAATAATTCCTTTCTCTCCAGCAAATTCAAATGCTGACCGATCCTTTTGGTGAGCCCAAGAACCTTCCACGTGTGCAATGATATCGTTTTCAAATCGTAGTGTGACAAGGGCATAATCGATTTCACTTTTACCAGAGGTTGTTGCTTGTGCGTAAACCCGTTTCACTTCGCCAAAACAGCTACGCAGAAAATCGAAATCATGGACGAGCAAATCTAAAAGGACGCCTCCACTGCGACTCGTACTTCCATACCATTCCGTTTCCCGATGTGGAAACGCTCGATTTCTTACTGTTCTAACAACGCCAAGCTTTCCAATTGCACCATTTTGTACAGCTTCTTTTGCCTTGTTATATTCAGGATAGAAGCGGACGACATGACCGACAAAAAGACGTACGGATTTCTTTTCACAATAAGCAATCAGCTTATCGGCTTCTGCTACCGTTCGTGCGAGCGGCTTTTCACAAATAATATCAACACCTTTATCAGCCGCTTGCTTTACGATCTCAAAGCGTTGATCTGTTGGTAAACAAACTGATACAACATCTACCTCTTCTTCCATCGCCTCTTCTATTGTTACGAACGGCTTTGCCCCATACTTCTGACCGTACGCAACCGCTCTCTCTTCGTCCAAATCAACAACTGCTTTGATGTGCACATTGTCCATTTTCCGAAAGCATTCTAAATGAACCTCTCCCATTGAACCGAGTCCAATTACCGTGACTCTTATCATGTAGCAACTTCCTTTCTAATGATTGTTTTTGCACCATCCACCATCTATGTATTTAGTTCTCTTCGGAAATACATCTTCCTTCTTAAAAATTAAAAAGCTCATCAATGTAAACAATTGATGAGCCAATCTTTTTCTATTAGAGAAGATCCGTTTCTAGTTTCTTCAAATCACGATTTTCACCAAGGACAATGATAATATCCCCTGCTTGTAATACGTCGTCAGGCATAGGCGTAATCGTCAAATTTTCTCCTGATTTTATCCCGAGAATATTACATTTATACCGTCTGCGCACATTTAGTTTTGCCAGTGTCTTTCCTGCAATTTTTTTTGTTGCAATTAATTCAACAATGCTATGATCAACCGAAATTTCTACATAATCAATCACTTTATCGGAATCTAAACTGTGGGCAATTCGAATTCCCATATCAAGCTCTGGATGGATGATTCGGTCTGCGCCGATCTTTTCTAACACGCGATGGTGTTGCTTGTTTCTTGCTTTCACCCACACTTTTTTCACGCCAAGTTCTTTTAATAGAAGTGTTGTTAGTATGCTCTCCTGAATATGATCGCCAATCGCAACAATTACGGCATCATAGCTTTCTGGTTCGAGCGAGCGTAACGTTTTCTCATGAGTGGTGTCAGCAATAATGGCTCGATTTGTAAAACTATCCGCGTCTTCTACTCGTTCTTCATCTTCGTCAACCGCTACAACATCATGCCCATGCTTGTAGAGCTCTTTGCATACACTCGTACCAAACCGACCGAGACCGATAATTAGAAATTGTTTTTTCCCCATGTGCGATGCGCCTCCTATTTAACCGATTAAAATACGTTCTGTTGAATATTGTATGTTGCCTTTTTGTTCATTTCCTCTAAAAGAGAAAAGCACTGCAATAATGCCTACTCTCCCAATAATCATTAAAAGCATTAACACGATTTGACTTGGCAATGATAATTCAGATGTAATGCCTAGAGAAAGTCCACATGTTCCAAACGCAGATGCGGTTTCCACTAATACTTGTAAAAGCGTAATACTCGTATCTTGTTCAAATGCCATGATGAGCATGATTGCAAGAAATAACAGTCCCGAAAAAATAGATAAAACCACAAATGATTTTTGTTGGTCTTCTTCATGAATTTTCCGTCCGAATACTTGTACATGCTTCTTCCCAGTCGCAAAACTACGTAACGTTAGCATCATCACCGCTAAAGTCGTGGTGCGAATGCCGCCCCCTACACTTGAAGGACTAGCTCCAATCATCATTAATAGCGACATAAATAAAAGAACAGGCACATGGAATGCCGCTAAATCAACAGTTGATAAGCCTGCGCTTCTCGTCGTAGCTGAGAAAAAGATTGATTGTGAAATTTGTTCATGCCAGCTAAGATTCGCAAACGCAAGATCTCGTTCTAGCAGCCAAATTCCAATGGCTCCAATAATAAAAACAGTAAAATACGTTGTCGTTGTCAGTTTTGTAAACAAGCTAAACTTAAACGTTCGTTTCCTACTTTTTATGTACTCAATACATTCCAAGATAACAGGAAATCCAATCGATCCAGCAAAGATGAGCAAAATCGTAATAACTTGAACAAAATAATCATCAACAAATGGAATTAATGATTGTCCTGTTACATCAAAACCTGCATTCGTAAATGCGCTTAATGATGCAAACGCGCCTTGGATATAGGCTTCATAGGGCTGATCAAAAAACTGTAAATAATAGGTACCAAGAATGAGCGCACCTGTCACTTCAATACATAAGGCGATGACAATTAAGCTACTCATTAAGCGAACAAGACCAGAAAATTGGTTTTGCACACGATTTTGATCAACGATAATAAGCAAACGTTGTGATAAATTGATTCGGCGTCCGAGCATCATCCACGCAAACGTCGCGAGAGTCATGATTCCAATCCCACCCATTTGAATGGCTAGAGCTAAGACGATAATTCCTCCCCAATTAAACGTTTCCACTACGTTAATCGTCACAAGCCCCGTCACACTTACTGCACTGACAGACGTAAACAGTGCATCCCGGTATGAGAGTTCAATTCCAGGTTCATGGAAAATAGGCAAGTAGAGCAGAAAACTAAACACAAGCATTGATACTAAATATGCGAAGAGAATCACTCGAAAAGGATTACTCTTTTTTCGTTTCATAGTTGACTCCTTATTCTTTCACGTTAATAGATGAATCTAATACTATGTTGTCCATAAAAGGATTGCAATAAAAATTATTATGATTCCGCAGGTGTTTATTTTTTTAATAACTCGATTACGGTCATCAAGTGGAAAAGGAATGATGCTTACACCAATACAGGAAGCCGTTTACAATTTTCCACTCAATTTAAAATAGATTATTTTTACTATAAAATAAAGAAAATTCGATATGATTTGACATCATTTTATGAAAACGATACCATTTTGATAAGTGGAAATACAGTATTGATTCATGGAATCCAAGAAGGAGGCGTTTGTATGTCCAGCAAAAAACAACAGTGTTTCATAACCGGCTGCTTTCTCTTATTTTTTAGTGGCTGCACAACAGCTGCCGATGACGAAACGATTACATGGATTACTGGTTCTGACTCTTCTCCAGATGCTCCAGATGAAGAGATGAGTACATACGTGCAAGAAAATATTCATGCGATTGAAGAAGAGTACGACTTTTCAATGCAACATAGTATTCACACTTCAAATATTGACGAAGCGATGGCACGTTTACAAGAACAAGCGACTCGTGGACAAGCCCCTGACTTTGCGCTTATTGATGGGTACGCGATTGAACGATTTGAAGACTACTTACAGCCTCTCGACGAACTGATGGAAGAATTTGATATGGATATCAACGATTTCTTACCTTTCGCACGAGAAGTAATGATCGGTGACGATGGTCAAGTCTATGGATTGTATTTAAGTACAGATATTCGCTATGTGTTTTATGATACCCGCTATGTTCCAGAACCACCTACTACATGGGAAGAAGCGATGGAGATTTCTCACGATTTAGTCGATCAAGGATTTGAAGGATTAACTCTCCCTCTTGGCGTTGGAGAAGGAACTGCTGTAACAAGTTTATGGCCACTCTTTTGGGGACAAGGAGGCGAGCTCATTGACGAAGAAGGTCGACCTGCTTTTTATAATGAAGAGAATCGTGACCACATGCTTAATGTGTTCACTTCTATTCATGAAGGCGTAGAGTCTGGTGCCATTTCACAGCGGATGGCGACTAATGGTGAAGAAAATGACGGAAATGCCGAAATTTCTACTGGTTTAGTCAAAATGCTTTATCCAGGCAGTTGGCAGATTAACACCTTTCAAGATATTTTAGGCGATGAGTTTGAGCATTGGGATGTTGCGTCCCTTCCCTACATAGAAGGTGGAGAACATACGACAACCGTTGGTGGTTGGGCGTTTGGTATTTTTACTGAAGACCCTGAGAAACAGCGAGCTGCGTTTGATTATTTACAGCGCACGTATGTTGGAGAAACAGGAATGGCTCGCTTTACTACCCGTGATGGCTCCATGCCCGTTCGCCAATCCGTTTATGAGTCCTCTGAATACGAACCGATTCCATTTATCGCTGAATTTCAAGATATTTTAGAAGATGAGGGGCAACCGCGTCCACCAGAACTCGTTTACAATACCGTTTCTGTTCAATTACAAACGGCCATCTCTCAAGTTGTATCAGGAAGTAAAACTCCAGAAGAAGCACTCGAAGACGCTTGGGAAATCGTCACGTTCGGAATGGAGGATGAGGAATGAAGCCAGAAACAAAAACAACCATGACTGCTTCAAAACGAAAGAAACGAAGGTTTTCAGATACCCCTTATCCATGGCTTATTCCACTAACTCTCTTATTAGCGGCCATTTTTCTTTATCCAGTTATTGAGATTATTCGGATGAGCTTTACAGATATGAACTTAGTAGACCCAGAATTTGACTACACACTAGAGTCGTACGTTCGTTTATTTACGTTACCTGGTTTCTTTTCAATGCTTGGTACGACTGGATTCTTTGTTTTTTTCAGCGTCGTCCTACAGTTATTCTTCGGGTTTATCGTTGCACTTCTCATTGTTAGAGGAGAAGAATTAAACTTACGCGGTACAGTTATCGTCCGTACATCGGTCCTTGTTGCATGGGCGATTCCCGGGGTAGTCATTGGGATTATCTTTGAAATGCTTTACACGGAAACACAGGCTGGAATTTTGAATTACTTTCTGTCTCTCGTCGGTCTTGGGCCGATTACCTTTTTATCTGATCCGACAATGGCACTCCTTTCAGTCACCCTTGCGAATGTCTGGCGCGGTACAGCTTTCAGTATGATTCTCATGTATGCAGGCTTACAAACCGTATCAAAAGATGTACTTGAAGCTGCCAAAATTGATGGAGCCGGTCCCTTTCAGCGATTAAAGAACGTGATTATTCCAGCCATCGCTCCTATCGTTCTCGTCAATTTAATTATTATTTCCATTGATACGTTTAATACATTTGATATGGTGATGGCACTCACCCAAGGTGGTCCAGGAAACAGCACCGAAGTGATAGCTTTAAGTATTTATACATCGATTTTCCAAGAATTTAACTTAGGTGTCGGTGCCGCTACTTCAGTCGTGCTCTTAACAATCAACATTGTCATGACTTTAATTTACTTACGAGTATTAGGAAAACGAGGTGAGAATTGATGACACCAAAAAAGAAAGAACGTCTCTTGAAAGCAGGGTTATACGCCGCATATTTCTTCGTTGTCGTCATCTTTTTATTCCCGTTGTTTTGGGTCGGCTCTGTCTCGCTTAAAACGCAAAGTGAATTGTTTGAAGTCCCGCCTTCACTTTGGCCATCGAGCTGGCAGGTCGAAAATTATTTACAAGTGTTACAAACAACCCCTGTCTTAACGTATTTATGGAATTCATTTCGACTCGTTGTATTAACAGTTCTTTTCACTTTGCTCATAGCACTTCCTGCCGCATTCGCGTTATCACGATTTAAAATGCGAGGAAAAGGCGCTTTTCTCATGATTGTGCTTATGACACAAATGATTTCTGCTGTCGTGATTTCAATTCCGTTGTATCGTTTATTTGCAAACTGGGACCTTCTCAATAATTTTCTTATCATTCTAGCAATCTATGTAGCCGTTGTGCTCCCTCTTGCTACATGGTTTATGAAAAATTATTTTGACACGCTTCCAGAACAAATGGATGAGGCCGCTATTATTGATGGCTGTACAAAATGGCAGCTTTTAACCAAGATTCTGTTACCAGTGGCACGACCAGGGATTATATCTGTTGTCATTCTCGTGTCTGTCCAAAGCTGGTCTCAATTTGTCATCCCGTTTATCTTAATTGACGATGCCGCTCTCTATCCTGTATCTGTTGGTGTCGTGAATTTGCAGTCTACCCAAGCTCAAATTACCACACATTATTTAGCAGCAGGTAGCATTATGTCTATTGTACCTGTCATTATCTTATTCTTGCTTCTCCAGCGTTATATTGTTGGCGCGCTAACTTCTGGAGCCGTAAAAGGATAGTCTACCATAAGGGCGACATGGCTTACGCTATGTTGCTCTTTTTTTGAGTCAAGTCCACATCTTTGTGTAACGCCTTCTTTAATCTAATTAGGTCTATCTATAAACTGTCATCCTATATCCGAAAATGGGAACGTTCAATTCCTTCGGTAACATCACTCTCGGATTTTCGGATTGTTGCTTTTCCCGTTGGGGTCGCCATCGGCGCTAACGAGGGAGACATATGAGAAAAATAAGGTTTACATACACACACTAGTTCCATTCACTATATTTTCTAGTAGAATCAAGCCCGTACACCGCTTCTCCCCTTTTGTTTATGTCTTTCTTGAAGCCACTCTCCATTACTTCGATTAAATCTGTATCTTCTTTTTGATGCCTTTGTCCATTCTCTTCCCTAATTTTCAAGTGATATTTTCGTTTACAGTTTCATAGAGTAGAGAACAAGGAAGGTGATCTTGTTGTGAATGACGTAATGAAATGGTTAGGAAGCCTCTCCATTATGCTTCTATCGACATTACTTATTATTAGTATTTTAGCGACAAATCAAACCTGGTATAACCGAGGGTTAAATGATATGGTTTCTCCTTTAGAAGGGGTTGATTTGCTCCACCTTATTTCTATGGAAAACCCTTTATACAAACAAGCACTTCCAGATGAGTTTGAAGCCAAATCGGTAAGCAATTTCTTTATGAATGCAGCAACGAATTTAGATTTTAACCATCCATTATCTCTTCTGTCACAAGGAATCCCTGCCATGGCAGCATTTGATACAAGAATTGCACTTGCTGGTCAAGGTACGGATGTGACGAACATGCCAAGAGAAACATTGCCTCCTGAAGATTCTTTAGCTGAACTAGCCAAGCAACACCCAAATGAAGAGGAAGAATCGACTGAAAGAGCAGCTGAGGATCAAGAACCATCTGTGCTCATTTACCACACCCATAGCTATGAATCGTTCTTACCTGAACTTGGTCTAGAAGGAGCTGAAAATGCAGATCAAGCCATTTCCAGTGATCCTGAATTAAACATCATTAATGTTGGAAAACATTTTGCGGACAGGCTTTCCAATCACGGCATTGTAGCCGATGTAGATAAGACGAATATGAACGCCTATATGGCAGAACGTAATATGAGTAATTATTACACCGCTTCACGACAAATTATTGAAGAAAAACTAGAAACGCAGCAGTATGATCTCCTGCTCGACTTCCACAGAGATTCAGTACGTCGAGATGTAACAGCCGTAACGATTAACAACGAAACATATGCACGTGTCTTTTTCGTTGTAGGTACGGCCCATCCAAACGCAGATGCACAATTAGCGACCGCTAAGGAGTTTCATAACCTAATTGAAGAAGCTTACCCTGGCTTGAGTCGTGGTGTGTTTGAAAAAGACTTGTCACAAGGTAACGGCATTTATAATCAAGACCTTGCTGATACAGCGATGCTTGTTGAATTTGGCGGTGTTGACAACACGATGGATGAAGCGTTGCGGAGCGCAGACGTTGTAGCCGACCTGCTAGCTGATTATTATAAAGAGACGATCCAAGAATAAAGCAAACACGCCTCCCTGGATGAGAGGCGTGTTTTTTAATCCATTCTTCGACTTGTTGAAGCACGGCGGACTAGTTTATGACCAACAATTCTTGCTTGTGCTTCCATTAGCGGAGCAGCTATTTGCTCACGAACGAGCGAGGCTGCTTGAAAGCCTAGTTCATAAATATAAATGTCCATCGTAGTTAATGGCGGAGTGGAAAGTTCTGACATCAGCACATTATTAAAACTCACTACCGATATGTCTTCTGGCACACGATACCCCATACTCATTAACATCCGTAATACACCGAGTGCCATTAAATCATCGGCAACAACAACGGCTGTTGGTGGTGTTTTTTGAGCCATCAGTTCAATGACTGCTTGTTCCCCACCATCAAAAATTTCATCATGGTAGACGACATAAGCAGGATTCATTTCAATCCCTGCAGCATCAAGCGCCTGTTCAAACCCTTCTTTATGATCAAGGGTGACGTAAGCATCTTTTCTGCCACCAATAAAGCCAATTCGCTCATGTCTCAGCAAGAGGACATATTCCGTAATCGTTCTCGCAGCTTTGACATTGTCATTATTTACATACGAAACGATATGCTCATATTGTTCAGGAGGACGTCCAACTACGACAAACGGACATTTCTCTTTAAGTAAAAAAGGAATAATCGGATCGTTGGTTGTAGAATAAAGCAAAATGATGCCATCTACACGTTGACTATGAACCATCTCTTTCACTTCTTCTAAAATATCTTCTTCCGTTTGACCCGTTGAAAAGTATAGACCATACTTGTCTTCATTTGCTTGCGCCGTAATGCCTCGCAACACTTCTGGGAAAAAAGGATTTTGAAAAGGAGCGTAAGATGCACTTGGCATAATGATGCCGATCACGTTCGTTGCTTTATTTACAAGATTGCGCGCATGGACGTTTGGGTAATAACCGAGTTCATCCATAATTTCTCTTACACGCTCTTTCGTCTTCTTGCTAATCTTCGGGCTATCGGCAATCACCCTTGAAACAGTTGATGGTGCCACCCCTGCTAATTTCGCCACATCTTTTATTGTACTCACTAGACTCCACCCTTTTTCACATCGTCCCGCCGTGCGCGCTTATTTTTTTGTACGGTAGACACGCGCCTCGTAAGGTAATAACGTGCCGCTCGCTTCCGAATCCACATTAGTTAAAAGAAGTTCATCATCTTTAATGACAGGAAGCGCTCGTTCATTTTCAGATAAGTTGACGACAATGGTAATTGTTTCGTTCTGGCTTTTTCTTTCGTATGCAAACACATTGTCATCGGTATCGAGTAATTCATAGTTTCCATATACTAGTGTATCAAATTGCTTCCGAACTTCAATCATTTTTCGATAGTAGCTTAAAATTGAATCAGGATCATCCTGCTGCTTCTCGATGTTAATGCTCGTATAATTCGGATTCACTTTCATCCACGTGCGATCCGCTGTACTAAATCCACCGTTTTTGCTCTTATTCCATTGTAGTGGTGTACGTGAGTTGTCTCTTCCTGATTCCCAAATCACTGGCATAATCTCTTCATGAGGGACGCCTTTATCCATCTCTTGTTTATAAAAATTACGCATCGAGACATCATCATAATCATCAATCGAGTCAAATTGAACGTTCGTCATGCCAATTTCTTGACCTTGATAAATAAAAGGCGTTCCCTTCATAAAGAAGTACATCGTTCCAAGTGCTTTTGCACAGCGAGCCCAATATTCTTCATCATTGCCCCATGATGATACAACTCTTGTTTGATCGTGATTCTCAATAAATAATGCATTCCAACCAAGACCTTCCAGCCCGTATTGCCATTTCGATAGCGCTTCTTTCACAGCCGGAACATTTAATTTCTGTTCACGATCTTTACTCCAAAGACCTAAATGTTCAAACTGGAATACCATATTGAACACACCATGCTGCTCTCCTACCCACGCCGCTACATCATCAGGATTTTCCATTCGAACGCCATTTGCTTCGCCAACAGTAAAGACATCATACTGATCAAGGGTATTCTCTTTCATTTCTTGTAAATACTCGTGAATCCCTGGTCGATTCATATGTCCATCAAATGAATCAACATAGGGCTCGTTATTTGGATTCGGCATATCTGGAAACCCGTCTACTTTTTTAATATGGCTAATCGCATCAACACGGAAGCCATCAATACCTTTATCCATCCACCAGTTCATCGTCTCGTAGAGAGCCGCACGCACATCTGGATTTTCCCAATTTACATCAGGTTGTTTCGTCGAAAAAATATGCATATAGTATTGTTGCGTCGCTTCGTCCCACTCCCAAGCCGGACCGTTAAAAATAGAAGCCCAGTTATTCGGCTCGCTCCCATCTTCTTTGGCATCGCGCCAAATATACCAATCTCTCTTTTCATTTTCTTTTGATGAACGAGATTCAACAAACCATTCGTGCTCATCAGACGTATGATTAATGACGAGGTCGATAATAAGCTTCATCCCTCTTGAATGCACTTCTTCAAGCAACTCATCAAAATCAGCCATTGTACCAAACTCATTCATAATCGCTTTATAATCTCGAATATCGTATCCATTATCGTCGTTAGGCGAATCATACATCGGGCTCATCCAGATCACATCAATGCCCATCCACTGCAAGTAATCTAGCTTTTCAATAACTCCTCTTAAATCACCGATGCCGTCTCCATTCGCATCGTAAAAACTACGCGGATAGACTTGATAGCATACCGCTTCTTTCCACCATTTTTTTGACACTTCCAAAACTCCTATCTTTATACATATCAGCTATAATCTCTTTTTAGCGCCTTTTAAATTCATTCAAAAACGAACATTACCCTTATTTGGCGAACGCTTCTCCACAGGCACAATCGCAACATCCGTTTGTACTGCGCGATCACTTGAGGGCACGGTCTCAGCCATGAACTTCATCATTTGTTTATACAAGAAGAGATCTCTAAAAGAAATCTCCTTGTATCTTTCCTTTATCGTGTTTCTTACCCTTTTGTTGCGCCTGACGCTAATCCTGAAATTAAGTAGCGCTGTAAGAACAAGAATACAATCGAAATTGGTACTGCAATCAGTACCGCCCCTGCCGCAAATCGTGTAAAGTTTGTAGCAAACTGATCATTAACAAAATTGAACAGCCCTAGCGCGAGGGTGTAGTTTTCAGGGCTACGTAAAACGATTCTCGGTAAAATGAAGTCCATTAACGGATTCATAAAGTTGAACAACGCCACAACTGCCAAGATCGGTTTCGCCAGTGGAAGCACAATTGTAAAGAAAATGCGGAAATGTCCTGCTCCATCAAGCTTGGCCGATTCATCTAAATCTTTAGGCAATGTATCAAAATATCCTTTAACAAGGAATGCGTTCATTGGAATAGACCCACCAACGTAGATAAGGATCAATCCCCATAAGCTATCCAATAAACCAATTGTGTTTAATAGAACATAAATTGCTACCATCGCCATGATCACTGGGAAAATTTGAAGAACGAGGAATAAATAAAGGCCGTTCTTTTTTCCAACAAAATTATAGCGAGAGAATGCGTATGCTGTGAAACAGACAACAATTGTTGAAAGAATAGACGTAACGGTTGCAACAAATAACGAATTCATATACCACGTTGTGTATTGACTTTGTTCATCAAAGAACAACCAGCGATAGTTTTCCAATGACCAGTTATCTGGCAGGATACTCGCTCCGTAAATATTTGTACCAGGGCTCAATGAGAGACCGATTGTCCAAATTAGAGGATACGCGATAATCACGAACATAAAGAAGATAAACGCATACATGAGAAAGACTTCTATTTTTGATTTTGTTTTAAGCTTCATGGTCTATCTGTCCTCCTTAAATGACGCGCTGCGACGGAATTGCAACACTGCGAAAAGCGCTACAAGAATACCGATAATAATGGAGATTGCTGCCGCCATACTGTATTGAGAGTTTTCAAATGCTAAACTGTATACCCATGAAATTAAGATATCTGTACTTCCGGCACTTTGACCACGCACTGGAGGTCCACCCTCGTTAAATAAGTAAATTAAGTTAAAGTTATTAAAGTTACCCGCATACTGCATAATTAATAATGGTGCTGTTGCAAAAAGTACGTGTGGTAGCGTAATAAAGCGGAACTTCGCAAACCGACTTGCGCCATCCATATCCGCCGCTTCATACCAATCATCAGATACACTTTGCAAGATTCCAGTAAAGAGGGCAAACACAAATGGGAAGCCTAGCCAAACTTGAATCATAATTAATGCAATTCGTGTGTAGAACGGATCGGATAACCATGGAACCGCAAAATCAAACAACGGGACAAAGATGTCTGTATTAATCGCACCAAACCCATCATTAAACATTGCCGCAAAGATAATAATTGTGACGAAACTCGGTACAGCCCAAGGTAAAATAAGGACAGTACGAATCAATTTCTTTGCTTTAATACGTTTATCATTGACGATGACTGCTAGGAATAGCGCTAACGCAATTTGTAAGGTTGTCGCTACAACTGTCCATACAATCGTCCAAGAAAGAACAGAGATAAACGTTTGACGCCAAATCGGAATCGTCGCTAGATCAATAAAGTTTTGAAATCCAACCCAGCTCAATACATTTCGAGGTGGTGAATTAAAGAGATTATAATCGGTAAATGCTAGAACAATCATATATAAAAGTGGAAATACGACTGCTAAAAGCAATAACGCCAATCCTGGTAAAACAAGTAGATAAGGGAATCCTTTGTCCCACGAATGCTTCGTACGTTCACGTAGTGATGGGATTCCTACCCCTTCAAGACGCATTTTCGCGACACGACGGGCATCTTTTATATTTAAAAACACCATGATTGCTGCAAAAATTGTTAAAAAGACGGCTACAATCCCTTGTCCAATTAACACACGAGAATCATCAACGCCATCCAACGTTCCAAGGGTAAATAATCCCCAATAGCCCATGTTAAAGATATCGTAAAATACAAAGATAAATGCAGCTGTTACAAGAAGAAGCAACGTTCCCTTAAGCCACTGGCGATTATAAAGTTGCCCGAGTCCAGGGATAACGGATAAGATCCCAGCAAGCTTGGGGTTATGATTGTTCATTGGCTCTACGTCTTTCATTCTCTACCAGCCCCCATAATTTGTATTTCATCTTCAATTAATTCAACGGTTTCCTCTAATACTTCTCGTACATCATTTCCTTGTGAGATAAACACGTTTGCATCGCCCATTGGTCCCCAGACGGCGGAAACTTCAGGTACATTTGGCATAAAATACGCATGTTCAAGTTGTTCTTGGAAACCTTCGTAAAGCTCATCGTCTAGCGTCACTTCGGCACGAGCGGGAATTTCACGCTTGTTTTCAAAAAAGATTTGTGCGCTTTCTTCATTCGTCATAAAAAGTGCCAATTCCGTTGCCCAGCTAATGTGATCGCTATATCCGTTCACCATCCACGCTTTCACGCCACCGAGAGAGCGCATCGGATTTCCGTCCACAGTCGGTAGCGGTGCTGATTTTAAGGAATCCCCAAGGTTCTCCCCATATTCAGCAATGTTCCAAGGACCTGAGAATACTGCTCCTACACTTCCATCTAAAAATAAGCCATTCAAAATGTCCGCATTTAAATTTTGTGGTAAGTACCCTTCCTGGTGAAAGCGCTGTAGCATTTCGCCACCTTTAACAGCCCCATCATTCGCTAAGCCAATATCAAGGGTGTCATAGTCTTCGCCGTCTTCAGCAAAGATGTAGCCACCGTACGCATCGTAAAATGGATAGGCAAAGTACATTTCACGTGATTCTAAAAGAAATCCAAATTCATTAGTCGAAGCGTTCGTGTGTTCCTCACCAAGTGCTTCTAGTTCTTCAATTGTTTCTGGTGCTTCTTCAATAATGTCGGTGTTGTAAAACAACGCGTACGTTTCAACTGCCGCCGGCACACCAGCTAGCTCACCTTCATAGCTAAGCGCTTCCAATGTGCCATCTAAATACTCCGCTTCTTGCTCAGGCGTTAGATCAATGTCCGCAGCTAAACCTTGAAGTGTAATGCTTCCAACTCCGTCATTTGGTTGATAGAACAAATCAGGTCCACCACCAGCTGGCGCATCAAGTGACATCGCCTCTAGTTGATCCCCCATACCAAAGGGGGTAATTCTTACTTCAATCCCCGTCTCAGCTTCAAAATTGTCGCCAATTTCTCGATACGCCAAAAGTTCACGTTCATCATCATTCACCCATATATGGAGCGAATCTGGTTTATTTTCCTCTGTTGCAGGTTCAGGTTCTAACTCTTCCACTACACCTTCTCGATCTGGACCGCACGCACCGAGCATCGCAACTGCTACTAACATACTCATACCAAACTGCCATTTTTTCATCTCGTATCCCCCCTATATATGCTTAAGCAAAGGCAAACGTTTGCACAAAATAAATAAACCGTTTACATACCAATTACACACATAGTATACGGGTAAATTTATTATTAGGCAATAGTTATTTTTTTATATAGGAAATCGTTTGCAAAAAGATTTGACACCAATCCCACACCAACTATATGATTTAAGAAAATAACCTAGGAGGGTTCTGATGAATCAAGCTGGTATTATCCACACCCAACAACATCACCACCTTTTTTTAACATCCTCACATGAAGCCGTTATTCGTCTGCAAACACCTTTAAATGAAGGAATTCATGTAACCGTAATTCACGGGGACCCTTATGATTGGAAAAACGAACAATGGCAATCAAGCAACTCCTCTATGTCACTCATTCATAGCGATGACATGTATGATTACTGGTCCGTTTCTGTTTCAATGCCCTACTCTCGTATGCGCTACGGCTTTAAAATTGAAACGAGTGATAAAACGGTATTTTATGCCGAGCGAGGGTTTTATGCACAACAACCGAAGGAGATTTCCGCTTATTTTTGTCTTCCTTATGCTCATGAAACCGACGTATTCACACCTCCTTCTTGGGTTGCGAATACCGTGTGGTATCAAATTTTTCCTGAGCGATTTGCAAATGGTGAGCCTGCAAGAAATCCTGAAGATGCGTTACCTTGGGGAAGTGAAGCACCTAAACCGGATACCTTTTTTGGTGGCGATTTAAAAGGTGTCATCGATCATCTAGATTATTTGCAAGACTTAGGTATTACCGGCGTTTATTTCACACCGATTTTTAAAGCGTTTTCGAACCATAAATACGATACGATTGATTATTTAAGCCTTGACCCACATTTTGGCGACGAAGAAACGATGCGTACACTTGTGAAGGAATGTCATAAGCGCGGCATTCGCGTGATGCTTGACGCGGTTTTTAATCACAGCGGCTATTATTTTCCTCCTTTTCAAGATCTATTAAAAAACGGCGAGGATTCAGCCTATAAAGATTGGTTTCACCCGTTCGACCTTCCACTAAAACCAGAAGGAGAACGTCCGAACTATGAAACATTTGCTTTTGTTTCATCCATGCCGAAATTAAATACAAAACATCCTGATGTTCGCGCGTATCTTTTAAAGGTAGCAAAATATTGGATTGAGGAATTTAATATTGATGGATGGCGACTTGATGTTGCAAATGAAGTCGATCACGATTTCTGGCGCGCGTTTCGTTCGGAAGTGAAGCGCGTAAAAGGCGATGTCTATATTCTTGGTGAAATTTGGCATCAATCAAGTGCATGGCTTCAAGGGGATCAATTTGATGCGGTCATGAACTATCCTCTAACAGATGCGATTCAAAGCTATGCGCTTCATAAGCAAACAAGTGAAGAGGCAAAAATGGCGCTAACAAAGCATTTAATGAGCTACCCCGATACAGTAAATGCTGCACAATTTAACATGCTAGATAGCCATGATACCGCTCGCGTCCTGACAACAAGTCATCATAATAAAGCTTTAACGAAGCTCCAGTTTACCTTGCTGTTTTCATTTCCTGGTTCTCCTTGTATTTACTATGGCGACGAAATCGGTATGGCTGGAGAAAACGATCCTGGTTGCCGTGCTTGTATGATCTGGGATGAAGAGGAACAAGATTTGGATATGCTCAACTTTTTGCGGAAGTTAGTTGTGTTGCGAAAGCATCATTCAGCATTCGGGACCTACGATTCCCTTGAATTTATCGACTCTGATGATGACGACGTTCTTCTTTACAAAACGTCTACACCTGAAGAAACACTGCTGTTTGCTTATAATCGTTCCCTAGAACAAAAGACTCTTTCTCTTCCACAAAAAAATGAACAAGGGTATGACCTTTTTAAAAACGAGTCTGTATCCTCTTCGTTTTCATTAGAACAAGAAAGCTTTTGCGTGGTACAATTAACTCGTGGCACATAATTGCACTATAAACTTGCCAGGCGAATGAAGTCGCTGGCAAGTTTTTTCTAATGAGTTATCTTCAATGTTTTTCCAGTGAATGTATAGGGAATAGGAAGACTGAATAAAACTTAGACGACAAACATGATTCTTCCATAATAATTGAATGACATGAGCCTCGTTGCGTAGATGTTTGTTTATTTGCTCATGATTCACAAGGCAAGATATCATGAACACTGCCATCGTCGTCACGACTTATGGAATTAATTCAGCGATTAGAACAAAGGGGACACTATAAACAATGATTGATTCTCAGTTGTTACGTGAACAACTAAATAATAAAATCGATGAGTTATGGACTGAACAAGTAGAATTTCTAAAAACAATCACTCGATTCCCTTCATTAAGTGGAAAAGAACATCGCCTTCAATTGTTTTTGGCCGACTATTTATCGACAAAATTAAATTTGCAAGTAGATCGATTTTACCCTGACATGGAGCGTATAGAAAAACACCCTGGTTTTTCCCCTGTTAAGTGGTCCTATGAGTACAGCGACATTGTGATTGGCACAAAGAAAGGCGCAAACCCGTCTGAAGGAAAAACGCTTATCTTCCAAGGTCATGCGGATGTTGTTAGCGCTGAACCGACCATTGAGTGGGAGACGTCTCCTTGGGAACCAGTTGAAAAAGACGGTCGTCTTTATGGACGAGGAACTGCAGATATGAAAGGCGGGCTCTCGGCCATGATTTTTGCATATCGTGCCTTAATTGAATGTGGCTACGTGCCTAACAACGATTTTATGCTGCAAATTGTTCCTGACGAGGAGCGCTCGGGTAACGGTGCGCTAGCGGCACTTGAAGCAGGATACACAGCGGACGCGGCCCTTATTCCTGAGCCATTTGGCTTGCAACCTTCCACTGGACAAGTCGGCTCACTTTGGTTTGAGATATCTCTTCGAACGATTAAAAAAGATCAAATAAATCAAACTCAAACCAATGTTATCGAAAAAATACACATGATCACGTCTGCACTCCTTGCGTTTGAGCGTCATTTAAATCAAACGAGATCTCACCTCACTTTCTCAGATCAAGATAAGCCAATTGATCTGAACATTGGTAAGGTAACTGCAGGTGACTTTGCATCGAACGAACCGATTCGGGCAAAAATTGAAGGTCGTGTCGCCTTACTTCCTGGCGAATCCATTGCTGAGCGCAAACAAGAATTAATTGAATGGATTATGCAAGAAACGAAAAAAGACGCGTGGTTTATTGAAAATCCACCTGACATTGAATTTTACGGGTTTCATGCAGAAGGTACATTAAGTAATGAGTCTTCCGAGTTGTTTAAGGAGCTTGACGCGGCGCACGAGCTCGTAACCAACACACAACCATCTAGACGGACATTACCTTCTACGACGGATGCACGTTTTTTTCAGCTTTATTATGATATTGATGCAACGTGCTACGGCCCTGTTGGCGGTCATTTTCACGAGGTCAACGAATGGGTAGATTTAAAAAGCGTCCGCGATGTTACGAAAGTGTATGCAAACTTTTTAGCGAACTGGTGTGGAGTAGGTGAAAAATAGGCAACTAAAAAAGGGATGCTACTAGCATCCCTTTTTTTTTCGTAAGCGCTTGAATGAAATAGCGAATCAACTTTATTTCAGAAAAGAGTCCGCTATTCTCGTTTCTGCCGTTCGTAAATAAAGTTATAATGAATGGGAATGGCTCAGGCCATACCCGAGGCAAAGAAGACACCGTGAGCACAAGTGATCGCGCAGTGCAAACGGATATCGTGCTTGTGCCTGTGGGAAAGCGTTCGCCATAATAAAATCTATCGTACGTCTTTTTTTGCATCACTATCGAGTGATGACATTGACTTAAATCACATGATCTTGCAGAAACTGTTCAATTTCTTCTTTACTATAGCCAATTTCCATTAGCACACTTTCGTTATTTTCACCTAAATCCGGTGCAATGGAACGAATACTCCCAGGCGTCTTTTCAAACTTCGGTACAATCCCTGGCACCTTTATCGCTCCTAAACGTGGGTGTTTCACTTCCACAATATTCTCTCTCGCTTTATACTGCTCATTTTCAAAAATATCGGCGATGCTCATAACCGGACTAATAGGAACGCCGTAGCTGTCGAGTTTTTCCAGTAGCACTTCTCGATCTTGTGCATGAATCCACGCTTCCACAATTGCGTTGGTCTCATCGTTGTTCTCTAAGCGACGCGCATTTGTATGGTAGCGCGGGTCTGTGAGCATATCTTCTCGATCCATCGCTTTGGCTAAGCGGTTAAACGTTGTATCCGTGCTCGTCACAAGCACTACCCAGTGGCCATCTTTTGTTTGAAACGTTCCTGATGGCGAAGAGTGACCAGCTAATCCTGGCGCACGCTCCCTCACTTTTTGCAGTTGATCGTATTCGGCTACAAGAAACTCCATCATGCGGAAGACTGTTTCATAAAGGGCGATATCCACCATTTGCCCTTCTCCGTCTTCATGAGCATCGCGGTGATAAAGTGCCGTAACAGCTGCAAACGCCACATAGATTCCACAAATATAGTCCGTTAATGAGAATGGTGGACTGACTGGATGACGATCGGTAAAGCCTTGTAAATACGTGTACCCACTAAACGCTGTAGCTGGCGTCCCAAATCCTGCTTTTTCTTTATAAGGACCTGTTTGACCATAGCCAGACACACGAATCATAATGAGGTTTGGGTTAATTTCTTTTAGAACATCATAGCCTACGCCCCATTTTTCTAGTGTCCCTGGACGAAAGTTTTCTACAAGAATGTCGTGAGTCGCAGCTAACTTCTTTAGAATATTAACGCCCTCTTCTTGATGAAGATCGAGTGTTAACGACTTTTTGTTACGTGATAAGCCAGGCCAGCGAAGCGGTTCGTCGTCTTTAAAAGGTCCTACGCTTCTTGACGTATCCCCTCTTCCTGGAATTTCAACTTTTACTACGTCAGCTCCAAAATCTCCCAGCAATGCAGTCCCATAAGGAGCGGCAATCATTGTAGACACATCGAGCACTTTGACGCCTTCTAATGGTGTTTTCATCTTTGTACACTCCTTCTCTCCTTTTTTAAGGGATGCTCACATGTGATTTTTCACTATCAGGTGAGTAAATGTCATTAATGTTCCATTGACCGTCAGTCGGAACGGGTTCGTTTCTCATAGCGACATCAAGCACTACTGGTTCATTCGCTTCGATGGCGGCTTTTAGCTCATGTTTAAATTCGTCTGCCGATTTGACTTTGATCCCTTTTACGCCAAATCCTTTTGCGATTTCAGCAAAATTAGGTGTGTAGCTCTCTCCGTCTTTCTTAAACAACGTTCCGTATGTTGTATCGTAATGAGCCATTTCCAGTCCAGCGATTGTACCGTATGCACTATTATTCATGACAACCCAGACAACTGGAATGTTTTCTTCTACAGCGGTTGCGAGCACAGCTGGATTTTGACCAAATCCACCGTCACCAATTAAGGACACAACCACTTTGTTCGGCTGTGCAAGTTTTGCCCCAAGTGCAGCAGAGGACCCAAAGCCCATTGTTGCGTATCCTCCAGGTGTTAAAATGGAGCCTGGTGTATAAATTGGGAACTGTTGACCAACGCCATTTTTATTCCAGCCTACATCTGTTGTGATATATGCGTCTCTTGGCAATACGTCGCGAACATCTGCAAGAATGCGTTCAGGTTTCATCGGGAACGCGTCACTTGTCGCGTTGTCTTTAATAGATGCTCGTAAAGACTGACGGTAGGTTTGAATCTCTTCTTTCAACTTGGCGTTGCGGTCAATTCCATCTGGATACAAGCGCTTCGCCACACGATTTAAGGCAACGAAAGCTCGTTTTAAATCAGCGACCGCGCCAATTTCAACTGGATAATTACGGCCAATCTCATTTGAGTCAATATCAATATGAATCAGTTTTGTTTTTGGAAAATTAAACGTAACATCATGGTACCAAGAACTAGAGTCAGCTTCAGAAAAACGTGTACCGACTCCAAATAAGTAATCAGCATTCTTTGTTTGATCATTAATAAATTTTGTCCCCCAGAACCCGGTCATGCCAATGGTTAAATCATGATCATCAGGCAAGACACCTTTGCCCATTAAAGAATGCGCGACAGGAATATTCATATGGTCTACAAATGCTCTAAGCTCCTCTTCTGCTTGTGAAAGAATAACGCCCCCACCTGCATAAATAACAGGACGTTCCGCTTGTGCTAATGTCTCAACAATTCGTTCTGCTGTCTCTTCATCTAATGATGGTTTTTCGACCATTTGGGTATGATGGTTTAACATCGCAAACTTCTCTTCTTCCACTTCTTTTGAAAACATGTCCATCGGCACAGACACAAGGACCGGACCAGGACGACCACTTTCTGCTAATTGAAACGCCTTTTGCATGATTTCAGGAAATAAATCTTCACGATCCACACGCCATGCGCGTTTCACAAACGGACGATAAATTTCCCATTGAGCGCCATCTGCATGCATATTTACTTCTTGGTGTGGATGCTTCCCGTAATAATGACTTGGAACGTCTCCTGCAATGACAACCATTGGAATGGAATCAAGTGCCGCATTTGCTACACCTGTGGCGGCATTCGTTAAACCAGGTCCAAGATGGCTCAATACTACAGACGTTTGACGCTTTGCTCGTGCATACCCATCTGCCGCATGGGACGCAATTTGCTCATGGCGAACATTAATAAACTTAATTGGGCTTTTGTCTAATTCAGCTAGCACGGCAATATTCGTATGACCGCACAAACCAAACACATATTCAACTCCACGACTTTCTAAATACTTTACAAGTTGTTCTGATACTAGCTTCTTCATGAGACAACAGCTCCTTTAAATTGTAGTACGATTTTTGCATAATTGCCGCTTAACGCCATTTGATACGCTTCTTCATAGTCATAAAAAGGTTTGATTTTTGAAATGAAGATCGTTGGGTCAAAGGTTTCATCTAATAAGTACGAGACGCTCGTCTGAAAATCAGCAGGAAATTCGTAGATAATGCTGCCAACAACTTTCTGTTCATTTCGAACAACTTGCGCGACAGGGATGGTTGCTTCTGGTGTAATCCCAATTAATAGTAGTTCTCCGCCTGGCTTCAAGTGTGAAAAGCATGATTCGACTGATTGTTTTGTACCTGCGGCTTCAATGACGATATCAAATGTTTCGCCGACAATGTCCATCGGATGACCGAGGGTAATGTCATCAAATGACTGCAATAACGCTAATTTATTTGCATTAATATCGATAGCGGTTACATTCCCTCCAACATGATGAGCTAACGCAGATGCAAGCAACCCTTCTGTTCCACAGCCAACAATAAGCACCCGCATACCAGGTTGGATATCAATTTGTTTGATCCCGTGGACAATAACGGATAATGGCTCAATTAACACAGCTGCCTCATCAGACAGTTCATCTGGAATTGGTAAACAATAGCGCGAATGGACGATCATTTCTTCTGCAAATCCACCGTCACACGTAATACCGATCGACTGTTTTTCTTTACAAATATTTGGTTTGCCTTTTAAACAAAACTCACATTGTCCACAAAACGTATTGGGTGTGACAACGATACGCCCGCCTGGTTTAATGTGTTCCGCTCGGCTCTCAATCACTTCACCGACAATTTCATGACCTGGTCGTAGCGGATATTGCGCATGAGGGAGCCTCCCTTTATATACAGATAAATCAGATCCACATATACCGCCGTAAAGTAGCTTAATCTTCACTTCTCCATCTTGGATGTTCGGCAACGGGAGCGCATCTCTGACTTGCATGACTTGAGGTTGATCTAGATAGATCTCTTTCACCGTACATCGCTCCTTATAGTGTCAGAAAGTCTTGAAGTACAATCATTTTTGTTTCGCTCATTTCTTCTACTGCAAACCTTGGACCCTCACGACCAATTCCACTATGCTTCACGCCACCGTATGGCCAATGGTCGAGACGGAAATTCGACGTTCCATTTATAATGATCCCGCCCATATCGAGAGCTTGTGTCACTTTCTTCACAACCGTTAACGATTTTGTAAACAAGCCTGCTTGTAAGCCAAACTCAGAATCATTTACTTCATCGATCGCCCAATCTAAGTCGCGATAAGGAATTAAGCTTACGACAGGTCCGAAGACTTCTTGACACACAACTTTGCTTTCTTTTTTCGGATTCATTAGAATGGTTGGCTGAACTTGCGCGCCATTCGCAGAACCGCCGTGGATAACCTCCGCCCCATCAGAAACCGCTTCTTCAATCCAGCTCGTAATTCTTTCGGCAGTATCTTTTGCCACAACGCAACCGATGTCAGTCCGTTCATCACGAGGATCACCAACATAAAGAGCTGCTGTTTTCTCTTTCATTTTTTCACTAAATGTCGCGATGATGGATTCATGTACATACACTCGCTGAACCGATATGCAGCTTTGACCCGAATTACTAAAAGCAGTTTTGGTTGCTAGCGTAGCGGCTCGCTCTATATCCGCGTCTTCATGGACGATTGTACCTGCATTCCCCCCTAGTTCGAGCAGTACTTTCTTCATGCCAGATATTTTGCTAATTTGTTGACCGGCTGGCACACCACCTGTAAAAGAAACCAGATTGGTCCGAGAATCTTTCACAATTTTTTCGCCTATTTCTCGCCCACCGAGCACCATTTGGATGGCTTGAGCAGGCATTCCGGCTTCTAGTAAGAGTTCCACTAGCGCAGCCGCAATTAATGGTGCTTGCGGTGCAGGCTTTAAAACGGTTACATTTCCAGCAGCAAAACTTGGGCCAATTTTATGGCAGATTAGATTGAGCGGTGCATTAAAAGGTGTGATTGCTGCGATGACGCCTACTGGCACACGGAACGTAATCGCTGTTGAGCCCTTTCCTCTAGATGATGCGCCTCCAGGAATCGTTTCGCCAAATTGACGTTTCGCTTCTTCAGCAGACTGAATAAGGGTCTCGATAGAACGCCCCACTTCATCCCGGGTATTCTTTAAGGCTTTTCCAACTTCCGAAGAAATCAATTTAGCAAGCTCTTCTTGTCTCTCTTCCATTAATGTTGCCGCTTTATAGAGAATGGCTGATCGTTCAATTGGCTCTAATTTAGCAATCTCTTTTTTATGAGTAAAAGCCGATGCTAGCGCTTCTTCTACTCCTTGCTCGTTCGTTTCATACTGATGCCCAATTAATTCATTTAAATATGGACTTCTTACTTCTATCCCTTCGCTTTCAACTGGTGTTACCCAGTTACCATTTATAAACGATGTGGCTGTTTTCAACTCAATCATTCCTCCTCTTTCACAAGTGCTTTGCCTGTATATCGAACAAGGTTCTCTTCATTCGGACAAGGTCCTTTAATGAGTGTACCTTTTTGCAGTTCTTCGTACGCATGTGCCACGATCCCCATCCCCCGTGATAAGGCAAAAATGCCTTTCGCCGCTTCAGCTGGGATGCCCAATTCACATTGAATCGCGGCAGAGATACCATCTACATTAATCGTAAACGTTCGATTTTTACGAGTCGAAATCTCTTGCCGGTATTGTTCTAAAATGTTTAAGTAATTCCCAGTAATCTCACCATCATCAATCAGAGACTGAGACAATTCATACAGACGTTTCACTCTCGGATCATTGTCATGTAATTGATGGCCAAAACCAGGTAATTTCTTGCCTGCTCCTAGGATTTCATCTAGCTGTTGTGCAACGTCACCTGTGCCTTTGTTCATTGCCTCCTTTGTGTCATACAGAATGGCCATTGAATCCTCTACAGCGCCACCGTGTACATCGCCAAGCATATTGACACCTGTAGCCACCGCTGAATTAAACGTCACCCCACAAGTCGCTGCCATTCTAGCAGCAGCAATGGATGGTGCCCTAGGTCCATGATCCGCTCCTGCTACAAGAACGCTTTCAAACAACTTTGCTTTTTGATCCGACAACTCCTCACCTACTAAAAGGAAGAACAACATTTGCGTGTAGGAAACGTTTCCAATTAAATCTTCAACTTTTTTCCCACGAATGGTAATTTCATTTTTTTTAATGTCGCTTATATCTGTTTCCCACCAAGCGCCACCTTGTTTATAGGTTTCTAACGCACTTCGACCTGCCATACTAACACAACCCTTTGACTTAATTTTTAGATTATACTTGTATACAAGTATATTGTAACACAACCTCTCATGATACTTCTACTATCTGTCTAGTAAAAGTAATGATAGTTGTGGAATGAAAATGACGAGTAGGAGATTAAAGATCATCACCCCGACAAATGGTAGAATTGCTTTTGATAGTGTCACAATCGATAAGTTCGATATACTCGATGCGACAAACAAATTCACACCAATTGGTGGTGTAATGAACCCAATTGCTAGATTCAAAATGACAAGCATCGCAAAATGAATGGGATCATACCCGAGCTCCATTCCGACAGGCACTAACAACGGTGTAAAAATAATAATCGCCGCCGTAGTATCCATGACCGTGCCAATAAGCAGGAGCATGGCTGTAATTAATAAGATAATGATGATTTTTTGATCGGACACAGCGAGAATTGTTGATGCAATCGTTTCTGGCATTTGTTCAATCGTCATCACGCGACCAAATACAGTCGCTGCTGCGATAATAAATAAAATTGTCGCTGTCGTTAACGCCGAATTTTTAAAAATATCATATAGTTGACTCCATTTTAATTCTTTATATAAGAAAAACCCTGCTACTAAACCGTAAATGACGGCAACCGCTGCTGCTTCTGTCGGCGTAAAGAAACCACTATAAATACCGCCTAATATAATGACCGGGACAAGTAGCGCCCATTTTGCATCCCAAAACGCTCTCCCTACCTTTTTTATTGAAAACCTTTCTTTAGAACCTTTATATCCCTTTGCTTTTGCGTAAAGATAGGAATACACAAGTAAGCTAACCGTTACAAGCAGTCCTGGGATAACTGCAGCGATAAATAAATCTCCTACAGATACACCGCTCGTGACTCCGTAAACAATTAATGGAATACTCGGCGGCAAAATGACGCCTAAAGCGCCTGCTGCCGCAATTAATGCCGTTGCAAAACGCTTGTCGTAACCCATTTCAATCATTGCAGGAATCATAATTCCCCCTACTGCAGCCACCGTTGCAGGACCTGACCCTGAAATTGCTGAGAAAAACAAACACGTAATGACGGCTGCCATTGCAAATCCACCAGTATAATTGCCAACAAGGGTTTTTGCTAATTCAAAAAGCCGTCTTGACAAACCCCCTTTTGCCATTAGCTCACCAGCTAAAATAAAAAATGGTACAGCCATTATAGGGAATGAATCAATTGCCGTTATAAAGCTTTGAACAGTAAATTCCAACGGCATTGTCCCTGCCACAATTAGCGCTAATATGGATGCTAAGATTAAAGCAATTCCGATAGGCGCACTTAAAGCGAGTAAGCTCGCAAAGCTACCGAACAACACAGCTGCTGTCACAGTCATCCCTCCTGCCGTTTTGAATGAAACGGATACGTCTCTTTAATATGAGAAGATTGATTGGCTCTATCGTAATTCTCCCATTCATGTTTAATCTTTTGAATAATTCGTACACTCGTCATGAGCATCCCGATAGGTGCGGCTAAATACACATAGCCCATCTCCATCCCTAATCCAGGCGTAACTTGTCCAAGCTGGATAATTTCTAAACTCATTGCGCCTCCATAGACGACGATAAATATAGCAAATAATAAAAATAACCCGTAAACAATTAAATTAAAAACGAGTTGCCTCTTCTCATTTAAAAAGGAGAGAATCGCATCAATTTTAATATGTCGCTCTTCTTTCACACCATAGCTAATACC
Organism: Alkalihalobacillus sp. LMS6; assembly: GCF_024362765.1. Taxonomy (NCBI): domain Bacteria; kingdom Bacillati; phylum Bacillota; class Bacilli; order Caryophanales; family Bacillaceae; genus Alkalihalobacillus; species Alkalihalobacillus sp. LMS6. The sequence goes on along the minus strand of NZ_CP093302.1, from coordinate 758,679 downwards.
GATAAACACGAGATAAATAAAACAGTAACGCGCTAACTCTTCTGACCAGCCAAGAGAAGTGCCTAATACAAAGCGCATAAAAATTTGTAGTGAGATTGCTATAACCATTATGGATAAAATGATCACTAATAGCACCTCTTCTATGTGCTGTTCGACCATTCGGAAGACCTTCATCATAGCCCCTCCTTATTCCTGATTCGTTGCTTGTATATGTTCCTGTATACGCTGCATCCAATCATGATTCCCTTCAATATTTTCGAACCTTTCCCGAACTGGGTTCGTTGCCGTAATCCAACGTTGACGCTCCTCACTCGTTAGTTCAGAAATGGTTATACCTCTTTCTTCTAAGTAACTGCGACTCGCCTCCGCTTCTTGCTGATTGGCTAATCGCTGATTATGCTGGACTTCATCTGCTACCTTTTCAACAGCTTGTCTTTCATCCTCGGTCAGCGTTTCCCAAAAAGCTTCACTTACCATAAACGGACTCGCATTATAAATGTGATTTGTCATTGTTAAATACTGTTGAACTTCATAAAAGTGACTATTTACAACGTTTCCAATAGGATTCTCCTGACCAGCAATCGTCCCCTGTTCTAAGCCAATATACACTTCACCATAGTTCATCGGTGTAGGATTGGCACCAAGTTCACTCCAGATTTGCATATGCCATCTGTTTTCTAACGTTCTTAAGTCCAATCCTTGCACATCTTCAAGCTTCTCAATCTCTTTTTCATTATTTGTCAACACTCTGAATCCGTTTTCAAAATAGTTAATTCCAATTACTTTTTGTGGCTCTAATTCTTCTAATAGATCTTGACCGATCGGCCCATCTAAAAGCTGATACGCATTCTCTTCATTCTCAAATAGAAATGGCAATTCTAGCACATTAAAGGTTGGGACAAATTGTGCGATGGGTCCGGTCGACATTGTTGCCCCTTGAATCGTATTAAACTGCATACCTTCAAACAGTTCACGATCCCCACCTATCTGTCCATTTGTATAAACTTCTACTTGAATGGAGTCGTTTGTTTCCTCTTCTAATCGTTCAGCAAACTGGTAAAGTGCTTGACTAAGAGAACGATCTTCAGGTGTTGTGTTTGCAATTCTCATGATCTTCTGTTCGTCGGCATGCCCGGTTACCGTGCACGCTGCTAGCGGTACTAAACAACTTATAAAAAGTAAGATACGCTTCATGTTGCGTCCCCCTTTTGATCGTTACAATTGACTAGAACTAGTTTCATTAATAAGATTCATGTGTACCTTTTTACCCTTATTTATAGAACAGCGTATTGCCTCAATGACTTCCAGCGTTTTTACTCCTTCTTCACCAGGAACTCTCGGTTCTTCAAGGCCTCTTATGACCTTAGTGAAATGAACCAACTCTTCAACAATTGGATCAACCATGCTTTCAAACTCGATCGCCTCTTCCACAAGGCTATGTTCCCACCCATAAGACTCTTCCTTATAGCGATACATCCGCATACTCGGAAAGGCGATACTCCCTTCTGTGCCAAAGAAGTAATAACAATCCTCATCATATTTAGGATATTTAACATTTTCCTTCATCGTTAACTCATAAGACCACGGTGCCGGCACACCATCGGATAAAAAATAATTGACCGTTGCCCCGTTATTCAGCTCCATCATGGCACTTAGGGAATCTTCTACGTTGTTTCCACGAATTAAATTTTTCCCCAATGCGTAAACGCTTTCAACTTCTGCATTCGTAACATACCGCAAATTATCTATATCGTGTATCCCATTAATGAGTAATGGTCCTCCACCTTTTTTAACTCGCCACGGTTCGTTGTAGTAGGGCTTGTCTTTCGCTAGTACCCACATCATATTTACACTAATGAGTTTGCCAATCTTCTTCTCTTGTATTAATCGTCGTAGCGCATTAAGCTTACTAGAGTATCGACGATGATGGCCGACTAAGAGCTTGATTTCTTTTTCCTTGCAATAATCTACCATTTCTTTTCCCAATGAAACCGTATCAGCAATCGGCTTTTCTACAAGACAATGAATACCCGCATCTGCACACATTTTTACAGCTTCATGATGAAGTTGATTAGGTAATGTAACAATCACACCGTCTAAAGAATTTTCAGCTATTAATGTTTGATAATCCGTGTATAAAGGCACTTCTAACAAAGATGCTCGCTCTTGTGAAAGTAGATCGTTTCCAGCTACCGCCACTAAAGAAACCCCTTTCATTTTCTTGATTTCTTCAGCGAATTTAAAACCATGATTCATTCCAAAAACGGCTAGTTTCATCATTATCCCCCTTATTTGTGATACTAGTATACAAGTATAAGGTTTAAAAGATACCCAATTAATATTGGGTATTAAAATAATCTGGATACTTCCTCATAATATCATCATAATAATTTGACACATTACGTAAATGAGTGACAAGTAACGTTTCTACTTCCTTTACGTTTCTTTGTTCAAGTAAAGAGACTAGCTGGTCATGATCGTCGATAATTCTGTCCATTTCTCTCGTTTCAAAAAATTCTAGATAACGCATCCGGTTTACATGACCACGAACTTGGCGCACGATGGTACTTAACGTTTGATTGCCACAAATATCAAGCACTTTGTCATGAAACACTTCATCATATTGATAAAAATCATCAACATAATCATGCTCTGCTGCAAACCGCTGTTCCGCAATAATTTTTAGAAGTTCTTTTTTGGCAAACTCATACGTGTCATGTCCTTGTTCCCAATTACTTGCCACTTCTTTAAAAGCTGTTACTTCCAAACTTTCTCGAACACGATACGATTCTTGCACCTTTTTCTTAGATATGTACTGAACTTGAATACCTTTTTGCGGTTTAATCGCTAAAAACTCTTCTGAAGCAAGTAAGTGGATCGCTTCTCTTACTGGCGTTCGACTAATACCTAATTCCTTCGCAATATCGTTTTCATAAATCATTTGACCTGGTTTATATTTCAACGTAATAATCTGCTGATAGAGATAATGATACGCTTCACCAGCTAATGTTTTTCTTTCCACAGATAACTTTTTCACTTTATTCAACTCACTATTATTCATGAATAATCAAATTATATATGGGTACTAGTATACATGTCAATACATAGATAATATTCGCCATGAACAAAAATTCCACTCATTTCTGCCTTATAAGTAGGAAAAACCTATTATCTAGTCGTTTTCACAGCATCATTTGCCTTATTTACAACGCTTTGCTCGCAAGGCTTTCACCTTCAGCATACGTTGAAGAAGAGTATAAGTATTTTGATGTAGAATAGGACTGATGATAAATGTTTGATTCATACGATAGCTGCCGATCGAATATCCAACGATTTAGACGTACAGCAAGAAACGGCGGTTCATTTAATAACATTGGACCAACTGGACCTCAAGGACCGACTGGACCAACGGGACCAGGAAATGGTGGTGGTACAGGAATAACTGGACCGACTGGACCAACTGGAATTGGCTTTGAAGGCGTTGTTCCTTTTGACCCAGCTGCAGCTCCAGGATACCAGGTCGGTCAAATTGTGACGTTTAACGGTAGTACCTACCTTGTAAACATATCTTCTCCTCAAGGAACACCTGGTTCATCACCTGATTACACGCTTATTGCTGGAGCAGGGGCGACTGGAGCAGTTGGTACTGGAACTACTGGACCCACTGGCGCCACAGGAATTGGTCTTAATGGTATTGAACCGTTTGATGTAACCAGAGCTCCAGGTTACGAAGTGGGGCAAGTGGTTACTTTTCAAGGGAGCACGTACCTTGTTAATACGAATGCTCCAATTGGCATTCCTGGTACTTCCCCAGAATATACCCTTATTGCTGCTGAAGGGGCAACTGGGGCGACTGGTCCAACTGGCGCGACTGGAATTGGTTTAGCAGGAGAAGTACCATTTGATGCTACAGTAGCTCCTGGCTATCCTGTTGGGCAGGTCGTCACCTATGAAGGTAGCACGTATCTTGTAAATTCGGCTCCACCTACAGGAACACCTGATACCTCTCCTGATTACACCTTGCTCGCAAGTGTAGGAGCAACGGGCGCGACTGGCATTCCTGGACCTTCAGGAGCAACCGGTATTCAAGGACCCACCGGGCCCGCTGGCACTGGTGCTACCGGTGCGACTGGCATTCCTGGGCCGACTGGGCCCGCTGGTGTAACTGGTGTCACCGGCGCAACGGGTATTCCTGGGCCTTCTGGTGCAACGGGTATTCCTGGGCCTTCTGGTGCAACGGGTATTCAAGGACCGACCGGGCCCGCTGGCACTGGTGTCACCGGCGCAACGGGTATTCCTGGGCCGACCGGGGCAACGGGTATCCAAGGACCGACTGGACCCACTGGCAGTGGTGTCACCGGCGCGACTGGCATTCCTGGGCCGACCGGGGCAACGGGTGTTCAAGGACCGACTGGACCCGCTGGCACTGGTGTCACCGGCGCAACAGGTATTCCTGGACCTTCCGGAGCAACGGGTATTCAAGGACCCACCGGACCGGCTGGTACTGGTGTCACCGGCGCGACTGGCATTCCTGGGCCTTCCGGAGCAACAGGCATCCAAGGACCGACTGGACCCACTGGCACTGGTGTCACCGGCGCGACTGGCATTCCTGGGCCTTCCGGAGCAACAGGTATTCAAGGACCCACTGGGCCCGCTGGCACTGGTGTCACCGGCGCGACTGGCATTCCTGGGCCTTCCGGAGCAACGGGTATTCAAGGACCGACCGGACCGGCTGGCACTGGTGTCACCGGCGCAACTGGCATTCCTGGGCCGACCGGGGCAACGGGTGTTCCTGGGCCGATTGGGCCCGCTGGCACTGGTGCTACCGGTGCGACTGGCATTCCTGGGCCGACTGGGGCAACGGGCATCCAAGGACCGACTGGGCCCGCTGGTACTGGTGTCACCGGCGCGACTGGCATTCCTGGGCCTTCCGGGGCAACCGGTATTCCTGGGCCGACCGGACCCGCTGGCACTGGTGTCACCGGCGCGACTGGCATTCCTGGGCCTTCCGGAGCAACGGGTATTCAAGGACCGACTGGACCCACTGGCACTGGTGTCACCGGCGCAACAGGTATTCCTGGGCCTTCCGGTGCAACCGGTATTCAAGGACCGACTGGACCGGCTGGCACTGGCGCTACTGGACCAGCAGGTGCAACTGGTCCAACTGGAGCAGCTCCACTTCAACCTTTCTTCAATAGTAATATGCAGCCACAAACGATTGCAGCAGGAGCTGCGGTCACACAATTGACCCCGAGTCAGTATGCAGGTATTAGCTATAATGCTGCAACGGGAGCTTTTACAATCTTAACGCCAGGACTCTATTATATTGGCATCACCTTGAACAAAGCGACAGGCACTACAACTGGCTCATCTTTTGGATTAATTTTAAACGGAAATACTGTAACCCCTGTAGCACCGGCGGCCTCGGCTGGAACAGCTGGTCAAACAAATGTAATCCGTGTGCAAAACTATGCAGCAGGTGATACGTTCACGATTACGAATTTATCAACATTCCCTGTTACAATTGCAAACGCACCGAACCAAACTAATAGCGCAGGTCATGTGTCGATTTACCGATTTGCATCAGGATTCTCTGGCACACTTATTACGACAACCCTTTAACGCACAACCCCTTGTAGGCCAAAATCTACAAGGGGTTTTTTAGTGGCTATTTCATTTTTATCGGTGTCTTTTTAAGGATGTTGTAGATGATCGTAAATAAGACAATACATAAACTAATGCAGCCAATCGTGATGATAGTTGTTGGGAAGAACTCACGTACAGTACCTGACCACATCCATTCATTTAATGAAAGAAAAACGAGTGCTACTAGAATAAACCCTAATCCGACCATCCAACCATATCGATAGAATCCAACACTAATGAGCCACCCTACCGCAAAAAAGAAGACTAACTGAACGGCAAAGAAAAGTAAGAAAAGTACTGGCGCGTCTACAAAACTGACACCACCTACCGAAAACTGCATGGTTATATCTAGATGACCATTCGGATTAACAATACTCGTTCCTTCAGATGCGCTTAAAATTTGTGCTGTTGAACTGAACAAGCTTAATATCCATTTTTCTGCTAAAGATAACATAAAGATTAAAGCGATTACCGTTACAGTTAGCAAACCAGTTGAACACAAAGAACTTTTAAAATATTGTTTTCGCGTTTGCCCTAAATGATAGTAGTAGCCTAAAAAACTATACGCTGAGATAATCCCTAAAACGAGCATGAAAATTCTAGAAGGTGCGACCAAAAGTAACATAATTGGTTCAACAGTTCCTTGATAATAAGAAGCCAATAAAATAAAGACAACTTGAATTAAAACAAAACTAGTGAGAAACCATAGTGCCCATCCGAATTGCTCTTTGTACATGGATTTAGTTAACTGTTTCACCTTCATCACCCTCCTCTTCTGTAAGAGCAATAAATAAATCTTGAAGAGAAATTTGGCTGATACGAAGATTTTTCACAGCACATTGATGCCTAGTTTGTTCATCCATTTCTCCATAAATTGACACCGCTTTGGTCTGACCAAGGGTTTGCTCTCCAATCACTTTGTAACCGTAACCTCTCATCACTTCTTCTATAGCCTCTGAATCTCCTGTAATCGTATGGCCTTTTTCAATTAAACTTTGATAGGCTTCATCGACAATAAATCGACCGTTTTTCAGGATAAGAACTTCTTCAAATAAGTGTTCCATTTCTGAAACTAGATGGGTGGAAATAATAATCGTTCGGGGAAACCGTTCTTGTTCATCTAAGAGTTCAGAATAAAACAGGGTTCTTGATGGTGCATCCATTCCTAAATAGACCTCATCAAAAATCGTGACTGGTAATCGACTCGCCAAACCTATTATTACTTGAACTGCCGCTTCGCTTCCCTTTGATAATTTGCTGATACGTTTTAATGTATTGATCTTAAATTTTTGCGCTAATTCATTTGCATAGTCTAAGTCAAAATTCTCCCTAAATAATTGCGTCTGTTTAAATAAGTCTTCCACCTTAGTATTATCTGTTTCCCGATCTACATCATTTCGTTGATAAAACATTCCCATTGAAGCCATGGCGCGTTCATTTTCATATAAAGGTTTCCCTTCAAATAAGACCTTGCCATCGGTAGCCAGCCTTGCGCCTATTAGTAGTGATAGTAATGTGGTTTTTCCTACACCATTTCTCCCTAACAATCCGTAGATCTTTCCTGCTCCAAACTGAGTCGTCACGTTCTTAAACACAGCATGATCGCGATAAGCAAAATGTACATTCTCTACATGGATTAACATGGTTATCCTTCTCCTTTCTTCATATTTCTCACAAATTGAATTAATTCATCTTCAGAAATACCTAACCGATCTGCTTCCTGAATCATCTTTAACACGTACTTATCAACGAATTCTGATTTACGACTATTTATCAATTTCTCTTTCGCTCCTTCAGAAACAAACATGCCAATTCCACGTTTTTTAAATAAAATCTCATCATCTACGAGCAGATTTATCCCTTTCGCCACTGTTACATGGTTGAGGCCATAGAACTTTACAAGTTGATTTGTTGAAGGCGCTTGACTACCTTCTAGAAGTTGTTCGTTTACGATTTGATCTTCAATCAATTCTTTTATTTGTAAATAGAGCGGCTTATCACCATTATTTAAAGGATTCATTTGCACCCCCACTAACCAACAATCTATAATGGTTATATAGTTATGTATATAACCATAACAGCATATTTATATCACGTCAATTTCTTTCAATAAAAAATAGCCCTGGCTCTCACCAAGACTACTTATCAAGATTTATTCTACTCTTAGTCCTTCATGGAATAAAATTGCCTCACTCATGAAATCCAAGTTGACTATGATTATCTTGCCATTTCCCTGTTTTCCCTTTTTTCTGGTCTTTCTTCATTCGTTGGATCGCTGAATGAAGGTCAACCTCTCCTTTTTGATGCTTTTCTAGCGCACAACTAACAAATAACTCATTTAACTGTGCGAATGAAAATCCTACTGAACATTTGACAAGTAAGTCAAGTTGTTCTGAAGACAAAAGTAAGTCGAATTTCTTCGTTTGAATATATTGTTCTCGTAATTGCTTATCCGGAAGTGCAAACTCATAGCCACGATCAAATCGTCCAGCACGATTCATTAAGCCAGGATCGATATTCTCCGGATAATTCGTAGTACCGATTAAAAAGATGCCTTCTTTTGAGGTCGCTCCATCTAGCGTATTTAAAAAGTAAGAGCGGACGCCCTCTGGCATTGAATCAATATCTTCAATAATTAATATAATAGGTGCTAAACGATTAGCCATCTGGAACACTTGTGAAATCGATTCACTAGAAGTAAATTCAGTAATTTGCCAATAGGCGGCTGGAGCATCTACGGTATGAGCAATCGATTTCGCTAACGTCGTTTTCCCATTTCCAGGTGGTCCATAAAGCAAGATTCCTCGTTTATAGGGGATATCATACATGTTAAAAAAAGAACGATCTTCTTCAAAAAAGTAATCTAGCATTTGATAGATTTCCTCTTTCATTTCTTTCTTCAACAACACATCTTCTCTTTTAACTGTTTTTGTAATTGGTTGTTGATCATGGTTCAGCCCATCCATACCATCCGTAAATAGCAATAGCTCGTTACGGCTTTTTTGCCATAAACGTTCCTTAATTGACGCAAGAAATTGCTCCATAGCAAAAGAGCTAGTCGCGAATATACACTCTATATTTGTTAAGTGCGCACCGTCCATCGTTGGGATTTGAGCAAAGGCAACCCCTTGTTCAGGATAGGCATAGACGTTATTACTTAAAGCTGGCTGCACTTTATAAATCGGATCACTATTTTCCGAATCATATGAAAACGTACGGCGTTCCATTTGGTCAATGATCATCGCAACATGTTCTAACTGCTCATTCCCTCCCTTACTATCTTCTTCAACTAATGTCCAAAGCTCGAAATGAAATTCGTTCAATGAAAAGAGTTCGTATGTATCACCATAAGTAGCTGTAAGTACTTCAAGGATCTTCTTTACCGTCAATGATAACCCTGGATATCCATTTAACTGTTGATTGTCTTTTTCGTCAAAAGAAATAATTGCTTTCATGTTACACTCCTTGTCCATATTCACTTTTCTTCCATTTTCAATATAGCACGTACCAAAATGTATTCGTACTATTTATTAGCGATTTTGCAAATTCAATCGTTAATTCTCACAATGACTCATATGTTAACGATATACCCTTTTTCCTTGCTCGAAGAACTTCTTAACCCACTATTTTTACGTTAGGTTGTGAATTCAATGAAAATAACGTTACCTCTTCAAAAGGAGACCGTATTTGCAGTTGGTTTAATGTCTGGTACGTCCGTTGACGGCATTGATGCTGCCCTTGTCAAACTAACTGGTTCTGGTTTTCTCACAAAGGTAGAATTACTCGCTTTTAAAACCCTTCCTTTTTCAGATCAAGTAAAAGCCGATATATTCACATCTTGCCATCCAGAATTTTCCTCAGTCTCAACCATATGCGAATTAAATGTCACACTAGGCACACTGATGGCGCAAGCTGCAAAACAGGTCGTGGCTCAAAGCCGCATGCCTTTATCCGCTATTGATTTTATTAGCTCACATGGGCAAACCCTGTACCACCTACCAGAAAAACAGGCAACGCTTCAAATCGGGGAACTTGCTGTGATTGCGCATGAAACAGGCATTTTAACGGTCGGTGACTTTCGTCCAAGTGACTTGGCTGCAGGTGGTCAAGGCGCTCCTCTCGTTCCATTTGTAGATCAGCTTCTATTTCAAAGTACGCATGCAGGACGAATTATTCTTAATATTGGTGGCATGGCAAACCTCACCGTTTTACCAAAGCGCCAAAGCCAAAGGAACAACCATTCAGACAATGAGCTAATTGCTTTTGATACTGGACCTGGAAATGTATTAATCGATGAAATCGTACGAATCGGGTCGAAGAATACCATGCAGTACGATGAAAACGGTGCCTACGCTTTAAAGGGAACCATCCAACAAGATTGGGTACATAAACTTTTGAGCTCGGACCCATTTTTTTCGCTTCCATACCCTAAAAGCACTGGTAGAGAAGTGTACAACAAACAACTAGCAGAAACGCTTTGGCAGGAAGGGACAGAACGGCGTTTATCGTTTGAAGACATTGTTGCAACCATTTCTGCATTTACAACCGAATCGATTTCTCAAACAATCATTCAGCAAATAGACCCTCATATTGCGACAGAAGAGATCTATGTTGGCGGCGGTGGCGCACGTAATGCGTTTCTTATGAAACAGTTACAAACATCACTCAACCGTCCGGTATATCCAATGGAACAATTAAATGACTCGAGTGATGCAAAAGAAGCGATTGCTTTTGCGATATTAGGGAATGAATTTTTAAGACAACAACCTAACAATGTGCCTGCCGCTACCGGAGCACAAAAAGCGATTTCTATGGGCAAACTCGCTCTCCCTTTTTAAACACTCGAACGAAAGGAGAATTCGATGAAAAAACCAACTATACAAGACATAATTGGGCAAACGCTAGTCATTGGATTTGACGGCACAACCGTCCCGAAAGAAACTGAAGCCTTTATAAAGGAATATAAAATCGGCAACATCATTCTGTTTGCTCGAAATATGGGTAGTCCTGAGGAAATACGAGCGCTCACTTCGCATTTGCAACAAATCGGCAAAGAGTCTGGCCAAAGCAAACCGTTACTCATTGCGGTTGATCAAGAAAATGGTATCGTTCGACGCATTGACGACGGCACAACAACAGTACCTGGAGCAATGGCGCTCGCTGCCACCGGCAATCCTCAGCATGCTTATGACATGTATAAGATTACGGCGAAAGAATTACGCTCCCTCGGCATTAATTGGAACCTTGCTCCCGTACTGGATGTGAACAACAACCCGAATAATCCGGTGATCGGCGTTCGTTCTTTTGGCGAAGATGCAAACATCGTAGCGCAGTTCGGCGAAAAAGCTCTTCAAGGCCTACAAGCCGGTGGAATGATTACCGCTGTTAAGCACTTTCCAGGGCATGGCGATACAGACGTTGACTCTCATCTTGGCATGCCGGTTATTTCACATTCACTTGAGCGTCTTCACGAAATTGAACTCGTTCCCTTCAAAAAAAGCATTGAATGTGGAACAGATGTTGTGATGACGGCACATATCCATTTCCCAGCCCTTGATGCACGTGCGCATATTCCAGCAACGCTATCTTATCCAATTATGACGAATTTTTTGCGTAGAGATCTTTCTTATAATGGCCTCATCACAACAGATGATATGGAAATGGATGCAATTAGCAAATCAATTGGAACGGAAAAAGGATGCGTGGAAGCACTACTAGCAGGAGTGGACCTCGTCATGATCTCGCACACACTATCAAAACAAATCGGTACAATCGATGAAATCAAAAAAGCTGTGTCTGCTAAGAAATTGTCTGAAGAACGACTCTATGAATCTTACTGTCGAATTCAAAAGGTAAAGCAAAAACTGTTGGATAAAGAAATCCGCCGACCAATTAACTATAGTCAACATCAAAAGCAGGCACAGGCTGTCTATCGAGAAAGCGTCACGCTTGAAAAAGGAATCGAACAACTTCCTATAACGAGTCACTCAGCCCGTATTCTTGTCATTGAACCTCCGGCATCGACTCAGACAGGCGCAGAAGACCCTCAATACGCCAAAGCGGCTATAGGTCGAGCGATTCTCACCTTTAAACCAGATGCTTCAGTTGTACAAATGCCTCTATCTGAAGTAGACCTTTTAGCCATCCATGAGCGTTATGCTGCGATTATCATTGGATTACTCTCCGCGTCCGTTCAAGAAGACCAGCGTCAACTTGTTGAAAAACTTGTAGAAACAGAGATCCCGATTCATGTTGTTGCAATGAGAAGCCCCTATGACATACAGCACGTACCTGATGCGATTGCGAGCTACATCAACACGTACGAATTTAGCTACCCTGCTTTAGAAGTTGCTGCTGCTGCATTGTTTGGAAAAATTCAATTAACAGGGACATCTCCTGTAACACTTTAAAGAAAGGAGTTTAGATGATGAAACTTGGAATTGATTGCTTTTTACAATCAGAGTACAAATTTGTTAAAGGAAAGCGTGTAGGCTTATTGTCGAATTTAACCGGGGTTAATCGGGATTTGCACCCGAGCATTGACCTCCTTCATCAACACCCAGAAGTGAATCTCGTCTCCCTGTTTGCTCCTGAACATGGCATTCGTGGCGATGCAAAAGAGGGGGAACACATTGATTCCAGCATTGATCCGCATACAGGTCTACCCGTATACAGCTTGTATGGCAAGACGAGAAAACCAACGCCTAACATGCTTGAAGAGGTAGATGTCATCTTATTTGATTTACAAGACATCGGCTCTCGTTACTATACGTACATCTATACAATGGCGTATATGATGGAGGCATGTCAGGAAAACAAAAAAGCGCTCATTGTGCTCGATCGGCCAAATCCAATAGGTGGTCTTTCTGTTGAAGGGACAATCGTCGAAGAAGCATTTCGTTCGTTTGTTGGGCTACTCCCTCTAACCAACCGCCACGGTATGACGGTTGGAGAACTGGCTTGTTTATTTAAAGAAGAGTTTGGCTATAAATGCGAGCTTCATGTCGTAAAAATGGAAGGTTGGACGCGGAATATGTTCTACGATGACACTAACCTTTCTTGGGTACTTCCTTCACCTAATGCCCCAACCCTTGATATGGCGATTCTTTATCCCGGAACTTGTTTACTAGAAGGAACGAACGTATCTGAAGGAAGAGGAACCACGAAACCATTTGAACAATTCGGGGCTCCCTTTATAGATGGGTATGCGCTAGCAAAAGCAGTCAATGCCCTTCAGCTTCCTGGTGTCATTGCACGGCAGACTTCATTTGTTCCTACTTATCAAAAATACAACGGTGAGCAGTGTCATGGCATTCAGCTTCACCTTGTTAACCGAAATCTCTATGAGCCCGTATCAAGTGGCATAAAAATAATTCATTTAATTGCTCAGCTTTATCCTGACGATTTTACATTTGTCGCACAACAGAATGGTCACTATATGTTTGATCTTCTTGCTGGAACGGACACATTAAGAAATGCCATACTACAGAATGATCTCTCGTCTTATCTTGAAAAAAAGGATCGAGACACAGCAACATTTTTAAACCAAAGAGCACCCTACCTCCTTTATTCTTAGGAGGTGGGTGTTGTCCGAATTAAAATTTAGTATACTAGAACCAATGAATACCTAGAAAGAGTTGATTCTTATGGCTTTTATGACTGGTGGATTAGTCATGTTAACCGAAATGCTTCCATCTCTCCCTCCATCAGAGAAGAAAATCGCTAACTATATAATGAATCATCCTAAAGACGTCATCTCCCTTACGGCAAACGAGATTGGCAAACGAAGCGATACGAGTAGTGCTGCAGTTATTCGGCTATGCAAATCTCTTGGGCTAAAAGGACTACCTGACTTAAAGCTTCGAATTGCAGGCGATCTCCAAAAACACAATGATCCTGGTGTACGAGACATCGAACCGAACGAGTCTCTTACGTCCATTATTGATAAAATGACCAACAATTCGATTCAAACGATCCAAGAGACGGCGGAACTTTTAGACACTCGCCAACTTGAAAAAGCCGTGCATGTACTGAAGACCGCTCGCAAAATACACTTTTTTGGCATCGGGGCTTCAAGCATCATTGCCCAAGACGCCTTGCAAAAATTTCTTCGAATTGACAAGACCGCTTACGCTTTTTCAGATATCCATTTGGCATCTACACTTGTCTCAACGGGAAATGATCAAGATGTCGCGATCGGCATCTCTTTTTCAGGACAAACGAAAGAAGTGAAGCAGTTTCTGGAAATTGCAAAATCAAAAGGATTAACGACGATTAGTTTATGTAAGTATGGCCAGTCCATTGTCTCTGAACAAGCCGACATCCCGTTATTTACATCGGCAACAAAAGAGCCCACGTTCCGCAGTGGCGCCACCTCATCGCGGATCGCACAATTACAAGTTATCGATATTTTATTTATGTGTGTGGCTTCTTTACAATACGATAAAACCGTGACGCATCTTAATGAAACCCGTGCTGCCATTGAATTTTTACGATAGCGGTGGTGCACATCTGGACAAGCCTCTCAATCCTGTAGTGAATCCGGAAAAAGTACGAACATCATTTATGTTCGTACTTGTGCGCCATTTTCAAATGCTTCTAATAAAAGATCGACAATGTGCACCGCTCTCATTGTTTTAGCGTCTCCATGCTTCTCAATTCCTACCATCATTTGCAACAAGCACCCTGGATTAGTGGTGACAATGGTTTGGGCTTTGGTTCGCTTACTCTGTTCCATTTTATAGTCAAGAATTTGCATAGACATAGTAGGTTCAAGAATATTGTAGATTCCAGCAGACCCACAGCACCGGTCTGCATCTTTCATTTCTACATAAGTAGCCCCTGCTATTGCTTGCAACAATATGCGTGGCTCTTTAAATGTTTTTTGCCCATTCCGTAAATGACAGGAATCTTGATACGTGACGATTTCATCGGGTAATTGAAGCGGCTGTTTATGAAATTCTAACTCGACTAAAATAGCTGTAACGTCTTTAATTTTTGAAGTGAAAATGCGTGCCCGTTCAGCCCACTGCGGTTCTCCTTGTAAAAGATGATCGTAATCAACAAGAAACGCTCCACATCCACCTGCATTTGTAATAATGTAGTCGACACCAGCTTCTTCAAATGCCGCAATATTTTGTTTCGCCATCTCTTTCGCACGTTCTTTTTCACCACTATGACCATGCAATGCTCCACAGCATCCTTGCGTTTGCGGAATCACAATATCACAGCCCGCATACTGCAATAGCTTCTTTGTTGCTTCATTCGTTTGCATAAAAACCGTATCCATCAAACAACCGCTAAAAAAAGCAACTTGTTTATTCCTGTTTGTTTGTAAACTTTTTAATTGCGTTGGACGGTTTTTCATTTCTTTCTTCTTCGGAATAGGCGGTAAGACTCGCTCCATCATCTGCATTGTTTCTGGAAATGGCTTTAATAATCCAAGCTTCCTTGTCACCGCTTGCACACCTGTTTGCTGATACAAACGAACAAGCCCCATCAATCCAACCATCCGCTGTTGATGTGGAAAAAGCTGCGCAAAGACAAGATGCCTTAATCCTTTTATTGGAAAAGAAAGTTGCTCCTCCTGATAAATAATATCTCTTGCTTCTTCCAGTAAATGACCATACTTGACTCCCGATGGACAAACTGGTTCACAAGCACGACAACCTAGGCACAAATCAAGCGAACGCTTTACCTCTTCATCTGGCTCAATTTCTCCATCAACCACCGCTTTCATCAACGCGATACGTCCGCGCGGAGAGTGCAGCTCATTTTTTCCAGACTCAATGTAGGTTGGACAAGAAGGCAAACAGAACCCACACCGCATACAATTCAATAGCTCGTCATAATCCATTCGCTCTTTAAAACCTGCTTGAACGCGTTCTTTTACATCTTGATTCATTCCACACCCACCACCACTCGCTTACGGTTTGATTTCGCAAATATCTTGTTAGGATTTAAAATGTTTTTTGGATCAAGACCCGTCTTAATGGCCTTCATCGCTGCAATCCCTTCTTCACCTAACTTCAGATGCAAATAAGGTGCTTTCATTGCGCCGACCCCGTGTTCTCCTGTAATCGTTCCACCTAATTCAATTGCCGCCGTAAAAATATCTTCTAACGCCTGCTCGACTCGTTCCATCTCATCTTTATCACGAGCATCTGTTAAACAAGTCGGATGCAAATTCCCATCACCAGCGTGACCAAATGTGCAAATCTTAATGCGATAATGTAACGCAATTTCATTAATTTTTTTCACCATCGTTGCAATTTCTGACCGGGGAACGGTTGCATCTTCTAATATAGTCGTTGGCTTTAACCGTGCGAGGGCCGACAGTGCAGAACGACGAGCTGTACGAAGCTGTTCTGCTTCCACTGCCGACTGTGCAAGTCGAACAGATTGGGCACCAGCTTCTTCACAAATCCTAACAATTTTCTCCATATCTTGTTGGACTTGATCCGCTACCCCATCTTGTTCAATTAGTAATACCGCTTCGACATCTGTCGGCAACCCAATTTGAGAATAGTCTTCTACTACTTGTAAAGTTGGCCGATCTAAAAATTCAAGCGTCGCTGGAATCACTCGCTCTGCGATAATTTTGGAAACAGCTCGGGCCGCAGCATCCATACTGTCAAACAAAGCAAGCGCCGTTTGTATCGTTTCAGGCTTAGGAATAAGCTTCAAAATGGCTTCTGTTACAATGCCTAATGTCCCTTCAGATCCGACCATAAGCGACGTTAAATCATAACCTGCCACATCTTTAGCCAATTTTCCACCTGTTCGAATGACCTCTCCATTTGCTAAAACAACCTCAAGCCCGAGCACATAATCCCTCGTGACGCCGTATTTTAACCCTCGTAACCCTCCAGAATTTTCACTAATGTTTCCGCCAATTTGAGAAATTTTCATTGAGCTTGGATCTGGTGGATAAAACAACCCTCTTTCTTCAACAAACTGAATGAGTTCCAATGTATTCACTCCAGGCTGAACGGTAACGGTTAAATTAGCTTCATCAAGCTCAATAATTTGATCTAAGTGTTTAAAAAGTAGCACAATCCCTCCGGCTAAAGGCGTTGTACCTGCACTTAAATTCGTACCCGCTCCTCTTGGCACAATTGGTATGCTATGTACATGGCATACCTTTACTACACGTGCGACCTCATCTTTATTTCGAGGTGAAATCACCGCATCCGGCATCGCTTGGAATCCAGGCGTAGCATCAAAAGAGTAGACCAATTTACTTGCTGATGAATCTTCATAGTTTTGTACACCGACAATTTGAATAAATTCTTGTTTTATTTGTTCGCTTATCACGCTCATCCATCCCTTCAACAACGTTCTATTTTCACTCTGTCGTCGTTTTATTTAGATCCTTATGCTCACCATGACAAAAGTCATTCGAGTTACTAATTAACCTGCGAATGACAACGCATACAACTTCCACTTTATTAAATGGCCATGGCCTACCAGCACGTACCCATAGTTATTAAAGAGGTTTCTGCGAAATGCAAAGGCAGTAACTGTGGTGAAAGCGTCCGCCACACGAAAATTGATTCAATTATCTATCTATTATAGCGATTCTTCTTTTATTCGGCTATGATTAGAGTCAGAAAGGATGATCGACATGTATTATATCGGAATTGACGGAGGCGGGACGAAAACGTCAGCGGTTATCGGCACTGATGAAGGTCATATTCTTGCCTTTCAAACAATTGGTGCAACCAACCCTAATCGTATAGGGCTGGACATATGTATCTCCAGATTAACGCACTTACTTAACCAATTAAAGCGACAGCACAAAACTGCGTATGAATTGGTTCACTCGATTTATTGCGGAATTTCAGGCGCAAGTCAACCTGTATACCAAAATGCTATCAAACAAGCACTCATGCCCCTGCTCCCAAACGACAGTCAGATTGTTGTGACCCATGATGCCATTGCCGCACTATATTCAGGAACCCTTGGCGAACAAGGCATGATTCAAATTTCCGGTACCGGTTCTGTTAGCTATGCGGTTGATGATCAAGCTATTGAACACCGTGTTGGCGGTTGGGGCTATCTTCTTGGAGATGAGGGAAGTGGTTTTTCCATTGGCCGCGAAGCCTTGCGCGCTACGTTAGATGAATCAAGTCCTCAAACCATCCTTACCCAGCTCATCACAGAGCATTATCGTGTTCATTCTATAGAGGAAGTTATCCCTTATCTATATGCGAAAAATGGACAACAGACGATTGCTCAACTGAGTCCACTTGTGTTCCAAGCGTATAAGCAAAAAGACTCTGTCGCCACAAAGATTATCGCAAGTGAAGCAGCGGCTATTGCAACGAACGTTTTAGCACTCACAAAAAAAGCTTCGTTTCAAGACACTATTCCTCTCGTGTTAACAGGCGGCATTTTAGAACAGGATTCAGTTCTAATTCCGTTAGTTCAATCTGCACTATCAAAACAAAAGGACCATTATGCGGTCATTACACCAAGTGTAGCACCTGTTATCGGCGCACTGATTGCTGCGATTAAGCCGTTTTCCCAGATTGACCGTTCTTTTGAAATCAATGCTATTCAAACATTGACGTTCATGAAAAAGCAACCAGATCTAGTCTTTCATTCAGCAGAGTGCTATCGTACGTTAGCCAAACTCCTGGCAAACTTGAATCAACGACCAGAAGCACATATTGGTTACTGCGGAACAGATGCTGCGGAGATAGAAAGTACGTTAGTGGAAGAGAACATCCTTTTAGAAGACTGTCTCGTTGCGACAAAAAATGATCAATTTGTCGGAGTGTTATGCTTTGATTTTGACGAGGAAGATGCTGAGGTATGGGGGCCTTTTTTACATAAAGACTATGATGAGTCCCTCGCCAACCAACTTTGGCACGGACACCCGCAGAAGAAACAAGCACGCACATATCACTTTTTTATTAACGATAAAAATAAATCGGTTCAAACATTTCTTAACAACCTTCAAGCAAAAAAAGAAGGAACGTATTACGCCATGTCTTTACCACGTAAAGACCATACTGCAACAGGAACTAGCCAAATTCACCCTTACCAGGAAGCCGATCGAGAAACCTTTGCTTCTATTCATGAATATGCCTTTCCTGAAACGTACTTTGACAGTCAAACCATCCTTGAACGATTAAATGATAAAAGACGCTTACTTATTTACAAAAAGCATCAGAACGTTTGTGGCTATACGTATATTGAAGCAAACCCCGAACACGACGAAGGTAGCATAGAATATCTTGCTGTTAAAGAAAGCGAGCGTGGTCAAGGAATTGGAAAAGAAATTCTTCAACATGGGGTTACTGTCCTGTTTAACGATTACAATCTATCAACATTAGATTTGACGGTTTCAGCAACAGACCGTTCAACCGTTCGTTTATATAAATCGGTCGGTTTTTCAACAAAATATGTTCTCCACTCCTATTCATTTAACACTTGAAGTTACCTACGTAAGACAATGCTTCCCTCTTAAACGAGGCGACAAGCGTTGTCTTTCCCCTTCTTCCAGCAACCAAAATCCCCCATTTTTTCTAAAAAGGTTTTCTTCCATTCTTTCTAGGGTAAAAAACGTAATTAGATTACGATTCGAACGATTCTCCTATTTGCACATGATGTCGCTATAAAAAGAGAGATTCGCTTCAACATTCAACTGGATAGGAGTTATGTTTATGAGTCTTGAAGTTATCGGTATGGCCATAATTATTATTGCGATGATGCTCGCGATTGGAAAATGGATCCGTTTAAAAGTACCTCTTTTTCAATCGCTATTTTTACCAAGTTCCTTAATTGGTGGATTTGTGGCCTTATTACTCGGACCAGAAGTCATCGGCCATTTTGGCGGTGATTTTTTAGAAGACGGCGGGATTTTCACTTCTGCCATTGTAGATGTGTGGGGAGAACTTCCTGGTCTACTCATTAATGTTGTATTTGCTGCTCTTTTTATAGGCTTTGTTCTGCCAAAACCGAAAGAAATTTGGCAAACAGGTGGACCACAAGTAGCGTTAGGCTACACGATGTCATGGGGGCATTATGTTATAGGGATTTTACTTGCCATTACGATTTTGACACCACTGTTTGGATTAAGCCCAGCCGCAGGCGCATTGATTGAAATTAGTTTCGTTGGCGGGCATGGTACAGCTGCCGGCTTGTCTGGAACGTTTGAAGACATTGGTTTTGAAGAAGGCTATGATCTTGCTATCGGTTTAGCAACAGTAGGAATGCTTTCCGGTGTTATCATCGGAATGATTTTAGTAAACTGGGCAGCACGTAAAGGCAAAACAAGAACCCTTAATCATCCTGACGATATTTCAATCGACCAAAAAAGCGGTGTCGTAGCTGAGCAAAAACGTGAATCGGCTGGTGTACAAACGACATCCCCAGTATCGATTGAGCCACTTGCCCTACATCTTGGCTTTATTGCGATTGCCATTTTTATTGGCTATGTTTTACTGGAAGGATTTGTTTGGCTAGAAGACGTTACCTACGGTCAAGCATACGATATCTATCTATTTGAATATGTACCGCTCTTCCCGATGGCAATGGTTGGGGGGATAATATTACAACTATTTTTAGCGAAATTCGATAAACGTAGACTCGTAGATCGGCAAACAATCTCAAGAATTCAAGGTGTTGCACTCGATTTATTAATCATTAGTGCCATAGCCTCGCTTTCATTAACGGTCATTGGCGATAACATTATACCGTTTATTCTATTAGCTTTAGGTGGTATTATCAGTAACCTCGTATTCTTCTTATGGTTAGGACCGAAAATGATCCCGAATTATTGGTTTGAACGAGGAATTGGCGACTTTGGTCAAGGAATGGGTGTTGCCGCAACTGGAATCATGCTCATGCGTATCGTCGACCCTGAGAATAAATCACCAGCTCTTGATGCATTTGGTTACAAACAAATTCTTTTTGAACCAATGGTAGGGGGAGGACTCGTGACCGCTGCAGCCATACCATTTATCATACAATTCGGTTCGATTCCAGTGTTGATTGTCGTTACAATCTTAATGATTGCCTTCTGGTGCCTAGGTGTCTTTTACACTGGGAAGATGAAGGTTGAAGATAAAGACCCTGAATAAAAATGTTTTTCTCAAGATGAATCGGGTAAACAGTAAGTACACCAAATTTTTTATAGGAGTGATACAAGATGGCTAAAATCGCAGTACTTGTTACAGATATGGTAGAAGATGTTGAATTAACGGATCCAGTTCGCTCATATGAAGAAGCTGGACATAGTGTGACATTATTAAATTCAAACGACGACAACAAAATCACTGGTAAAAATGGTGAAACGTTTAAAATTGATAAAAACGTAAACGACGTGAAACCGGAAGATTTCGATGCATTACTCGTACCAGGAGGATTTTCACCTGATATGTTACGAGCTGATCCGAAACACGCTGAGTTTGCCACACACTTTATGAAAGAAGAAAAACCAGTTTTCGCAATCTGTCACGGACCTCAGTTCCTTGTCGACACTGATCTATTGAAAGGTCACGAAATGACAAGCTTCGTCTCTGTCCGTAAAGATTTGGAGAACGCTGGCGCAAACGTGGTCGACAAAGAAGTGGTTGTATCACGTAACTTAGTAACGAGCCGTATACCGGATGATATCCCTGCATTCAACAAAGCATCTCTTGATATGCTGGATAAATTATAAAATGACCAAGACCCTGCAACTTTTGTTGTAGGGTCTTTTTGAGTTTTTAAAGATTCATTCAATGGGAATCTTCCATTCGTATCCGTTTTATTAGCAATCGAATAGAGTGGCTATACACCTAATCATAAAAAAATTCCTGATCATCCGTGCTTACACGTTTTTACAGGAATCTCTTACGATAAGTGAGACTGGAATTTTCACTGCCATGTGTTGCTTTTTCTTATTCACCATTTGATCCATCATTAAGTTTGCTGCGGTCTTGCCAATTAAGGCAGTGTCTTGGCGAACCGTTGTTAATGCGGGGTTTAAATATTGAGCGATTTGAATATCATCAAATCCAACGATGGATATATCTTCTGGCACGCGTAATCCCGCTTCATGAATAGCGGATATGGCGCCTACAGCCATTAAATCACCAGCGACAAAAACGGCAGATGGAATCGTGTCTAGCGCTAACAATTGGTTCATTGCTCGCTTTCCACCTTCATATGTGAAATAGCCACCGTCTACAATGTACGCATCATTAATAGATAAGTGATGTTTTGCCATTGTTTGCTTATAGCCTTCTAATCGTTCCACCCCAACGTAGAGCCTTTGGTGTCCAGAAATATGCGCAATGTCACGATGACCAAGGGAAATGAGGTGATTCACAGCAAGTTCACTTCCAAAACAGTTATCGCTATAGACCACACTCACTCCGCGCGTATCTAAATCAATGACTACAGACGGGATGTCGGATTCAATTAGCTTTTGAATTTCTGGCGTGTGGCTGGAACAAACAACGGCAACACCATCTACTCCTCGGTACATAAAATGATCCAAATAAGAGCGTTTCTCTTTGCCGATTTTTCTTGAAGCAAATAAGAGATCATAGCCTTCAATTTCAACGACCTTTTTAAAATTTTCAATAACCGCGTTAAAAAAAGGATGTTCGAGGCCATTCCCTGCATCTTCAACAAAAACAACCCCAATTGTCCAAGATTTTTTTGTTGATAACGACCTGGCACTAGAACTTGGAAAATACCCTAATTCTTCAACAGCTGCATTAATAATTTTCTTTGTTTTTTCGCTTACGTCTGCGCGTTTATTTAATACTTTTGATACCGTACTAATTGAAAAACCGGTTTTTTTTGCTATGTCGTAAATCGTAATCATCTCTACTCCTCTCCACCTTTTTTACGGGGCAGGAATCTCTTTTTTATATCGATTAAATGTTGCGTAATTCATACTCATGATGACGTAAGCAAACACACTTACACCAATAAACAGAAACGCTTTTGGATAATAAATCGCTGCTAATCCATATGCAGCGACCCAAAATAACTGCATAAATGATTTCAGCGGGTGTGCAAAAACCATTCCAAATGCTAACTTCAAATACTGAAACATCTTACGATCAAAATGTGCCATCACAGAAAATAAGTTTAGAAACGTCATGATGATAATCGAGCCAACCGCAAACATGATGATATATAAAAAGAAGTGGATGGACTCATCATAAAAAAAAGAAACAAATCGTACGTTCACATATATAATATAAAACATCACAAAAAACATTGCACCATATAGGTTTGCTTTCACAAGCGACTCTTTATAATAAACCCAAAAACTACGAACTAAAGGAATCTCTTTTCTTCCATTATTCCACTCTCTTATAATACGAAACAACGCTACCGTTGCAGGCATCAAGCCAAAGACACCGAGCCCAAGCACAACGAATACGCCCCATAGCAAATTAAGCACGACGAATTTATAAATAAGTTCTGCGAGTTTCATAAAAATATTCGACACATTTCCACCTCGATTTAACAGATGTTTTTCCTGTGATCATTAGACGTTTCTATCACATTTACAGAGAATCTTATGAATGACCATTTCACTCATAAAGATTCTCTTCTGTTGTCGTTTTTGTCGTTTAACTTTTTACGGCTCCTTCTGACAAACTTTGAATAAATAAGCGGTTAAATAATAGGAAGACAATTAGCAATGGAACCGTTGCCCAGAATGTCCCAGACATCAACATACCGTAATCAAGCTGTCTTGCATCATTTAATGAGCGCAACGCTACTTGAAGGGTGTGCATCGACGGATCTCTAAGCACAACTAACGGCCATAGAAAATCATTCCACACGGTCATAAAAACAATAATCCCGAGCGTGGCAAATGCTGGTAATACGGTCGGCACAACGATATTCCAGTACGTTCGAAAATGTGAGCAGCCATCGATTCTAGCTGCTTCAATAATTTCAAACGGAACTGCTTCTTTTATATACTGTCGCATCCAAAAGATTCCGAAGGCGTTAATTAAACCAGGAACGATAATCGCACGAAAATCATTCAACCAACCGAGGGTTGTAATAATATAATATTGCGGAATAAGCCCGAGCTGCGGCGGCACCATCATCGTAACCAAAATCGCCGTAAACAAGATGGTTTTTCCCTTGAATTCGAGCTTTGCAAAGGTATATCCTGCAAGAGAGCACAATAGAAGCGTACCGAGCGTCACCGTTGTCGCAACGAAGAAGCTATTCCACATCGCTCCAAAGAAATCAATGTTATTGAGTACCTTTTGAAAATTTGAGACTAAGTCCGCACCAGGCGTAAACGGAGGTGGCACTTGGTTAATTTCTCGATTTACTCGTGTTGCCATCACAAACATATAATAAAATGGGAAAAGGGACGCCAACGAACCAGCAATTAAAAAAAGATAAACAAAAAGCTTCTTAAATGAAAACGTCCTTTTTCCAGTATGTTTTTCTTTACTCATCGTTTAGCCCCCTAACCAACTTTTTTTGAACGTCCCAATCGACTTGTAATAAGCAGATTGATCACCGTTAAAACAATGATAATGAAGAACAATGCAATAGCAGCTGCAGACGCTGTGCCAAAAGAATTGTAGACAAATGCATCTCTCCACAAGTAGGCAACCATTGTAATCCCTTCTTCTCGTAAATTACGACCAAGGAAAATTAACGGCTCTGTAAACAACTGTAGACTTCCGATAGTTGCTGTGAACACAACAAATAATGTAATCGGCTTTAACATCGGCAATGTGACGAGACGAATTTGCTGGCTAATGGTAGCACCATCAATTTTCGCGGCTTCGTACAATTCTTTTGGAATACTTTGCATCCCTGCCAAGAAAATAATCGTGTTATAACCGACCCAACGCCAAAACACCATCGTTGCAATCGCAATTTTCACTGGCCAATATTCCGCATTCCATCTAATTGGATCAACTTCAAACAAACTTAATATGTAGTTCACAAAACCAAACGGCTGATTATTGAACACGACCCCAAAAATAATCGCAACTGCTACAACCGACGTAATGTAAGGTAAGAAAATAATGGTCCGAAACGTATTGCGAAACTTAATTAAGGCAGAATTAAGGGCAAATGCAATTAAAATCGCAAACACAATCTGTGGCAGCGTTCCTAAAAGACCAATAATAAACGTATTTAAAATGGACGAATAAAAAACAGGATCATTAAAGATAAATTCAAAGTTGGCTAGGCCAACATATGTCATTTCTCCTAGCCCATCCCATCTAAAAAACGCTAAATAAAAACTAAACAACATCGGGAAAAGACCAAAAATTAAAAATAAGAGGAAAAAAGGTGAGACAAAGAAATAGGCAGATAATGCTGTACGTCTTTTTTCTCGATTCCCTTTTGGACGGTTTCTGGGATCGGATTGCATTGCTTGAGATGTCTTCAACGTGTGACCTCCTCACGTATATGTGGCGCATAATGTTCCTATAAAAAAAGGAATGACTCGCCCGCAAGAGAGCCATCCTCCTAAATAAATCGCAATAAATTACCGAGCTAAGATTCGATCAATTGTATCAAGAGAAGCTTCCCATTCCTCATCACGGTCATCGCCTGCAGACACATTATCAATCGCTTCTTTCATGACATCATCCACTGCATAATAGTTTCTCCCTTTATAAACGGGGATAACTTGCTGGGCTGCTTCAGAGAATACTTGTGCAGTTGGAATTCCACCAAAGTATGGATCTTCATAATCAATAAACTCTGGCATTTCATAAACAGCTGGCGTTGATGGGAACAACCCATAATCTTGGAATGATTTTAACTGCTGTTCAGGAGCAGTTAGCCATGAGATGAAATCATACGCTTCTTCAGCATGCTCGGTTTCACTTGGAATCGTTAAGAATGAGCCACCCCAGTTTCCTGCCCCTTCAGGCATTGTCGTAATCGACCAGATCCCTTCTTCAGGACTGTTATCTTTAATAACACCTTGCATCCAAGCTGGCGCAAGCATCGTTGCATACGAACCATCATCCATTCCCGCGAACCATTCTGGTGTCCAAAGTGGAATATCACCAGCTAAATCTTGGTCAAAGAAGTCTGCTGTGTAATCATACGCTTCACGAATTTCCGGATGATCATCCATAATCAATTCTTCATCTGTATTGAAATACTGCTCCGACGCTTGGTCACGGCGAGCATTATAAATGAGCTCCCCGGCATCTGTCATCAGCTTGCCTGTCTCTTCATAAATTTGCAATGCGACTTCTTCATAAGCATCCCAAGTGGGAATTAACTCTGATACCGCTTCTGGAGAGGAATCGAATCCTGCTTCTTCAAATACATCCGTTCGATAGAACATGACGGTTGGTCCAATATCCGTCGGCAACCCGAATACAAAATCACCATCTGCATTTTCACCGTTATGCCAAACCCAATCAAGAAAATCCTCTTGAACATCACCGGCACCTAAGTCATAGAGATTATTAAATGAATCTTCAGCTGTACGATAGCGCTCAATTTGCGCTTCTTCTACTAAGGCAATATCTGGTGCTCCCGTATCAGCCGATATGGATGTAAATAAATTATCATGCATATCGTTCATGTCACTATTCTGTAGGTTAATGGAGATGTCTGGATTTTCCTCTACATATTCCTCAATTAATTTATCGTAGCCGGTATTGCCAAACTCCCAGAACACGAGCTCGATTTCACCGGACCCAATTGTTTCACTTGTTGTTTCACTTTCTACGCCTTCACTACTACCGCCATTTTCACCATCTGAACCACCACATGCAGCTAATAAAGATACAGATAAAAGTGGAACAGCACCAAATTTCAACCATTTTGTCATTGCATCTTCCCCCTTAATGAACGTTTATCGTACGATTTTTTACACACTTCCCTAAACATAAAGCGCTTTCGAAAAACATCACAAAATAAAGCGCTTTCAATAACGGTCTATCTTTTCATCTTTCTGCTAACAACGATGGTACTAAATAAATAAGAAACTCATACAAGAAAACGTTTTCCGAAACCGCTTTCGTAAATTATTATATATAACTCATTTCTTTTTCGCAATATCTTTTTTTAAATTGTGTGAATTTCAACGTTTTTTTAAAGAGCCTAGTAATTAAATACTGGGCTCTTATTCGTTCGAGATCTTTATTTTCGCTGAAGGAAAAGCAGAATGGTTATTAGACTAAATGCGAGTAACGCTAAAAATGGGATGGTTATAAAGCCAAACCAGTTTATGTACTGGATATTACACGGTACGCCCTCTGTACATGGGGTTAGTGGTGCTAAACTAGGCGCTTTTTGGATGAGGTAATGATAGCCTGACACCACCATGCCCGTCAGGCTTAGCGGCAAGACATATTTTTTTATGGATATATCCCCTATATAAGCAGCAATTCCGAGAAAAACCGTTAACGGGTACATTAATATCCTCTGATACCAACACAGTTCACACGGTACATACCCTCTAATCTCGCTAAAATATAGACTTCCTAATGTAGCGGTAAGCGAGACAAGCCAAGCAAAATATAAGAACAATGTGTTCTTTTTGTCGGCGTTCATTCAGCGTTCTCCTGTTCAATGAGCATCACGATTTGTTCATAATGAAAAGGGTTTGTTAGTTTATACTGATTCACCATAATGGTTGGGGTTTGCGCTACCTCAAACTGTTCGACTAAATCAATATCTTCACGAATTTGTTCTTGAAATGCTTGATTCTGCAAATCTTCCTCTAAATTTTCTAAACTGATGTTCTCATCTAATGAAGAAGCAATGTCTAGAAGGGTTTCTTCCGTCACCCACTGCTCATCATGCTGCTGTGTTTCAGGCTGATTTTGATAAATCGCTTCATGAAAGGTCCAGAAAGCTTCTTGATTCTGATTCCATATCGATTCACTTGCTTGCGCAGCTAACATCGATTCCTCTCCGTGAAAAGGGGTATTGACATGAATAAACTGCACGATCCCCTCATCAATAAACGTTTCTTTCAGTTCAGGAAAAACCGTTTCGTCCCACGCTTTACATGATGGACATTTATAATCTCCAAAGGCTACAACCGTAACAGGAGCTTCTGTATCTCCTAAATAAGGCTGACCTTCTACATTAGGGGGCGCATCGTATTCTGTCGCCACATCCTCATCCACATTTGATGAATTGTTCATAAAAACAACCACTATTAGTACAACGACAATGGCTAATGTACCTACTACTAACCATTTATTCCGCATCACGAAACACTCCTTCTTTATTTTTTAAAAAATTTTATTAAGTTCAACAAACCCGACTATCACTATTCTCTATGAAACTTACAGTATGATTCCGCTTGTTTTCTGAACATTTTATGACTTTTACTACTAATAAAAACCCACATTACAGGCAATGCCTATAAAATGGGTTCTCATTAGATTGAATGTCATCTCCCAAAATTGTTACAAAAACGATGAGTAGCGGACGTTTTTTTTCCGTACACACTTTAAACTATTTTCACTCATTTAGTTATAAATTTGTCCACCGGCACAGTTCACAATTGTTCCGTTTACGAGTGGCGCTCCTGATTCTAAAATAAACATGACCACATCGGCTATTTCTTCTGGACTTGCTGGTCGATTCGGGCCTGTTGACGATGATAAATTTTCAAGTCGATCTGGTGTTAGACTTGGAACGGCTGCGGCAGAAATCGTTGTATTCATCGAATTCGGTGCTACTCCAGCAGCATAGATCTTATAATCTTGATAATCTTGACCAATTGATTTCGTCAAGGCAGCCAAAGCATGTTTTGTGGCTGAATACAAACCATTGTAAGCGGTTGGCTTGTAGCTGTTTGATGAGACTGTGTTGACGATATGACCACCGCCATTTTCCATCATTACAGCGATCACATATTTTAGTCCTAAAAACGCGCCTTTCACATTGACGTCCATAACACGATTGTATTCGTCGACATCATACTCATGTAACAACCGCATTGGCACCATAATCCCTGCGTTATTAACAAAATGATTAATTGTGCCAAACGTCTCAACTGTTTTTTCTACATATGCTTTAACATCTTCTTCTACCGAGACATTTGCCTTTACAAAAATGGCTTCCGCACCTGTTGCTTGAACATCCTTTAATGTTTCTTGCCCAGCTTCTTCATTAAAATCAACAAGCGTTAACCGATAGCCTTTTTCAGCCATCTTCAATGCTGTTGCGCGACCAAGACCAGTCGCCGCCCCTGTAATGACAACTACTTCTGTTCCACTCATGCTGTACCTCTCCTTTATTTTGCTGTAACGCCACCATCAACAGGTAATTCAATTCCAGTAATATGACTCGCTTCATCTGAAGCTAGGAATAGCACGGCATTCGCCACTTCTTCCGCATTTCCGAGATTTGGTAAAGCTACTTGGGTTAAGAAATACTCTTTATATTGTTCCATAGAAGGAGCACTCATTGGCGTTACGATGTAGCCAGGATGTACGGAATTAACACGAATGTTCTTCTTCCCGTAATCAACAGCCGCCGCTTTTGTCATTGAGCGTACCGCTCCTTTTGAAGCTGTGTATGCACCTGGACCTGCCATTCCGGTTAGAGCCGATATCGATGAAATATTTACAATCGAGCCACCGTTTTCCTCCATTAAAGGAAGGGCTTCCTGCATGCCATACATGACACCATTAATGTTAATGCCGTATACGCGTTCCCAATCTTCTGCTGTCTGCTCTTCAAAAGGAGTCGCCAATGAAATTCCTGCATTGTTAACGAGAATATCTAGCTTCCCGTACTGATCCTTTACATCACCCATGATTGCCGCCCAGTCTTCTTTAGATGCAACATTATGTTTATAAGCTTGTGCTTGTCCACCAGCTTCTTTTATTTTTGAAACAACCGAATTTACAGCTTCTTCATTTATATCTGTTGCCACAACAACTGCACCTTCTTCAGCAAAACGAAGCGCTTCTACTTCGCCCATCCCGCTACCAGCACCTGTAATAAATGCAACTTTATTTTTTAATCTCATTTGAAAAAGCCTCCTAAAAATAATTATGATAGTTAAACTATCATAATTTGATTATAATTGAAATATGATTTTCTTGCAAGCGCTTTCTGTTATACACTCAATATATCATGTGTAAAAAAGGAGCCTTTATGCCTGAATCAACGAAACGCTCAGAAAACAAAACTCGTCGCTACCAGTCAATTGTTCAAACGGCAGAAATGCTTTTTCTAGAACACGGTTTAGACCAAGTACAAATGCAAGACGTTGCAGATAAAGAGGAAATTGGGATTGCCACATTGTTCCGTTACTTCCCAAAAAAAGACCGCTTAATTGTAGCTGTAGCGAGTCATAATTTAGAAAAACATGTATCCTCTTTTTTTGAAATCGTTTACGAAGACATTCCCGCTTACGATCGACTCATCAAGCTTTTTGATTTATTAACCATCGATTCAAGCGATACACTAAGTAAAAGCGCCGTATTTAGAGAAGCGTTTGAGAGCTACGCCTCATTTTCTCAAGAACCATTGGATACGATTCAAGACTATATTGATACACAAAAACGAGTAGCCGATCTTGTCCTGCATCTTATTGACGAAGGCATTCAAGACAAATCATTTCGAACCGATGTCCCTGTCAAAGAAACCATTATTACTGCAATTAACAGCTATGGAACGTTCGGAAGCAATATTACGCTCAAATCACCAATTACGTACTTAGAGGAAGATATAGCACCTCACCGCCAGCAACAACGCTTAAAAGAGATGTTGCTTTCCTATGTAAAAGGCAACGAATCTACTTGAAAAGGCGATACCGGCGAGACAAATGGTACAAGATGTCTTTTTGGGAATGGTTTCTCCTTCTTATTGTATTAGGTGTTCTAATTCTGTTCCTCACAGCGGTTTGTTTTTTCCCTGTAAATCGGACGACGCCCATTTGTCACCTGCAATAAACTGAATACTCTTTAGCATTCCGAAGTACTTTAACATGCTAAATGAATTTGCTATAATGAAGCATTGCTTCTGAGTGAAATGCAGGATGGAATGAGGCGTAAGATGTTATTAGGAACAATTATTAACGCGGCAGCCATTGCTGTTGCTTCATTAATCGGCGTACGCATACGAAATGTACCCGAGGATATACGAAAGCTTGTCATGCAGGCTTTATCACTTGCCTTAATTGTCATTGGCATGCAAATGGCTGTTACGGGGCAGAATTTTTTAATTATCATTGTTAGTTTAACGAGCGGCGCACTTGTTGGGGGTTGGTTACGAATTGATGACCGACTCAATCAACTTGGGGGCTGGCTAGGAAAGCGACTAGGAAAAAATAGTCAAGGAAATGTGGCACAAGCTTTTGTAAGTTCAACGCTTATATTTGCCACTGGAGCACTAGCAATTCTCGGTCCACTTGAAGCAGCATTGCGTGGGGATCATAGTTTACTTTTTACGAAATCTTCTATTGATGGCTTCTCAGCTCTCATTATTTCGTCAACGTTAGGGATTGGTGTATTATTTGCCGCGATACCCGTTTTTCTTTATCAAGCAAGCATTACGCTATTAGCAAACCAGATTGATCGGTTTGTTCCAGATGTGTTAATGGACCTTGTGATTGCAGAAATTACGTGCATCGGCGGGATTTTAATCCTTGCCATTGGTCTTAACCTCTTAAATGTCATTGACGTTAAGATTGCGAATTTACTTCCAAGCCTTGTGATTGTTGTAGGCCTTGTCGTAGCGTTTCAAAGCTTTTTAATGTAAAACATGCACTCGATAGTCGATTTCAATTTTCAAATCCACTTCGAGTGCGCTTTACTAACGAGCCATTCTCACGGTTTAATGAAGGAACGTATGTTTATTTAAGAAACGTTTCGTTAATAGTAGAGATAGCGAACCTTATGGACAAGGAGAAAAATACATGATTCATGCATGTCTATTAACGATCCCACTCTTTATTTCCTATTTCTATCTCTTAACGATTAGCCTTATTGCTATACCAATGACGATCGATTCTACGGTTTTTATGTACACCGTGCCGTTTATTTTTATCCTTTTCAGCTATTTTGTAATTAACTACATACGTACAGACGCATTCCTTTTAGCAACAATTCGTGTGCTAACAATTAGCTCTCTACTTGCATGGATCACGTCTACTTTCTCTTCGGCTTAATCACCCTACTATTCTTGGTCTACCTATTCATATACCCGAAATCAACACTTTTATAGACTTTTTCTTTGTAACATACGTGTAATATCATCATTTGTCGAATAAGCTGAACAAGTGATCGCTAGTACATTTTCCCCAGTCTACTCCATCGATCGCTTTACCTATGCGGATTACAGGAATTTTACAAGTTTATTACTTCCTTGATTATGGGTTGAAAGCTCTCTCTTTGTTCTGTATAGTTTGGACTTGCGAGAGACATCCCGCACAAAAATGGAATTCAAACCAAGAACGACTCATCTTACACATTTTCATAGTTCCATTTTATGGGGGATGAATACTAAATTATAAGGGGAGTTTTACAGTATGAAAAAATTCGTTTCATCATTAGCCGTCCTAGGATCTGTACTTGTTGCTACTCCAGCATTTGCATATGAAGTCAAAAGTGGAGACACACTTAGTGAAATAGCAAATCAACATCAGACAGAAGTTCAAAATATCGTTGAGTTAAACCCAGAGATTTACGATAAGCATTTAATTTTCATTGGCCAACAATTAACAATGCCTGGTGAAGGCGAACAAGGTCAAGTGAAAGGTGAAATTCAATCAAATGACTCAGCTCCACAAGAGTCTTCAAATAACCAAAGCTCAAGCGAGTCTACTGAATCTACAAGCTCAGCAAACGAGTCTAGTAGTTCAGAAGCAAGCCAATCTTCTAGCTCAAATGAATCAACAGAGTCTAGTAGCTCAGAAGCGAGCCAGCCTTCTAGCTCAAACGAATCAACAGAGTCTAGTAGTTCAGAAGCGAGCCAGTCTTCTAGCTCGAACGAATCAACAGAGTCTAGTAGTTCAGAGCCTACACAATCTGACGGTGCAACAACTATGAACGTAGAAGCGACAGCGTACACAGCATTTTGTGAAGGGTGCTCAGGTGTAACTTATACAGGTATTGACTTAAGAGCGAACCCTAATCAAAAAGTAATTGCAGTAGACCCTAGCGTGATCCCTCTAGGAAGCACTGTATACGTTGAAGGTTACGGCGAAGCAATTGCAGGAGATATCGGTGGCGCAATCACAGGCAACAAAATTGACCTATTTATGCCTGAACAACAAGATGCTCTTAACTTCGGTCGTCAAAACCTAACGATCCACGTATATGAATAAGTAACATTAAAAGCTAGCCAAGATGGCTAGCTTTTGTTTTGTTTAATAATCGCTTGAATGACTGCCCGAACATCAAAAGGAAGTTTATTATCCCCGATCTGTCATGCCCTTTTTCTGCAAGAACAACACAAGTTTCTGGACGCGCTAGAATAAAATACCTCCAACCACAAAAAAAGCAACCATACCTGTGATCGCTTCTCTATCTTAATAATCAACGCCATTAATGGTTGTGACTTTCCAACGTTCAGCATTTTTGTAAAGATGATTGTTCAATTTGCTTGCCAATGATTGCGCGGCAACAGGATCAATAAATACCTTATCTAGTTGGCTGTTCGTGTCTTTAAGGGTCTCTGTTGCCCCGTTTAACATTCGTATAATTTTATACAATGTTCGGGACCTCCCTACAATGATTCAGCCGAAAATATTGCTGTATGTCTATTATGACACATAAACAGATGAAATGACAGTATATTTTAAAAATAAATATTATTTATACCCGATAATATAGCAATTTAAACTAAAACATGCAATCAAGTTGATGATTGCATGTATTTTTTCTACTTATGACCGTCATTTAACCTTCTTGCTTCTTCAGGCCCAGACATCTTTGTTGCTCCCTTATAGCGTAAACCAACGTCTCTGTCAGACTCCACACGTCCACTTTCTTTTAATTTCTTTTCTTGACGATCTCTACCCATTTTCTCTCACCTCCTCAATAGTAGGATAATAAAACAACGCATTCTTATACACGCGAATCATGCATAAATCGTTTTCGTTCCAAAAATATACAAAATTCTTGCTTCTAGCCAATTTTTCGATTATGATAAGAACAAACGTTCTAAAGGGAGACTGTTATGACAATAAACTTAGTGCCTTATCACTCCAAATATGATGCTGCTTTACAAGCTTTTCACCTTCCACCTGAGCAAATTCAATTTTCTGCTTTACCAAATAAGTATTTACGTACAAATAAACCAGGACAGCATCGTATTGTTATGACAAATGCCACCGATCAACCCGTAGGCTTTTTCTTACTTCATGAAACAGAGCGCGTCCAAGATTATTCACCCAATCTTCAGGCGATGTTGCTCACAACTCTCACCGTTAATCAATGTGAGCAAGGTAAAGGTTATGCAAATCAAGCAATGGATCTCGTATCTCCCTATATTCAGACCCACTTCCCAGATAAAAATGAAATTGTTCTTGTGGTTAACAAGAAGAACATACCTGCTCAAAAACTTTATAAGAAATCAGGCTTTTTCGATACAGGAGAAAGACGTGTTGGTCGTATTGGCGAACAAATAGTTATGAACTGTATGATTACATAAAAACACCCTAGTTCAATACCTAGGGTGTCAGAATTACATGAACGTATTTGATGACTTGCTTCGATTTCGTGTAAAGATCGCTAGCATTAATGCAATAAAGGAAAGCACACCCATCGTTGCAAAAGCTAGTGATAAGCCAATTAATGTTCCTTCAGCATAGCTGTATTCTGGTCGAGCAGCACTTAAGCTAACAAGCGTCGTTAAAACCGTCACCCCTAATGCAGCGGCAAATTGCTTAACCGTGTTCAAAATCGCTGTACCGTGAGGAAGGTCTTTTTGCTTCAAAGCATTCATCGCAATGGCTGTAGCAGGTGTCATAACAATACCAACTGCACCCATAAATAAGCTAAAGCAAATGATCATAGCGGCCACACTCGTCTCGGCTCCCATAAAAGTAAACCAAACAAATGTTAAAACCATTATGGAATAGCCAATAATCCCCAAGATTTTCCCTCCATAGCGATCAAACCATCGTCCAGCGAGGAATGACGTTACGGAAAGCAACAACGTTCCAGGAAGTAATGTCATTCCTGAAATAAAAGCAGATCGTTCTTGCACATCTTGAATAAAAAGTGGCAATAGCGTTTCAGTCGATAACAGCAATACCGATATTAAAAAAGACAGTACTGTACCATGGACAAACCACTTTAAACGAAATAAACGCAAATTTAACATCGGTCGTTCGGATGTTAATTGACTCCAAATAAAGAAGCTAAGCGACATAACTCCTATAACTGCGGGAATTATGACATACAGGCTGATTCCGTATACACTGAAGTTACTGATTGCTAAGATGATACCAGCAAACCCGATTGCTGAAAAGATCAGCGACGGCACGCTTAATGTTGCATTCGCTCTCTCAGTAATATTTCTCATAAAAATAATATTTAAAACAAGTAGTAAAACCGCTAGCGGCAATACCAACCAAAACAAAAAGCGCCAGTTGGATAAATCAACAATATAACCCGCAATTGATGGACCTATTGCAGGCGCCACATTCACTACCATGGTCATCAAACCCATGGCGTACCCTCGCTTCTCAATTGGATAGACAAGCAGTAAAACCGTTTGGACAAGCGGCAGCATCATCCCAGCCCCAACTGCTTGCACAACTCTTGCTACAATTAACAAAGAAAACGTTTGTGCGAAAATCGCTAGAATGGTTCCTACAATAAAAAAGGAAATGGCAACAAACGTTAACGATCGCGCATGAAATCGTCCCATAAAATAGCCCATTGTCGGAATTAAAATAGTTGTAGTCAATAAAAAAGCGGTTGTTAACCACTGTACTTGGGTGGCATTAACCGAAAAATCTTCCATAATCTGTGGAAACGCTGTAATTAACAAAAACTGATTTAACAAAAACAAAAAAGACGCAGATAAAATAGAGACCACCAGCATCTTTTTTCGTAAAGGCGTTAATAATTCAACAGACATCGTTTACGCCTCCTTCCCAATTAACTTAAAAAGACTTCTCCATTTTTATGTGTGGAATTCCGTCTTCTTCAAATACATCAGATGTCGTGACGTATCCTAATTTTTTATAAAACCCTTCTGCATGGGTTTGGCCATGTAAAATAGCATGCTCACAACCTAGCTTCCTTGCACGATCTTCAAGCATAGCAATGATGTCTTTTCCTAAGCCGTGCTTTCGATATTCTTCTAGAAGGCAGATCCGCTCTAATTTTGCTTTCGTTTCAACACGACGAACCCTTCCCGTACCGACTGGTTTTTCGTTATAATAAACTAAAACATGTGTACAATCAGCCGTTAAGTCATCAAATGAATCAAATTCGTCTTCGATTGGACAGTGTTGTTCTTCTACAAATACTTTTTTGCGGATGGCGAACGCATCTTCTAACTGATCTTGTTTGGTGATAATTTGTCGATCCATATTTGTGCCCTCACTTCTATTCAAATGTTCAACTTTAACGTAACTTATTTTTGTTGTATTTGCAACAAAAAAGAAGGAGTTTTTATACATGAAAGAAATTCTACGTGAAATTGGCACCATTGCCCGTGCGCTCGATTCCATTAGCAATATTGAATTTAAAGAGATTGAATTAACAAAAGGACAATATCTCTATTTAATTCGTATTTGTGAACACCCAGGCTCCATCCAAGAGAAAATTGCTGAAATGTTAAAGGTGGATCGAACAACTACAGCGAGAGCCGTCAAAAAATTAGAAAGCCAAGGGTTTATTTATAAGCAAGAGGATCCAACCAATCAAAAAATAAAAAAACTTTTCCCCACAGATCGAGGAAAAGACGTTTATCAATTTTTATTGCGTGAAAATAATCATTCTGAAGCAGTAGCCTTAAACGGTTTATCTACAGAGGAAATTGAAACGCTCTTTGATCTCCTCCAAAAAGTTAGTGATAATATAAATGTGGATTGGAATGAAGTTAAAAAGGGCAATAAACGAAATTATTAACAATTTTGAGAGGAGGGCGCCTTCCCTTTTTCTGCTGAAAATAACGCTTTCAATTCCACAATTAGCTCCTCTGTTATGATGGTTCGAAGTTGATTTTGTTCGATTTTTAATCGATAGAGATTGAACAAACGCTCCTCTTCTTCTGTCCGTACGTCATTGCCATAGATGTGCATTAGCATATAATCAGCTGCTTCTTTCAATCTAAACATTAGCAACACATGATCAATATGTGCAGGGGGAAGCGTAAATTCAGAGGCATACCCCCGGAAGATTGCTTTTGTTATTTCATGAACGTATGAGACAATACTCCCTTTCCCATCAAAGGAATACTCCATCGCACTATAAACGGGCACAACTAAATCAAATAAATAAAAATGCTTTTCGCAATCTTGATAATCAATGAGCGTAAGGTTCGTTTTGTCGACTACGACATTCTCTAGCCACACATCTCCATGAGCCAGTCCGTAAGTCTCCTTTGTTTTTGGTAATGCTTCTACCTCTCGAAAAATTTCTGCGATCATAGCTCGAACGGCTTTTTCTTCTTTCGGTATATATTTAGCCCAATTGTATTCATCATTTACATACCAGTCTTTAATTGCTGCCTTGTTGCCAGGATACGCTTGCGACCTACCATGAATTTTACCAAGTTCTTTCCCTAACCGTTCAAATATCGGTCCATTCCATTCACTCTTCTGTACATGGCCCCCCAAAGCCGCTTGATAGACGACCATGCGTACCGTTTTATGTTTATAGGTTATGGTTTCAATTGAGAGATCTCGTTTAGAGAAGATGACTTTAGGTGCAGCTAGTCCTTGCTCATAGAGCCACACAGTCCAGTCCACTTCTGCCTGCTGCTCTTCTGCAGTTTTATAATTTGTTACGCGAACGAAATAACACTCTTCCTCGTTTCTGCATGCAAACATCTCGTTTGTCACGGCACTCACATGTTCACATTTTATCTCGTAAAGTTCGTCTAACACTTGCAGTAATCGCTGTTCCATTTTCATCACTCCAGATTACGTACTCGTACTTCCTCCGCCATTCGCACAGCTTCCAATAAATATTCCGGTGCGTTGCTGCGCAATTTCATTTCTTCATATGTCAACCAGTAAATGGCTGCCACTTCATCAGTACTTATAATTGATGGCTTACTCCCTTCTTCCATTTCGCATAAATAAACGATGTCAATAACATGCGTATCATAATATAAAAATGACGTATTGCACACATAGGCCATTTTCGCTTTCAACTTTAATCCAACTTCTTCAAGAAACTCACGTTGAACTGTTTTTTCTAATACATCTTTATCCACTCCTGGTGACTCCACTTTTCCTCCCACAAACGACAGCAATCCACTCGCATGATCTTCTTTTATACTCCTCTCGATAACAAGCCATTTGCCATCATTCCAAACAGCTCCCTCGACGTTTACAATGAACACGATGGCACCTCCACGTAATCAATCTTTAACAATTCTAATGGTGTTTGATGAACAAAATGATTTTCTATAAAAGTTAAAACTTCTTCGCTTCCTGGCAACGTTACAACTGATTTCGCATTTCTGAACGAACACCACTTGAATTGGCTATGCTCTTCATTCAACCTGACGCCATTTTTTGACGAGACAAACGCAACAAAAACTGGGGCCATATAGATACTATTCTTTTTAGGATCATAAAATTGGTCGAACGTATTGGATGTATACATTGCGAGAGGGGTTAACCCCGTTTCCTCCTTCATTTCTCGAATCGCGGCTTCATACGCCATCTCTCCTTGTTCAATTTTGCCACCAATGTACGTCCATGCCTCATTTAAAATTGTCGATTGTCGCTTTAACAACAGTACGTCTGTCTGATTCTTTTGGTTCCGAAGTACGACAACCGCTACGCCAGTTGTTTGAATAGGGATGTTCATGAATTTTCCTTCTCCTTTCTGATTATAGAAAAGTAGACATCCCTCTTATTATATCGAAAATTTTTAATTTATAAATATCATTTGTTGCCGAACGGTTTTTTGTCTCTTTTACGTTATAGTAGTAATTAACTGAAAAAGGAGTGTCTAATTGAATGGATAACATGTATACAGCTTCTCGATCTTTAAGGACGGAATTTGACGTACTAATTAAAGATGATCGAGCCGCGCTCTGGTCATACTGTCTTAAATTAACAGGCTCTCCTTGGGATGCAGAGGACCTCGTTCAAGATTCGTTGTTAAAAGCATTTGCCAAACTATCTTATTTGTATCAAGTGAAAAACCCGAAATCTTATTTATTTCGAATTGCTACGAATACTTGGATTGATGCTAAACGAAAACAAAAAGGCGTTTATCATACGGCTCTTCTTCCAGAAAATGAACCCATAACCGATCCAATTTCTCCCGTTGAACTATCAGAAGCAATTGATTACCTCATTCACTTATTACCGCCAAAGCAACATGTGTGCATTGTGCTCATTGATGTTTTTGAGTTTCAAGCAAAGGAAGTCGGTGCAATGCTTTCCCTTTCTGAAGGAGCTGTGCGTTCGCTTCTACACCGTGCTAGACATACATTACGACAATCCAATTTCAACGATGCTTCTTTGTCCATCCAAAAAACCGAACCAAATAGTTCTCTTTTAAATGCATATGTTCGAGCATTTAACCAACGAAATATAGAAGGTATTGTTTCGTTACTCCATGAAGATGCTGTCATGGAAGTTGTTGGGGTTACTGAAGAGTATGGTCGAACGATGATACGTACAAATTCTTTAACTGATTGGGCTGCAGATCCTGTAACGATGAATGGTACCTTTTATGTTGATAAGAATCAGCGACTCTTTTTTGTTGTCACA
The DNA here is from genome assembly GCF_024362765.1 of Alkalihalobacillus sp. LMS6. Classification (NCBI taxonomy): domain Bacteria; kingdom Bacillati; phylum Bacillota; class Bacilli; order Caryophanales; family Bacillaceae; genus Alkalihalobacillus; species Alkalihalobacillus sp. LMS6. The sequence goes on along the minus strand of NZ_CP093302.1, from coordinate 719,174 downwards.
ATACTAGATGGTGAGCGTGAAGCCGTTAACACCATTCACGAGTTTACGTATAATGAAAAATTAATCTTTCAAATTAGAGATTACTATTACTGTCCAGAGTTATTACTAGAAATTGGACGTTTACTGGAAAAGCCTGTTATAAAAAATGGTTACTACTGGGGAGATGGTCATGTTAGATCTCTTTAAGACAAGCTTCCCTCTTTTTATAGTCACTCCTCTTTAATAAGGAACCTCTTCCCTGCACATTCATAGATCGAGAACCTGCTTGATTCCCTCCTTTCACAGTAGTACAATGAGGCATTGTGACTTCAACTACAAACTCATTTTATTAATGTGAAAAGGGGGTACTGATGCAAAAACTACATTCAAAACAGAAAGAGAATTATTACACGTTTTTGTTACTTGTCTCCATTTTATTAATTGCTGCTACATTACGGTCACCGATGACTTCATTCGGTCCGTTAATCCCGTTTATTAGAGAAGATCTGGCTGTTTCCAATTTTACAATTGGGCTAGTGAATACACTTCCTTTACTTATGTTCGGTTTGTTTTCCCCATTAGTTCCTAAAATCTCTCGTAAAACGGGAATGGAGCTTATGCTCTTGATGGCTATGATTACCCTAACCATTGGCATCGTCTTTCGTTCTTTAGGGAATACACCTATGCTATTACTCGGAACCTTACTACTGGGACTTGGAATCGCTGTTGGAAACGTATTGATGCCAGGTCTGATTAAACTTAGCTTTCCATTGCGTATTGGTATTATGATGGGCATCTACTCTGTTTCTATGAATCTATTTGGTGCACTTGCGTCTGGATTATCCGTTCCATTAGCAGAAGCATCAGCATTTAATTGGCAGTATGCCTTACTTTTATGGGCTGTTTTATCATCGATTGCGGTATTTTTTATTTGTTTACGACTTCCCGTCATTCGATCGTCTCGAAAAAAAGTTCCGGGTAAAGTAAATAACCAGCCTTCCTCCTCTATCTTTAAATCTAAGATTGCCTGGTCCGTTTCTCTTTTTATGGGCTTACAATCCTTTATTCCTTACAGCCTCTTTACTTGGCTACCCGATATTTTACTTACTAAAGGGTTTAGTGAAAATGAAGCTGGTTGGTTTATGGCACTTATGCAAATAGGATTAATCCCAGCAACGTTTTTTGTTCCAATTTTCGCGGCAAAATTAAATAATCAAGCGTGGGTCGGGGTTGGTGCTGGTCTACTCTTTTTAACAGGTCTCGTTGGGGTAGCCTTAACAGCCTCTCAACTAACTCTCGTCTTTTTAATTATTACTGGAATGGGTATGGGAACGGCTTTTAGTTTAGCGATGATGTTCTTTGTGTTACGAACACATTCAGTGGAGCAATCCTCACAATTGTCTAGTATGGCACAATCTGTCGGCTATATGATTGCGGCCCTTGGTCCCTTCTTTCTTGGCACCATTGCTGAGTGGACAAACGGATGGACGGTACCACTCCTTATTCTCATGTCAGCAGCAATTGGTATATCGCTATTTGGCTATGTCGCTGGTAAGGATCGAAAAATTGCAACCTAGCGGTTTAAAAACGCCTATCCTAAATGGAGGATCATAAAAAAATAGATGTTTCACAATTTAAGAGAAGCAAACTTGGAGCCAAATACTCAGTCGTTAAAGATAGAAAAAAACCCCTTTTAATCAATTGATTCAAAAGGGGGTTCATTCTCACTAGCGATACACGAACCGACGAAACAGATAATCAAAAGGCCCGCTTTTTTTCTTCCATTCTAAAACAGATGCCATCCCGATCGAGAAGAGCCAAACGAAAACCGCTACAAGCCATACTTGCGCTATGCTTAGTCGACTGGCTAAATCTAGACCTCCTGAAGAAAGAAGTATTAATAAAAGAATCTCATTCACAATGAAAAACGTTAGAGAACGTTTTCCTAGCGCCGTAATGCCAACGACAATTGGATTTGTTTTATTAAAATGAGGTCCAATTAATCCGAATAATGCTGCATACCCACATCCGCCAGCAATCCCTGTTAGCATATGGGCAGTAAAGATTAAGCCGATTACATAGGCATGTTCGACTTGTAACGCTCCATTGCTATAAAGTGCATGTGGAATAGCGCCTACAAGCGAGATGAAAATGCCTCCGATCGCAACTTTTTTCAAAAAAGGTCGATGCTTTTCATCTTCGTTTAATAAGCCCTTTCGGCCAAACCAAACGCCAATAAAAATGGAGAGAATGACAGGTAAAACAAAGTTTCCTAAGATTGGTCCACCCATAATAAATTGCATCGTTCCATCGATTAACTGGTCGACGTAGCTGTTCGATCCTTGAAAAATGGTTTCCATTCCCATTGTCGACATGGCCGCCCATACAAACGGTAAAATGAGGATAAAAAGAATAAACAGTGCGAGCATCGTTCGCTCAAGCAATTTGTCGCTACGATATAAGAACCAGTGAATAAGTAAAAGGCCCCCACCGTATATGGCAAGAATATCTTTTCCTCCAACGACAACCGATAATAGAAAGCCAAAAATTAGCAACGCAACGGCACGCCGATTGATTGATTTTCGAATTTCCAAGTGACTCTTTTGTTTTCGGACATAACTTCGAATAACAAGGGTGATGCCGTATCCGAATAGTAGCGCAAACATGGCTCTAGCTCGATTATCCACAAAAAATACGGAGGCATAGTTTAATAGACTGTCCAGCATGCCATTCCCTTCAGGGCGAACAAGAATCGTTCCACTGATAAAGATTTGAGCATGCGCAAGGGCAACAAGTAGCAACATCATTCCTCGCGCCAGATCAAATGAAATGTATCGTTTTTTTGGCATGTTTCTCTCCTATCAAGGCAATATACGTTATAGTCATTTATAAAACCACTGGGTTCAATTTAACACACTGTTAAAACACTTACAATAAATGGATTTTCTTGTTTATCAGTCATTCAATTGTAAAGTAAGCGTTGTGATTTACCAATTTCTTATGAGTTAAGTCCCTTACTCATTAAAAAACACATCCACACGCGTGATGCGTATCGATGTGTTCTCTCTTTACTTTACCGTCACTTCATGGCCACCATCAAAGAAATAAAGCCAGCATTCTTTTACAGGAACCTTCCAGATGCTTTCAATTGCTTGTTTATATTGAGTCATCTGATGATGATAACGCTCGTTTAACAACTTCTTTAAGTCGACTCCCTCTACCTGAAGAGACTGAACTCGGTCCGTTTTATAATCAAGTAAAATTAATTCACCATCTTCATCCCAAAATAATACATCGATAATGCCTCGTATGAGCACCACATCCTCATCTTCCTCAGACTCTTTATGAGCAAAAGAATGTTTTGATTGGACGTATGAAAATGGGACTTCTCTTTTCATTTTAGTCGCATTTATTAATCGTTTGCCGATTGAGGATTGATGAAAATCAATAATACGATTCTCATGGATAGCACTTTGTTCTTCACGATTAAACCCAAGCAGCCTACAAATCGCTTCTACCTCACTTTTTATGATTGTCGTTTCTTCTGAAGTGAACGATAATCGTTGCATTACTCGATGCATTAACGTTCCTTTTTCTGCGGCACTTAACTTTTGTTGTTTTTTTAAAAAGGTTGGTTCTTTCATCGCAGTCGCTTGTCTATACGACTGAGGCTGTTCTGCTTCAGCAAATTCTTTCCAATTGTACTTACGTTTTAATTCCGTTACACTTTGTTTCGCGAATGTTTGAGTCGCGACGGGGTATTGGTAGTTAAAATCTAAACGACGGCCGACTTCTGCTTCCGATTTAATTGAAGAAGACCTCACGTGCTCTAATCGCTTTAACTGTTGAACATGCTCGTTTGGAGGCAGCGTTTGAACATTATTAAGTTCAGGCACTTCAGCTCGTTCATCTAACAGCCATTTTGATTCATGGGGTTCGGGATCATTGATGCGCATAAGGTCTGCATGTCTGAGAACAGCCGGAATAACCCAATCAAAGAAACGCCTTGCTTGTTTACGATCATAAAGTGGAAGCGCTTGTTCAGCTTGTTCTCCCCATTCCAATAATTTTGTTTCTCGGTCTTTTACACTTCCGAGCATAAATAATTTCTCTTTTGCTCTTGTTAGCGCCACATAGAGTACTCGTAATTCTTCCGATATCTGTTCTCGCTCTTGTAATTTTTTTATGGCAACCTCAGGAATTGTTGAATATTTTATACGGCGCTCGATATCCAAATACGTTGAACCAAATCCCAATGTCTGATGAATTTGAGTTTGCCTACGGGTATCCATCAAATTAAACTGCTTCCACATATCTACAACAAAGACGACCGGGAATTCAAGACCTTTACTTTTATGAATGGACATCAAACGAACGACATTTTCTTGTTCACTTATTGTACGTGCGCTCTCAAAATCATCTCCCTGTTCCTCCATACGTTCAACAAAACGTAAAAAGCGAAAAATTCCACGGAACGAAGTATCTTCGAATGCTTTTGCACGGTCATACAACGCGCGCACATTTGCTTGACGCTGCTTCCCTCCTGGCAATCCACCAACAAAGATATCGTAGTCCGTCTCTGAAAACAGAGACCATATAAATGTTGATAATGGTGTCGTTCGCGTTCTGACACGCCACTCTTGTAGTTGGTTGTAAAAATGAGCGAGTTTCGTCTGAGACGGCTCCTCTTCAGAATTAACAGCAAGTGTGGCCTGAACCGCCTCATAAAGTGAACCTTCTACGTGATTGAGGCGAATATGCGCCAGCTGTTCATCTGTTAAACCAACAATCGGGGAGCGTAAAACGGCTGCAAGCGGGATATCTTGAAATGGATTATCAATAATTTTTAGTAGTGATAGCATGATCTGTACTTCAACGTGGCGAAAATACCCTTCATCTCGATCTGAGTATAGAGGAATGCCTGCCGCTTTAAAGACGTCTACATAGATTGGTGCTGAAGGAAGTGACCGCATCAGAATTGTAATATCACGATATTGAATCGGCCGAAGCTGTTTTGTTTTTTTATCAAAAACAGGGTAGCCGTTCGTGATTAATTCTTGAATTTTACTTGCTGTCCATCGTGCTTCTTTTTCAGCGGATGGCTCAAAGCCACTCGTTTCTTCATCTTCCTTTTCTAGCAGTGCTACATGGATGTCGTATCCTTGGTCTTCCATATTGTAATCGATATTTCCGTAACGCAATGCTTGTGTGTTGTCATACACCACTTCACCTACGTGCTTGTCCATTGTTTGCGCAAAGACATAGTTAACAGCATGCAACACCTCTGATCGGCTACGAAAATTATGCGCAAGATCGATGCGAATACCATGTACATCTTGAAGATCGTGAAGCGGCGCATTCAATGTGGCATAGGTGTCTTGCTTCTCAATAAATAAGCCTGGTTCCGCTAAACGAAATCGATAAATACTTTGCTTCACGTCACCAACCATAAACCGATTTTGACCGTTCCCAACTAGATTAAGAATCGCTTCTTGTACTCGATTTGTATCTTGGTATTCATCTGTTAACACTTCTTGAAAATGCGCTCTGTATTGCAAAGCAGTTGTAGATGGGTGATCGATTGATCCATCGCTTAAAATTTCAAGAGCGAAATGTTCTAGATCATCAAAATCCATTAAAGAACGTTCTTCTTTTAGTTCACGATATGCCTTTGCAAACTCTTGTACGAGCGTAGTTAACACGCGAACACGATTACGCATCTGGTAAAGCCTGGTTGTATTTTCAGCCTCATTGCCAACCATTAACTCTTGTGCTTTTTGCAGAAGTTTTTTGCTTTCATCCCGCAATTGCTTCACTTTCGTTATTAATTCAGGATCTGCTGGATCGTCTTTTTTCTTACTCGGAAGTCTATTCCATGCAAAGGTTTCTAACTGGTTATAAAGGTCATCCCAATCATGATTAGATTCGAGCCTCTCTAGGGCTGATCCCTCTTCTACTAAACGTTCATGATAGAAATGGGGACCATCTTCTCGTTCTGCTAGCGCCATAGCGCGAGCATGATTCGCTCTTGCCCCTGCCACATAATTTAAGACTTCTTCCACAATAACCTGTCCCCATGGGGTTGTAGCGATATCCTCAACCGATTCTTCATACATGGCCGCACTTCGCTCAAGCCAATGATCTGGATCTGGATGAGACCTTGAGCGAGTATATAAATTTAAAATAAGTGCTCGCAAATTGGTATCTGTCCGATCTCCGCTATATGCTTCAGCCATCGTATAAAAATCAGGAGATGCTTCTTTTTCATGTGTATAATAACGCTCCAACAGTGCCTCTAACACTTCTTCTTTCAGCAATTCTCTCTCAGTGTCGTTCGCAAGCCGGATCGTTGGATCTACATGGATATCATAATAATGTTTTCGAATTAAATCTGAACAAAAGGAATGTAGTGTTGAGATCGTTGCGCGGTTTAATAGGCGATATTGCCTTTTTAAATATGGTGTTGGTCGAACACTCAGCTCTTCTTCCATTCGCTTGCCAATACGTTCTTTCATTTCAGCTGCTGCGGCCTTTGTAAACGTCACAACAAGCAGGCGATCAATCTCAGCTTCATCTGTTGGATCCATAATCCGTTTAACGATGCGCTCAACAAGTACGGCTGTTTTCCCACTTCCAGCTGCTGCAGCAACAAGAATATTTCCGCCTTTTAAAGAGATCGCTTGCCATTGTTCGTCCGTCCACGTCACATCGCTTGGTCGTTCTTGCATCTCCCATTTAGGCATGCTCGCTCCCCCTTGCTTTAATTGATTCCTGCATCTCTACTAATGCATCGCTATTTTTTCTCTTTACCAGTTCATTATAATGAAACCCTGGTAACGATGGATCGAACTGACAGACGGCTTGCATAGGACAGTACGTACATGCTATTTGTCCATTTTCCTTTTGGTACGGTGCTACAATCGTTTTTCCACTTACGATTTCATTCCCGATATCGACGATTTTTTGTTCAGTGTACGTAAAGAGCGTTTGAAATTGGTCATCTGTTAAGACTTTTGAGCGACTATGAAACGAACCGTCTTTCTTAAATTCAACGGGAACGACATTTGATTTATTTTTTTCAACAAAGCTTTTATCAAATAATTCTGCAACACCATAATCATTCTTCATCCATCCGTTTAATTGAAATGCTTTTAATCGTTGTTCGTCTTCATTCTTATCCTCTTCAAGCACCGGATTATGGAGATGAAAATAAAACATTCCCCCCACTTCTGAGGATTTTTCTAACCACGCTTCAGAACCTTTTAAAGCAACTGTTAAGTACACGGGCATTTGCAAGGAAATTCCTTCAATCACATCAGAAAAAGATAAGGATGTTGGGCTTGATTTATAGTCGACGACACTGAGAAACGACCGACCATCCCTTTCCGCTTGATCAATTCGATCAATTCGACCTTGGACCGTCATACTCATGCCATTTTCTAGTTTGTATGAAGGAATCGATATGGGATTTTGCGGACCAAATGCGACTTCTAATTCCACGGTTTCAAACGTGGATAACAACGCTTGCTGGCGCAATGCTTCTGTTACCTGAACAGCGATATCATGGAGCTTTTCCGTTATATACTGATAGTGATTTGTACTCATCAAAATCTCACGCTGAATCGTCGGGGCAACTTCTGCCACCGCTTCCGACGTCATTTCGCGGCATTCTTCATACGAAAGGGTTTTCCATGTTTTGTTTCGGTCTTTTTGCTTTTCAGACATCGTTTTTAACACCGTATGAAAAAGCTCTCCAATATCAAATGCCTCTAATCGATACACATCTCGTTCTTTTAATCGCAAACCGTATTGACTGAAATGACGGAACGAACATTGTTTAAATAACTCCATTCGGCTCACGCTCATCACAAGATGAGCATTGTATAAGTCTTTTGTAGTCTCGTTTGTTAGAGGAATATGGGTATACGAGTAGTCTAAGCTCTCCAGACCTGATTTTAGAGGGCGCTGCCATTCTGCATGCGTTCTAAACCAGTTGTAGACATCCCACCAAATTGAATCAATCTCCTCTCCTTGCTTCCATTTTTGCAATTGCCGGATGAGTTGTGACATCGCTTGTTTTGGATGTGATATATATTCTATCGCTTGATTATGCCTTTCAGCTTCTGGTTCATTTTGCACGAATACAGTCTCTACATCGTTTAAAGAATCGTGGATATGTCGAATTAAAGGAGATGGAAGTAAAGCTGCCCCTTCCTCATCTGCTAAAGCGTACGAGACGATTAGTGCCTCCGATGCACTCGTCTGACTCATATACGCATAAAATGCTTCATGCCAGAGCTTGTCTGTTGCTGTGTGACCGAGCGAAAGACCTGCATGTTGCAATGCCATTCTTTCTTGCTCACTTATCATCCCTTTTTCACGTGGGCGTGATGGGATGATGCCTTCATTTACTCCAACGATGAAGGTCGCACGTGGTTTCGGTAAACGGGAACGCTCCATGTCTCCCACAGTAACCTGGTCAATCGCTGGAGGAACAATTTTAAAACTCATATTCTCAAACCCAGCATTTAGCGTGTGAAAAAAAGTAGAGACGGTCACTTCATCTTCTCCACCAATATCCACAAGTTGATCGAGAATCGATAGAACCCCTTCCCACACTTGGCTGTATTCGCTACTAACCTGAATGTACCCGCTCTCTTCCGCTTGCCTTTGTAGCTGATTCATTTTTTCCGGAATTGATAACGCCAGTAAAAACGTATAAAGCGCGTGACACATATCGGAAATCGTTTCACTTCTTTTTAAATTCGATTCAAATTGGTTAAGTGGGGCAATTAACAAGTTTTTCAACCAATTCATTGTTGCATTGTTTTCTAATTCTTCTTCGGTTGGATCTTCCCCAAAACCATGACGAGCTGTCTTCAATTGCCAGTCCTGAGCGGTGGACCACAGATTTCCTTTAATGCCTTGAGCAAGAACCACATTTTCAAGTTCATCAATTTTTTCACGAAACGCAACCTGTTCCTCATCAAGCGGAATAAATAAATCAGTTTTAAATGCTCGAAATAAGGCCTCATAAGGATACCTTTGCATTACTGCCTCGAAGGACGATCGAATTAGTTCAATGAGCTGATGCTGAATCATCCCATGTGTATCATCAAGAAAGAACGGCACCTCATATGTAGGAAACAATCGTCGGATGAGATCACTATATGTGTGTAAATCTCTTGTAACGACTGCAATTTCTGTATAACGGTATCCTTGCTCTCGCACTAAACTGCGAATGGATTTAGCTACCGATTCAATCTCAACTCGCCGATTTACCGTTTCAACTATTTTTACACTATGATCGTTTTCTCTCACGTCATGATCTTGATGAACGAGCGCTTCTTCAAGTGATGCGAGGCCTATCTTATTAAAACGGTAATTGGCTTTAAACCATTCTTCTTTATAACGAAGCTTGTGTTGTTGAAGCGATTGCACCATTAATTCGTACGTTTCATTCGTTAAATAAAACGTATCAGCTTGCCCTAAGTGCTCATCTAATGTTAGAGCCATTTTCGTTGTAGCTGCTTCATCACATAGAGCTGTTAAAAATCGACGTTCTAGCTTGCTAAATTCATAAAAGCCATCAATATACACGTAAGCACCTTTTAACAAACCCACATCTGGAACGGCCTTTATTGCACGCTTTACCTGCTCTTCTTTATCCCAAAAACGGTTGGAAAACGTTTCTTCAAAACCTTGAAAGATAAGTTTAACATCGTGCATCTTATCCTGTATTGCTAATGACAGCGCTTCGTTTTCTACATGTATTTGATCAGGTGAAAGTTCTTGCCTACGTAATTCAAGAATCATCTGCTCCATTTCTTTTACAAATCCACTTGTGTTACTTGCACGCTTAAAGACTCGAAGCTGGTCTTTCTTCTGTTCAATTATTTTTTTTATTAATACATGCATACCCGTTCGATCAAGCATTGGTCGCTCACGTTGGCCCGCCTCATCAAGAATTCTTTCGGCCAAAGAATGTAGACTTAAGACGCTTAACCTTGAAAACCCGCCCGTCTTTTTTGCGAGATCATATTCAACTTGAAACGACATTTGATCAGGCACGAGCAAAATAATTTCTGGTCCGTCAGCGGGGGCATCATTTAAGTATGTCATGATTTCTTCTTTCATTTTTGTAGACTTGCCGCTCCCACTTCTTCCTAAATAAAAGTGAATCATTCGTTTCGCCCTCCTTTTCCGTTCGCTTTGCTTTCATCTTACCACGAATCAAATCAAACGTTGAATCCCCATATATTCCAACACTTTCGTGTATAAACCATTATCTTTAACGAACAATAAACATTACCATTCTAATACTTATCCTTTTCATCCTTCAGGTTTCTTGGTAAAATGTTTCATTACTGAAGCACTTTAATTTTTGACAACAAAAAATGGAGGAACCATCTTGATATTCATAGCGATTGCTTTGTTATTTATGGCTTCATTCTTTTTCTCAGGTAGTGAGACAGCATTAACCGCTGCAAACAAAATGAGATTACAGACAAAAGCCGCTCAAGGAGATAAAAAATCAGAGCGATTATTAAACCTTGTAACAAACGCAAATGATTTTATTCCCGGAATATTAATTGCAAATAATGTTCCAAATATTACACTCCCATCTCTTGTAACGATCGTTGCACTTGAGTATGGGTGGAGTGTCGGTCTGGCGACTGGTATTCTAACCGTCATGATCATCATATTTTCTGAAGTACTACCTAAATCAATTGCTGCGGCATTTCCAGATCGCATTGCTTATCTGGTATATCCACCAATGAAGGTTGTACTCACTCTGTTAAAACCTTTTACGTACCTCTTAAATAAATTTACCCAGCTCATCATTAAACTACTTGGTAAAAATGATGCAAACCAAGCTTCTTTTTCAAAAGACGAGATGCGCGCAATGGTCGACATCGGCCTTACGGAAGGAACGTTTAAAAATGACGAAGTTTACCGTCTTAAAGGTATGCTTGATTTTGAACATTTAAATGTAGCAGATGTACTCCAAACACCACGAATTGATGTTCAAGGAATCTCTGCTGACGTGACGTTTGAAGAAGCAAAAGAAATCTTACTGGATAATCAATATACAAGATATCCTGTCTACGAAGAAGATATCGATCACATTATTGGGGTATTCCATTCAAAATTTGTTTTAAAATGGAGCCAGGAACCAAATAAACCTATTCGAGAAATAGCTGATTTACAGCCACTCTACGTTTACGAATTTCATCCTGTAAATCGTGTTTTCCAAAAGATGTTGCAGGAGAAAAAACATTTTGCCATTGTATTAGACGAATATGGCGGAACAGAAGGAATCATTACTCACGAAGACTTGATCGAAGCCATGATTGGTCAAGATATTGAGGATGAAACCGATGTGGATGATGTACTAATTGAAGAACAATCCGAATCTCGCCTTGTATGTGACGGAAAAATTTCATTGCGACGTTTAAACAATGCTTTTAATGTCAACATTCCTGAAGAAGAAGATAATTTAGCAAGCTTTCTTATCCACCAGTTTGGCTACTTGCCAACAAGAGGGGAACAGCTTAACTATAAAGAATTGCGGTTTGAAATTCTGGCGATGGATGAAAAGAAAGTGGAACGAGTACAAATCACAAAAACGATTGATCCGGCGCTTTCAGAGTGACAATCAAACAAGCCATGGACTTTGATCCATGGCTTTTAATGATGCGCTTATCTATCAGGTTTTTCCAACGGCTTCATCTTATTCGACATTCCATAATAACATACGAATAAAAGGAGCAGCACGCCTGAACCTATGAGTAAGAAACGGTAAGCAGAAGAAAAACCGATATTCATCAACCAGTCTCCCATTAAACCTCCAACAAGATATGCGATTGGCAATGTAGCCCAAGATAGCATTCTGGCAATAGAGAACACACGTCCTAAATAAGTTGACTCCACATGTTGCTGGATCAACGTCACACTCAAGGCGTTTGTAATTGGTAAGCAAAAGCCCATAAAGAGCCATAGTCCCCCGATAAGGAGAATGGTTTCCGTTATGCCTGTTGCAAGAACCGCAACCCCCATTCCGAATGAAGCTAGCAGCATCCACCAAACTTTGTTGGTTTCAATTTTTACTGTGCTTATCACAAAGCCACCTAGCACCATTCCTACTCCAAACAAAGCCGTTACAAAGCCAAACTGCTCTTCTGTACCGAATGCTAAAAGATAGGGTTGCCGAATGACACTATTTATTCCTAATGCTACATTTGCCCACATGTGGAAAAGAATGAGTGCGAGTAACGCTTTCTCATTCCATGTGTATACAAAACCACGAATGAGTTCCTTCAAAAACCCTTCATTCTCATTTTTCACACATTCGCACTTAGGAAAACGACGCCATAAAACAACAACTACCACGAGCGCAACGACATAGCTCAAGCCATTACTGATGACAATCCAAACCATGTCTCCGAACGTGTAAAGGATTCCCGCAACCACCGGACCAACAATGTTCGCTACAGATGTCCCCGTGGCAACTAAACCGTTTGCTCTCGACAACCGCTTATCCTCAACAAGTTGAGGTGTGAGTGCCTGTAATGCTGGTGTTTCCAATGCACTTACTACTGATAGGATTCCTGCTAACATTAAGGCAATCCAACTAGTCATACTTGAAAAAACAATGAACACCGATGCTAGTAATAAAATCGACGTTCCAAGTAATCCTCCTACTAGCAGCGCCCATTTCGGACCAAAACGATCGATCCCGTTCCCTGCAAAAGGAGCGACAAAAACGCTTGGTAAATAGCTAGCCACTAATATAATAGCAAAGTGAATGACTTGCCCAGTTTCTTGATAAATCCAAATTCCTAAAGCAAATCTTGTAATTGCCGAACCTAATAGTGAGATGGTTTGACTTATAATGATCCACAAAAAAATATGAAACTTGTTCAACTATGTTCCTCCGCTCTTGTTAGCGGAAGCAAACATCACTGCTTATATGAAGGCAACACTCCGTTTTACTCCCGCTTTCTTTCTTTTAACAGTGGGAATATCAAAGCAGACTCTCATCATTGATCACTCTTTCTCTATGTAATATTCTATATATTAACACTATTAAGCGTTGTTTGTCCCATTTTTCAAAAAGAATATAGAACTGAAACGGAAAGGAACTAAAATGGATACGTTCACACTTAATACCTTCTCTTTAAAAGCGAAATTCAACATTCTTTTAAAATCCGACGTTTATGTCGAAATAAAAGCGTGAATATAAGCCAATAGAAACAAAAAATAAGGAGGATTTCCCATGAAGCAAACAACACGTCTAGGCGTGATCTACTTAATTTTCTTTGCTTTTATGATAGTCGTAAACTATCTATCCACAACAAACGTTGGTTCCGTAGCCAACCAGGAACAAGCACTTATACAGCCAGCAGGATTTGCATTCTCTATTTGGGGGTTCATTTACCTGTTGTTGTTCATTTGGATTCTTCGTATCTTTTTCGTTAACCGTTGGAATGCCGACATTTATACACGCGTTGGGTACTGGCTACCTGCAAACTTTTTATTAAACGGCATGTGGATTATCGCTTTTACACAAGAATGGTTGCTTTTATCAGTCATCATTATTGTAGGCCTATTGTTAACCTTGATTGTGATTTACTTTAAAATAAATCGACTCGACTTTCGTTGGTTTGATCGTATCCCATTCTCCATCTACCTTGGTTGGGTATCTGTTGCTACAATTGTTAACATTTTCGCATGGCTCGTTCAGCGTGATGTTACGACGTTCCTTGGTTTAGGAGAAGTGCCATGGACCATTATTATGCTCCTTGTAGGTACGCTTTTAGCAGTCATCATTGCGCTTGCGTATCGTGACATCTTCTATCCATTGGTCTTTGTATGGGCATACGCTGCAATCTTTGCAGAAAACAGCATGACAGGCATTTTAATTGTGACCGCCATATGTATCGTCATTCAACTTGCTGTTGCCCTGTTCGTATTAATCAAGAGAAGATAAACATAAAGAACCAAAAGCCCTTTAAACTTTTGGTTCTTTTTATCGCTCAAAAATGGTTTCAAGAAGTTGAGACTTACAGGTGAACTATTTATTTTAATTTTATCATCATCCCTAGTCCCCAACAATAAAACACGAAATAGAACGCTCTTTGAAGAAGTCCTCCAATTTCAACTGGGAAAAAAACCATAACGATGATACCTAGTTTAATGAATAGTAAGCTTGTTGCCATGCTATATGTGAACACTTTCCCTTGTTTGATTTGACTTGCTATAACAAATAACGCTGGCGCAACGAAAATCATGAACATCACAGGATACGTATGCCAACTAAAGCTTATATTAGCAGGTATGGCACTAAACCCATTTCCAATTGCAAACAGAACTAATAGTAAAAAACTAAATTTCCCTAATGACGCTAACGATAAGCGTTGATAGACACTTATAATCCCTATCAATAAACATACAGCCATAACAAAAAATAGAACATTTACTAATGAAGAATGAGGAGAACAAATCGCATAATCTGCCCAAGGGTACGTACCAATTCCACATACGGTCACGCCTAGATCACTCATCGGTTGGGCGATATACGAATAAGGGACTCGTGATGCTTGTATCGCAAATGGTTCATAAAAAAAGTATAGAAGCGGGACGATCCAACCTAACAGACCCACTCGAAAAGAAATTCTCATAGATTCACCTCGTTATTAGATGGAAGAAACGCATATCCTCTGTTTTCATCCTTAAATTTCAAGGATTCCGCAAGCCTTTGTTGAATATGTTGTATAGAGGAGTTGACGTTCTTCTTATTTCTATTTATGCTTTTTTGGGTGATTGCACCCTTACAAAAATTTAACCTTTATTTCAGAGGGGGTTACATATGTTCACTAAGCTTTCATTTTCAACAGCTATGATTCTTTTTTTATTTTTGTTATCCGCTTGCCAGCAGGAAGCAATTGAACCTGAACAAACAGAGACCCCTCATGCGTTCACTGGCGATTGGGAAGGAGAAATCATCATCCCGATGCAACCGCTTTCGATTGAAATTTTAATAGATGAGGATCAAGCAACTTTATCTATTCCCGTGCAAGGCATTTTTGACGAGCCTTTTGACACCGTCGAATTAGATGAACAGCGTCTTTCTTTAGAGACTACCTTACAGGGACAGACAATTTTATTTGAAGGAGAACGAGAGGAAGAAGAGATCAGCGGCGAGTTTACTCAGCTCGGTCAACAGCTTCCCTTTCAGCTTCGCTTCCAAGAAGAGGAGGAATTAACCGAACTAACACTAGATTCTTCTGAAACCATGAAAGCAAAAATAGATTTTCCTCAAGAAGAACAGGATGCTTTCCCCGTTGCGCTCATTTTACAAGGTTCAGGCCCTACAGATAAACACGGCAATTCATATCTTCTTCCTGGGAGAAATGATAACTTGAAATTCATTTCAGAGCACTTAAATGAGAACAGCATTGCTACGATCCGCTATGATAAACGTGGCATTGGAGATAACCTTGACTTAGCTCCTACTAGTGCAGAGACGACGTTTGATGATTACATCCAGGATGCAATCGCGTGGTTAGAGTATGCCAGCCAGAATGAATCGTTCACTTCTGTTTACGTGATCGGGCATAGTGAAGGAGCCCTTGTTGGCCTAGCAGCCGCTTTAGAGGAAAACGTAGATGCCTATTTTTCTTTAGCTGGTGCAGGGAGAACAATTGATGATGTCTTATTGGAGCAAATCGAAGAAGATCCATTGATTACAGATGAACTTTTACAAGAATCTGCTGACATTATCGACCACCTTTCCAAGGGCGATTCTGTTGATGAAATTAGTCTTGAACTTCAATCATTATTTAATCAATCCGTTCAACCTTTTCTTTCATCGTGGATGGCTTATGACCCTGCTGAACTTATACAAGATGTGACCTTCCCGACATTTATTATACACGGGGAAAATGATCAACAAATTCCTGTCGATGACGCTCATCTTTTACATGATGCAAACAACGACACAGAGCTCCTTCTTATTGAAGACATGGGTCATGCATTGCGTGATGTATCTGAAGATATCGAGGAAGAAGCCCTTTCGGCCATTTCTAGTGAGGAACCCGTATCGGAAGAACTCCTTGAAATTTTGACAACTCGTATTCTGAATCAAAGCGACTGAGATCACTCTCTGTCGCTTTTTACTCATTCTTATACCGATCATGATGTCGCCACCACTCATATGTATCAGTCTGCTTCACTCTTACTTCTGGTGGTGCCTGCTCCCATTTCTCTTGCCTACCGAGCGGCGTCATATCCAGATAGCTAAATGTAGTTCCTAAATATTCGACACCTCGATTCCAGGTGGAGTACGTATGAAAAATCCTTTCACCATCCTTTTGAAACACGCTGTACCCATGAGTCTCTTCGCCATTTTCTAACGTCGCTTTAAAGTCTTTGTTAAATGTATTGTTGTAGGAAGAATACCAAGGAACCGTCCAGCCCATTCGTTTTTGAAAAGCTATGAGTTTCGCCAGAGGTGCGCGCGAGATGAGAACAAGACGCGTTCGCCTAGCTTTTAAATGCGCAACATGACCCATATTATCTACCATCATTGAACAGCCATTGCAGCCCTCTTCCCACTCAGGCGCAAACATAAAATGGTACACAATTAACTGCTCCGCATCCTCAAACAAGTCCGAAAACTCGACTTCACCATCAGCGCCTTGAAAGGAATAGTGATTCGTAACTTCTTTTTTCGGCAACTGTCTTCGTTCCGCATTGAGTTCATCTCTCGCTCTTGTCAATTGTTTTTCTTTCTCTCGAAATTGAGCGTGAACGGCTTCCCATTCATTTTCTATCTGCTTATTCTTACTTGTTTGACAACAATCGTTCGACAACTGCTTGCCTCCTCTCCCTTTTGTTAAAACAAGTATAGCTGTTACTTGACTGAAAATTCAATCTAAAAGTACAAAAATGTGGACAAAGCGTTTCAGATGCTTCTCAAGCTTGTTTTTGTTATAACAACTATAGGAGGGATAAGAAATGAACGAAACCATAGCTACGTTAAAAAATCATTATTCAGTCCGCAACTACTTACCTGACCCTATTAAAGAAGAACAGCTTCAAGCCATTATTGAGGCGGCTCAAGCAGCACCTACATGGGGAAATGCGCAACAGCTTAGCATTGTGGGGGTCACTGACGTCGACAAGAAAAAGAAGCTATCTGAGATTATTGGACAACCATGGATTGATCAAGCACCTGTTTTTCTATCGTTTAATTTAGATTTCCACCGCATTAATCAAGCACTAGAAGCCGATGGGCAATCTTTTGAAGCTGCCGAAAATGTCGATACTTTACTTGTTGGGACGACTGACGTTGGCATTGCAATGGGAAATGCCATCGCCGCCGCAGAATCAATGGGCCTTGGAATTGTACCAATTGGTGCGATTCGTACACGTTCAGAAGAGATTGTGAATGTTCTAGATCTTCCTAAATATGTTTTTCCAATCGTCGGTCTTGTGATTGGCTATCCTGACGAAATCAATGAACGTAAACCTCGTTTGCCAGTTCATGCTTTTTATCATAAAGAATCCTACCAACATGATCAACTTGAAGCGATTCAGCAATACGAAGATGCGATAAAAACGTATATGCAGTCTCGCCCAATCCAAAAAACGTGGACGGAAACCGTAGCTCGCTATTACAGTCATGACAAGGGAATTCCGCAAACAAGTCAAAGCTTGGAAAAACAAGGGTTTGATTTTCGTAAAAATGACTAAGACAACGTAATAAACACAACAAAAAAACATGGATAACCATGTTTTTTTGTTACTGCTTTAATTGCATCTGATCGTTAAACAATGTTGGATAAGATAAAAAGCCTAACATAATGCTTGTTACAATTGCAGTTGTTAGTAATAAAAATAAGATCAGTAGCTGAAACAATACCGCTTGCACAGGATCCGCTCCCGCAATAATTTGCCCACTCATCATCCCAGGTAACTGTACAAGTCCGATTGTCTTTTGACTTTCAATGGTAGGAATTGTACTTGCTTGAATCGATGAAATTAATTGTTTATGAATCGCTTGTTTTGGTGTTCCACCTAAACTTAAAATGAGTTCAGCTTCATCATGCCGTGCTTCAACTTCAGCTGTAAATCGATTTAAAAACAAAATGCCTAGCACCATCGAATTTCCGATAACCATTCCGCTTATTGGAATAATATATTGCGCCGTTGCTGGTGTAATCGATAAGCCTAATAATATCCCTTGCGTTAAAAATTGGATGGACAAAAACGTAACAATTAATTTCCACGTAATTCCGTTTATCGACTTTCCTTTTTTTCGTGCATTTTGAGTAGCCGCACCAATCATTAATGCGATCATTAAGCCAATATATAAATAGCTCTCTGAGTCGAACACAAACTGTAACACGTAGCCAACAGCTAATAATTGCACGATTGATCGAATAGTTGCGACAACAATATCCCGATTTAACCCTAATTTTAATGTTTGTGACAATAGAAGCGGGATGAGAACAAAGATGAGTGTCAGTACGAGCGAGATCAGACTCATTATCGTTCCTCCTTCAAAAATTCAATGACGCGCGGATCTTGAGGATGATCAAGAATTCGCGTTGTACCGTGCTCAACTAATTGACCATCCATCATCACCCAACTGTCGTGGGATAATCGTTTTGCTTGCTCAATTTGGTGTGTAATCCAAACAATAGTTGTTCCATACCGTTCATGAATTTGCTCGATTAAATGCTCAATCTCTCGGACGGAAACGCGATCTAATGATGACGTAATTTCGTCTAATAACAGGACGTCTGGTTGATTTAACAACGTTCGAGCAATTGATAACTTTTGCTTTTGACCGCCTGATAATTCTTTTGCTTGCTTCGTCATCGTTGAAGCAGCAAGCCCGACTTCCTCTAACGATTGTTTGACGGCGTCGTCTTTCAACTGTTCATTTGCCAACGTAAGAGGTAAGACAAGATTTTCTCTCACTGTCCCGTTAATCATCGTCGCTTGCTGTAACACGATTCCAACCTTTTTCCGTAATTCTGTTGGCACATAGCTTGATAACAATTTTCCATTGTACTGAATGGTGCCTTCGGTTGCTGTTCGCATGCCATTACACAATCGAAACAACGATGTTTTCCCTGCACCTGAAGGACCGACAAGACTCGTAATTCTACCTTTATAAAATGAACCATCAATTTGATTTAAAATCGTTGTTCCATCGATTTTATATGTAACACCTTGAAGTTCAATGGCCTTTTCGGCAACCATTGACATCTTCCTTTCTCATGGGAGCATCAGTATACGTATACGTTTCTCCAAATTTGTACAATCTATGCTTATACACTCCATTAATTATAACAAGTATTATTTAATAATCAATATAATTTACAAATTACATTTGGTAACGTAGGTACAACCAACAAATAAATAGCGTCAAACAGACCAAGAAAAACCCCTCTATCTTACCGCCTGTTCTAAGCTTCGCGATGCGAAACCGAAGCGATGCAGGGTAAAAAAGCCGTATGCCTCGAACTGTCATGGCATCCAAGACATAATGCGAAATCATCCCAATTAAAAAGCCAATTCGAATCGCTTCTTGCTCAGGAAAGAAATAAAGGAAAAGAAGATTTGTTAATAAAAGAAACAGCAAGCTGTGGGTAAACGTTCGATGTCCGAAAATGGATCCAATGACTTTGGACAAAACTGGTAATCTTCGTCCAATCTTTGAATGAGTATGGCAAATATCGGGTATAAGAGCACCAATAAATCCAGCAGCATAGAAACCAAATGAACCATCGTTGTTAAAAAGCAATATATCTGCTGCTTGACATGCAGCAATGCCGCCAATAAGATGTGTTTTTCCAGTCATCGTTCCCTCCTCTATTGTGACAACGATTCATTTTATCACAAACACGAACATACGTATGTAGTTTTATTTGTAAAACAGTAAGAAAAGGATGATGATCATGTCGATTCACAATATACACACCACGAGCGATCTAAACGAGTTTGTTGAAAAACATCATGTTGCGCTCGTTTATCTCTCTAAAGAAAATTGTTCGGTTTGCCACGCCTTATGGCCAAAAGTAGAGGAGCAATTAATCCATTACCCGTTTATTTCAACAGCCTACGTCCATTTAGACGATGCCGAAGCGGTTCCTAGCCAGTATGAAGTATTTACGGTCCCTACCATTTTAATTTTTGTTAAAGGGAGAGAATGGTATCGGGCAAGTCGCTTTATTCGAATGGAAGAGTTACAGCGTCAGTTTGAACAATTGAAAAAAGCCTAATTCCGAAATAAGAATTAGGCTTTTTGCACAATTATTAGGTAAACGTCTTCATCCAGTCATCAAAAACATTCACATAGTTCTTAATTCGTTTGACCGTCGATTCATCTGTGATCATCTCTTCATCTTCTCCAACGCGAGTATGAACCCGACCGACTAATATTTTCGGTCCGGGCATGACATGCGCATCAATAGCAATGAGGGTCTGTCTAATTTGTGTTTGAGCTTGTACCGTCCCTGCTCCCTGTGGCGAAGCACCTGCGAGAGCAAAAGGTTTTTTCGGCAAAGGCGACTCAGCTGGAGGGCTTGCCGCCCAGTCCAAGGCATTTTTTATCGCTGCTGGCATGCCGTTATTGTATTCTGGAGACACGATTAACACACCATCTGCTTGTTTTATTGCTTCTTTTAACGTTGTCACTTCTTTAGGATCACCATTTTCTTCAATGTCTGCATTGTAAAACGGGATCGAGCCAATAGGAATTTCGTTAAACGTCCAGTGAGTTGGTGCATAATGTTTGATCGTATTCAGTAATTTTCGGTTATACGATTGCTTGCGCAAACTTCCGCAAAGAATAGCGACGTTCATCAAATGACTCCTCTCATTGTTTTATTCTTTTTGAAACCGTTCCCCTTATTTAGTAGTTATAATCACTTGAGACCTTTATTGAAAAGAAAAAAGCTCCTCGACAATGCGACAAGCTTAGCCATACCCACTTCCTTACATTCTTTTTGCAAACGTTTTAATTAAATTCAACTCAAATGCATTTCGTTTGTAATCACATGCCAATTGGAGCAAGTGCGCGGCATCTCGTTTTAAATATGCCCAATATAAATTGCTTCTAAAACATGTTTCATCATTTGCTAACAACTCTTTCAAGACATGTTCCGCTTTACTCCGCTCATCTCGCACAATGTAATAATGAGCCTGCTCTGCATGAGTGACATTCTCAAAACATAACTCTTTTGGGTAGTCTTGCTGATTTAAATTTAAGCAAAATGGAATACCCTTTGTCTTCAGCTTATTAACAACATCGAAATTTTCTGTCATTTGATAAAAATCGACCGCACGCCATAAATGTTTTACCCCTCGCTCCCCTTTATGTGATAACGCATCTATATAACCAGCTATATGGTGAGCGCTTCCTTTAAATACGGGTGGGGCAAGTGGGTTGACGATATTAGCCAAACAATTTTTCTCAGCTTCTTCCCAATCATTTGATTCAATAAAAAGAGAACGAGAGTAGTAGTGAATTAACCTTGTAAGTAATACAGTCTTTACGTAATTTGGTTTTAACTGACGTAATTTTAAAAGCATACTTTCATAAAATTTAGCACCTGAAGCTTGGTTACTTATTAATAACTCATATTGTATGATTAAATCAAGCTTAAGTTTTAACGAATCATCATCTACTTGTCCATATAAAATACGTGCCTTTTCCATAATCATTGGTGCGGAACCCTGAAGTTTCTTTGATTCTTTTGCGAGTTTATAAACGAATACATGTTCTTTCAATTCTTCATCTAGCTGATACATCTCGAATAAATAATCTTGTTCCGCATCTAAATTGTACAGTGATGTGTATTCAAATGCTGCTTTAATACTTGCTCGGCTTTTTGTAGTACGGCAGTAAGTTGCCATTTGTTTCCGTGCCTCAGAACTTTCAAAGAAAGCTTCCAACAGAATGACGATTTGCTCAAAATCAATCATATCCCCGCAACTGACTAAATACTCAATACCATCACGCTCAATCTTTTTACGATCTAATTGATATCTTTCTATAATCTCATTATGCATAAGTCAATAAATCCACCCTGTTTAATGTAATTTTAAACCGCAAAACGTCAACGGTTTAATGAATAACCATTCACTTCTCCCTTTATTCGATTAAATTAATGAATATCCTTCCATTTTCCAGTAAAAAATCGTTCAAGCTTATTTACAATTAGCTAAAATTATGTTTTAGCTTCTTTTTTGTTCGTTTTAAGACGGAATTCTCTCCCAGTTTGATTGCTGCCTCCACTGGGAATAAGTGTGGTAAGGACGACATTTAAGAGGAGGACAAGTTTTATGACATTTCCACAAGATAAACAATATATTAACGGTGAATGGCTAACAGGCCGTAGCGATAAAACAATTGAAAATAAAAATCCCTATACAGAAGATACGATACAAATTATTCAATCTGCAAATGAAGAAGATTTAGATGATGCCTACCAAGCAGCGCTTCAAGCGCAGCCTCAATGGGCAAATTCAGCTCCATCGAAGCGACGTAATCGATTTCATAAATTGCTTCATGTGTTAAAAGATGAAAAAGAAGTGATTATTGATTGGCTTGTAAAAGAATCAGGAAGCACAGTAGCTAAAGCCCAAGCAGAACTTGATTCAGCACGTCTTGTTATAGAAGAATCAATGACCTATCCGACTCGAATGAACGGCCAAATTTTACCTTCTGAAAATGAAAATAAAGAAAACTACGTCTATCGAAAAGCTAAAGGCGTTGTTGGTATTATTGGTCCTTGGAATTTCCCGTTCCATTTAGCGATGCGTTCGATTGCACCAGCCCTTGCAACTGGAAATACAGCTGTACTGAAACCTGCTTCAGATACACCTGTTAGTGCAGGATTACTTTTCGGATATCTCTTTGAAAAAGCTGGCTTTCCAGCTGGTGTCTTAAATGTTGTCGTAGGACGAGGGTCAGAAATTGGTGATGCGTTTGTCGAACATCCAGTTCCAAAGCTGATTTCATTTACTGGTTCAACAGAAGTAGGTCGTCACATCGCAGAGATTGCGGGTAAGCACTTAAAAGAAACGACGTTAGAATTAGGTGGAAATAACGCTATGCTCGTGCTAGAAGATGCAGATGTTGAGGCTGCTGTTGATGCCGCGATTTTCGGTAAATTTCTTCATCAAGGACAAATTTGCATGTCGCTAAATCGCATCCTTGTTCACGAGAACGTTCACGATGAGTTTGTTGAACAATTTATTCAGCGTACTAACGAATTACCGACAGGAGATCCTGCAGATGAAAACGTCATTGTTGGACCTATCATTAATCAAGATCAACTAAACCATTTAACAGAACAAGTCGATCAGGCGCGTGAAGAAGGCGCTACTGTTGAAACTGGAGGATCTGCAACAGGTGCCATTTTTGCACCAACGGTTTTAACGAATGTCAACGCTAAGATGACCGTTGCAAAAACTGAACTTTTCGGTCCCGTTGCGCCAATTATTAAAGTGAAGTCTGAACAAGAAGCCATTGATATAGCTAACGATACCCCATACGGTCTGAGTGGTTCCGTCTTCACAACCGATCGCTTCCGCGGTATGGACGTCGCCAGAAAAATCAATACCGGTATGATTCATGTAAATGATCAATCCGTTAATGATGAAGCACATGTTGCTTTCGGTGGAGAAAAAGCCTCTGGACTTGGGCGTTTCGGTGGTGAATGGGCCCTCGATAAATTCACTACCTTCCAATGGGTTGGAGTTCAAAGCGGACGAAGGGAGTTCCCATTCTAATTCAATAGCAGCGCATCCTCATTTAGAAAGAGGATGTGCTTTTCTTTATTTTGCCATTAAGTAATCGAAGAGTTTTCCTGCTCTTCCTTGTTTATGCCAGTCTTGATACCGGTTAAACACATCAAGAATATGAAGATAATTACCTGATTCTAAAATATCTTTGATAGCTAAAAAACTCTTCCAATATGCGTACATAACCTTCGTCGTCGATTCTGCATACGTTGTTTGCCCAAATTGATCAATTGTAAAAAAAGGAAACTCTTCTGCATATTGATGTACGAGTGTTTGTTCAACATCTACAACTTCTTCAAACTCGGCTTCCGTTAATAGGCACTTTCGCGCGATATAATCACACATTCCTTCTTCAAACCATATCTCATCTTCTCTTCCATCGTCAAAATCATCAACAAATAAATTCGAATGGTGCATCCATTCATGCCCTACTATCGTCAACAAACTTTTTCGATTAAAACGCTCAAAATACTGCTTTACATTGGTTTGAGGGGGTTTTGTTAAAAGTTGCAGAAAATAACTCGACCACTCTGAAAGATCACCAGTAAGATAGATTTGATTTTCTCTCGTAAAAGCTGGGACTGGTACTGTCGAAAATGTATTCATGACATGTTTTGCAGGCGTCCAAATGATTGTATTCGGTTTTTCAACAATACAAAACGCATCGTTCACTTTTTCACAAAAAAGGTTAAATTCATCCTCAAGCTGCTCTTTCATTTTCATTTGTTTCTTCCACTGATCAGCTGTTTCTGTTGCGATGATGTGTCTCAATTGTCATCCCACCATTCTTCTTTTTCAACCCACCGTTGAAGAAGTTTATTAAAAGCCTTTGGGTTAGCAAGGCTATAGCCGTGACCATACCCTTTTATCGTAAGGTTCTGACAGTGTTCATTTGCATAGGTCAAGTCAAGTAGTGATTTACGCATGAGACGAGATTCTTTTTCACCGACGGTTGCGAGCATTCTCGTCGATACACTGCGAAAAGACGGTGGGATAAAAAAGGATGAATTTTCTTTCATCACACGAGCAAATGTCTGTGCTCGCATCTGTTTCGATTCGTGAAAATAAATTTGAAATTGGTCATCTGGTATGGACAACATTTTTGCTTGTGCTTTAGCGAACCTTTCCCACTTTGCCAGAGGGAGCGCGAATTGAGCAGTATAGGCTACACTCCTGTTTAATAATGATGACGGACTCACAAGGGCACTGTTAATCATTGCAGAAGTGATTCGAATAGAATGCTGACATAACATTTCAATCGCAACTTGGGCCCCGAGTGAGAACCCAATAAGATGAACAGCTTTATTGGCTGCCTTTTCCTCTATTAAGGAAAAGCATTGCTTTGCACTCTGCTCGATTGAAAAATTCCCAGCCTCTCTACTCTGGCCATGTTCAGGCAAATCCACAGCAATGCAGTGATACGTAGTAAAGTAATCAACTTGCTTTTGCCACATCCATCGACTCACCCCTCCACCATGAATAAAGAAGAGGAGGGGGCTGTCCTTATTACCTGTTTCTTGAAACGAGAGCCTTGCGCTCACGATTCGCTCCACTTTGATAGATAGGTCGGCTGATAGTCATCTAATTTTCGCAAAAGGTCTTCAGGGCTTGAGGCAACAAGAATCATCTTTTTATAGGCAGGATTCATAAACCCTTGCTCAATTGTATGATCAATCATTGATAAAAGCGGATCATAAAAGCCATTTACATTTAAAATAGCACAAGGTTTCTGATGATAACCAAGCTGTGCCCAAGTAAACACCTCAAACCATTCCTCCAAAGTTCCCGCACCTCCTGGCAACGCCACAAACGCATTTGCCAGTTCCGCCATTTTTGCTTTACGTTCGTGCATAGTATCAACAACATAAAGCTCATCCAAATGGTTGTGCGCCACTTCAACTCGCTTTAATTTTTTCGGAATGACGCCTAAGACGTGACCACCTTTTTCTAACACTTGATCGGCGATCGCTCCCATGCATCCTACTTGCGCACCACCATAAACGAGCGTTCGCTTCTGGTCAGCAAGTAATTCCCCCAGACGCTTCGACTCTTCGATATAAATAGGGTTTACTCCACTACTAGATCCACAAAAAACAGCTAATGATTTTATCATCTTTGAAAATCCTCTCTGTCTAAATACTCTCATTCCTACCTAAATAACGTTTCGACAGTTTTCTTCGTTCCCCTGTTTTTAAATAAAAATGTTGCAAAGAACGCTTAGGCTACCAACCTTCGTACGAAATCACAAAATGAATCGCCGTTAATTCACTTGTAGGATTCTCGTAAACATGTGGTTGATCCCCACGGAAACGAATGGCATCATGTTGCATCAAGTGGTACCGTTTTTCTTTTATCTGTACCTCCAATTCACCTTCCATTACGGTAATACTTTCACTTACACCTTGGGCGTGTGCCTCAGATTGATAGACAGCACCGGGCTGCAAATAACCTCGATATAGTTCGTAATGTTTTTTTTGGAACAAAGGCTCCACTACAAAGCTCTTATCTTGACTAGCCAATTCGATTGATTGTTGCTTTCTCACTACTTCAACATCTTCTTCAATCATTAAGAGTGAGGAAACAGGCACTGAAAGACCATTTGCGATCTTCCAAACAACAGACAGTGTCGGATTCCCTTCACCTTTCTCTATTTTTAGTAACGTCAGCTTACTTATATCAATAGACTTTGCAAAACCTTCAAGACTATAACCTTTTCCATGACGTAATGTCCGAACTCGTTCG
Source organism: Alkalihalobacillus sp. LMS6 (assembly GCF_024362765.1). Taxonomy (NCBI): domain Bacteria; kingdom Bacillati; phylum Bacillota; class Bacilli; order Caryophanales; family Bacillaceae; genus Alkalihalobacillus; species Alkalihalobacillus sp. LMS6. Next base: position 692,624 of record NZ_CP093302.1, on the reverse strand, counting down.
CCAATTTGTCGAGTAACATTTCCTTCGATCGTACTCACCTCAACTATTTTAATTTACAGAAAGTTTATTATAATATACAATAAAGTCAATTTAAATATACATATTGTTTAGTATACAATACATCGAGAGGAGAAGTCATGGTTAATCGTTCATTAAAAGAGGCGCTCGCTGATGGTTTACCTGTCGCCATTGCAATCGCTTCATACGGTGTTTCCTATGGAATCCTTGCCAATCAAGCCGATTTTTCAGTTATAGCTGCTACCGTGATGTCACTTCTTTTATTTGCTGGTTCCGTTCAGCTCGTTGCCGTAGCAATGTATGTGGCTGGTGCAACTGTTCCAGCTATCTTATTCGCTGCTTTTCTCTTAAATTTACGTGACTTTTTGTATGGAATGGATTTATCCAAAGACCTTGGTGGCATGAGTAAAAAATGGCGATTTCTTAGTGTTTTCGGTGTTTCCGATGAACCTTATTTTCTTGCGAAGGCTCGGTTTGCTACTAAAGGAACCGACCTTCCTTATTTCTTTACTGTGACGCTGTTGTTTTATATTGCTTGGGTAATCTCTTCTTTTTTAGGTGTGTGGGTAGGGGATCAAATTGATCCTTTGAGATTTGGCTTAGATCTTGCCTTTCCTGCTGCTTTTACTGCTTTGCTTATGCCTGCGTTAACGCATATTGCAGCGTGGGTTACGGTAGCAGTAGCCATCATCATTACATTATCTCTAGAATGGCTTTATCCAGGAAACAGCTTAACCATTATCATTTCCGCTTTGATTGCACCACTTGTAGGTATTCAAATCAAAAGAAAGGTTGTACGCGATGACTGATCAGTGGTTATTAATTGGCCTATTAGCCATTATTGTGTTTTCCATTCGTTTTATTGGATTGAACTTGTTAGGCAACATTAAACTAAACCGTACAGCGGAACTTTATTTTCAGTATGTACCCGTTGCCATTCTCACAACATTATTGATGAAACAAGTGTTGACGATTGAAAAGACCTCATCTACTCTGATCTCTTACCCAACTTTACTCGTTTGTTTATGTACAGGACTTATTTTTTATTTCTCCAAACGGTTTTTTCTCTCAGTAGTGATTGGAGTACTAGCTGGAGTCCTAACGCGCACATTTTTCTAAGAAAAGCGGCAATAATCTAAAATCAAACAATACCCCCGTCGTTACATGACGGGGGTCTCGTTTAAAAATCTTCAAATGCAAGTACGGCAACCATTCGACTTGCAGCCATACTTCCATTCGCTGCAGCTAGAACGATTTGCTGTGCTTGATTCATGGTCATATCTCCTGCGACATAGACCCCTTCAACACTAGACTGACCAGACTCATCGACTTCATATCCACCTTGGTCGTTCTTTTTACAATCAAGCTGATCCGCTAACGAAGAAGCTTGCTGCAATTGACTGGTAACAAATCCTCCAACACGCTCCAATTCAACACCAGTTTCAAAACGGATGCTCGTCAATTTTCCTTCTTCACCAATTAGAGACTCGACTTTTTCAACCATCACTCGAATCCCTCTCGATATCAGCTCTCTCTCTTGTTCAGCTGTTAAAAGGTTCTTGCCGTTCGTAGCAAGCACTAAATCTTTACTCCAGTTCGAGATTATTTTCGTGAACATATATGCATGATCACTCTCTGCAAGTACAAGCAACGGTTGATCACGAAGTTCCCAGCCATCACAAAATGGACAAGGAAATAGACTTTCCCATAAAATGAATGAACCCCTTTAACCTCAGGTAAACCATCTTTCAAGCCAGTCGCAAGTAAAACTTTACGTGCTTTCACCATTTTATCTTCTGCTTCAACAACAAAGACATTTCCTTCTTTTTTAACGCTTGTTACTCGCTGGTTCTCAACCTGAATACCCGGATATTTTTTTAAGTCTGCAAGCGCGTTTTCTTTAAACGTCACCGGGCTCACTCCATCTTGTGTAATAAAGCCGTGCGAGTGTGCCGTTACTTGGTTCCGTGGTTGATCTTCATCAAACAAAATAACCTCACGCTTGGCTCTTCCCAATACGAGAGCCGCACTTAATCCGCCAGGTCCTCCACCAATAATTACTGCGTCTATCATGTCAACACCCTTTCTTAGATATTATAGATTCATTATGTCTGTAATAACAATAAAAAGAGGATGACTACTCTTTGACAGCAGTCATTTTCATAGCAATCTCTTCAATGTACGTTTCACTTAGCTCTTTTTTTAACCGGTCTTCGGCGTTTGTCATCGCTTGTTCAATTAGACAATCATGACTCTGTTCCGCATCATCATGCTCAGATGAACAGCGAAACATGACCGTTTGGCCTTCAATCGCATGAATAACATCTAAAAATGAGATGCTTTTTCGATGAGGCGCTACACTATACCCACCATTTGCCCCTGGTGTTGAATCCACTAACCCTGCTTTTACAAGCTTCGTTAAGATTTTAGACAAATACGTTGGTGACACATCTTGTTTTTTCGCTAAGACGTCCACGCCTGTTGAGCGCCCTTTTTCTACCGTAGTTAAAAAGACCATCGTATGCAGCGCATAGTTTGTCGCTTTTGAATATTTCATGTTCATCACCTACAGACGTTATTACAGACCTCTTATATCTTTAATTGAGTGTAGCATGCGTAAAGAAGCTCGTCAATTTTTTCATTTGAAACTTTCACGCTTGCATACTAAGATTAAGAAAAGATATCTAAAAGTTCTGTTTTCATTATACAAAAAAGAGAATTGTTTTAAAATCTATTAGCTTGGAGTGATTCGATTGGCCATTAACCACTTAACCTTTTCTGTTTCGAATTTAGGAAAGTCCATTCGGTTTTATGAACAAGCGCTAGGCGCAACCCTCCTCGTAAAAGGAGAAAAACTAGCTTATTTCGATTTAGATGGCATCTGGCTTGCGCTTAACGTAGAGGAAAGCATTCCTCGAAACGAGATTGGCCAATCCTATACCCACATTGCTCTCTCTATAAAGGATGAAGAATACGAAAATACGTGGAGGAAGCTGGAAGCGTTAAATGTTAACATTCTTAGCGGAAGAACCCGAGACAAAAAAGACAAACAGTCGATTTACTTTACCGACCCAGACGGGCACAAATTTGAGTACCACACTGGAACCTTACAAGATCGACTCGATTACTATCGCACAGAAAAAAGTCATTTGACATTTTATTAATCAATGAAACTTGAACAAGTGCATAATCAATTTATTTTGGATTGGTATGATGCCATGCAGACAGGTAATACTAGTAAATTGGAGAGGATGACAGACTCGTACTTTGTTACTTTTTTCTATGAACCAAGTGAAAAACCATTGTTTTTCACGAAAGAGGAAGCTTTAATTGGTATGCAGCAGTCTGTCAATGAATTAAGAGGTGCAAAGAAACGATTTAATAATCGTCTGATTCGAATGAAGAACGACAATGAAGCCGTTGTTTTTTATGAATTAATTGTGGAGAAAAATGGGGAGCAGATAAGTCGTCTTTTCACAGTAGAGAATTGGAGTCGCGATCATGACAAATGGTTTCTCGCAAATGAAATTCAACAGCAACTTTAAGAGGGCAGCGCTGCATCATCGCCCTCTTTTTCACGTTCACACGTACAAATCAAACATATCTATGTCATAGCCGCTTTGTTTCATGTAGGTAAACAGTTGGGCACGATGATGGAATACATGTGTGACTACTTCCATTAGCCATTGAATTTGGGTTGAGCCCGTTTCCAAGTAAAAAGGGGCTGTTTTTTTCGTCAAAAAATCTTGATCAGACAAAGAGATCACATACGCCTTATATTGCTCAAACCCACTATACATCTGTTTCACCTTATCTTCAGCAGTGGCTAACGCTTCGTACTTTTGTTCTAGTGCTCGAATATGATCTGCGGGATGTTCTTGCATGATAGCTAAATCAACTTCTGGAATGGCGATGAGGTGTGCGATTAACTCTTTTATACTACGCATGTTTTCAGCAGGTCGATAGGGTAAATCCCCCTTCTTCAGTTTTTTAAGTAACCCTTCAATTGAACGAAACCCTACTTCAAGCTCGTGTAACGCCGTTTCTTTTATCGATTGGACTGCATTCATATTGGCCAACTCCTTTCTTTCCTTTCAAGTATAAATGGTTACCGTGACAAAAACTGTCACCTTACTGATAATTTCCCCATAGCTTTTGCAATTTCTCTTGTATCAAGTCAATCGCTTCTTGCGGTTCTTTTATCGTTGCCTCCGAACCTAAATTCCAAATCAAGTCAGTAAAATATCGAACTTCCTGAAGCGGAACGATCGCTTGTATTCGACCTTTACCATTCTCTGCTACATGGATGAATCGCTCCAAGTCCAATATCGATTGAGCTTTCCTCACACCTGTTCGTGTTAATTCCACTATGAAAGAACGAGGGTGCTCACATTCTTCCTCCAGTTGGTGTAACCATTCGGAAACCGACCGATATGGAAGCACTACTGGTCTTTTCTCACTTTTTTTAACAGCAAGAATACGATCAGCCCGAAACAACCGAATTGCATTTCTCTCAAAACAATAAGCGGGACAGTACCAGAATCCATAGGAACTATAAAGACCAATCGGCTGAATTACTCGCTCCATCTGTGTATCTTCTTTTTGATATGTAATTTGAATAGGCGTGCTGCTCGTAGAGGCATGCAAAAGCTCTTCTAAGTAACGCGTCGGATGAGGACGTGATGGATTCCAAAAAACAATCCTTCCACTCATTTTTTCAATTGTTTCTTGTGCTTCTTTCGAAAAATGCTGCTTTAACTTTTTTAACGCAAAATCGGTCTCTGCCTTAAAAGGCAGAGCAGGAAAAAACGCTAATGATTGAAAGGAAAAATAAAGTGCCACCGCTTCCGCTTCTTTTAAAAATAACGGTGGGAGCATTTTTTCAGAGATTCGATAATATCCCCCTCCGTGCCCGACTTCAGAATAAAAAGGAACACCTAGTGTACTTAATTCTTCTAAATCTCTTAAAATCGTCCGATACGAAACTTGAAAATGATTGGATAGTTCTTTCGCCGTAAATTTCGTTCGTTCATTGATGTAAAGCATCATTTCGATCAATCGAGCTGATTTCGACATCAGTTCACCCTTTTCTTCTGAAAATTCTACTTGCTTTTATCTTACCTCCTGCTATGATAAGAAACAATATACACAAAACGCGATGATGAGGAAAGTAAACCAATCAACGTCTTTATACAGAGAGCTTCGGGTGCTGAAAAGAAGCAAAGAACAATTGGTTGAACATGGTCTCTGAGCAGCACCGCCGAGCAAGCTGTTAGGTGGTGACGAGCATAGTCACTCGTTACAAATGCCTGGGTATACGAACGTCATGACGTTCCGTACTTATTGAGGCTTGTTATGTGAATAACGAGTAAACAAAGGTGGTAACACGGGTATAACACTCGTCCTTAGATGAATTCTAAGGGCGAGTTTTTTTATTTTTAGGAGGGATGAACAATGGCAATTTTTATTGGAGGCGCTTGGCCCTATGCAAATGGTTCTTTACATGTTGGCCATATCGCCAGTTTACTTTCGGGGGATGTATTAGCTAGATATTTTCGTCAAAAAGGTAAAAAAGTGCTTTACGTTTCTGGTAGCGACTGTAATGGGACACCGATTATGGTTCGTGCACGTCAAGAAGAAACTTCCCCAAAAACGATTGCCGAACGCTACCACGAAGAGTTTAAGCAGAATTTTACAGATTTAGGCTTTAGTTATGATCTTTATACAAGAACGGATCTTGAAGATCATCATCAAACCGTTCAAGAAATGTTCTTACAATTATTAAAAAATGGCCATCTAACTAAGCGATCGGTTGAACAAGTCTATTGTCATCACTGCACACAGTTTTTGCCAGATCGATATGTGGAAGGCACTTGTCCAACATGCAGAAAGGATGCTAGAGGCGACCAATGCGACCATTGTGCAACATTGCTTGATCCGACTACGTTGGAAAACAGACGTTGTAAAATCTGTCTTCAACAGCCAGGATTTAAAAATACCGAACAATATGATCTCACTCTTTCTCACTTCCAAAACCAGCTAAGAGCTTATGTGAACCAAGCAAAAGCACAAACTGTATGGAGAGAAAATGCTGTTATGTTAACAGAACGTTATCTAGATGAAGGGTTGCAAGACCGAGCGGCAACGCGAGACCTTGATTACGGCGTACCTGTCCCACTTGAAGGCTCCGACAATAAGAAAATTTATGTCTGGATTGAAGCAGTTGCAGGCTACTATACAGCTAGCAAACAATGGGGCAAGTTAACAGGAAAAGAGTACAAAACGTTTTGGAAAAACGACACTCGCTCTTACTATGTTCATGGAAAGGATAATATTCCTTTTCACACATTAATATGGCCGGCAATCTTAATGGGATTAAGAAAAAATTCTAGTCTACCGACCTATATTCTATCAAACGAATATATGACAATTGAGCGCCAAAAAATTTCGACGAGCAAAAATTGGGCCGTATGGATACCTGATCTTCTTCAACGTTTTCATGCTGATACCATTCGCTACTACCTAACTGTTAACGCGCCTGAACAACGAGATGGCGACTTCTCGTGGCGTGAATTTGTTTACAGTCACAATAGTGAATTACTAGGAGCATACGGCAATTTTGTTCAACGTACCGTGAAATTTATTCAAAAATCATTTAACGGTACGCTCCCAAAACATAGCATTGACCAGAAACATAGAGATAGTGTTAACCAGCTTTACGTAACCATCGGACAAAAAATTGAGAAAGGAGAGATTAAAAGTGCTATTGAAGACATTTTTTCTTCAATTCGCTCTGCTAACAAATATTTTGACGAGCGGAAACCTTGGGCACAATTGAAACAGAATCCCGACGCATGCGCGTATACGTTATACCAATGTTTGTACATGATTGTTAACTATGCTCAGCTTCTCCATCCATTTTTACCTTTCTCAAGTCATGCAATCAAGGAGTCACTGCATCTTGACTCTTTTACCTGGAAATCAATTGAGCCATCAGGATTGCCAATAAAACAATTCCACCCACTATATGAGCGAATCGACGTTGACGTCATTGATGAAGAAATTGAGCGTTTGAATCATTTAGCCACTAAAAAAGAAAATTGATTTAAAGGGGCTTAAGAGTATGTCCCTTTCATCATTTTTTTTACTGATGTATAAGCCACCATTCCTAATGAAAAGAAGATAATAATGGCTAGCAAAATTAACCAGAGGGTAAGAGAATCCATTTTATGCCTCCTTATTTTTTTAAGTATCTATTCTCTTTTTTCAACTCAAGCAAACACAAAAAATAAAAAAATTCAGAATTAAGATTGACAATTGTCTAGCTCATTTGAAATACTACTAATAACCAAATCAAGGAGCTGACAACGTTGCCAACCTTCTACCATCCTTTATAAAACAATACATCTTTTAGTCGCGGACCTCCTTCATCATCAAGCTTTTCTTACGACAAATGATGAATGGAGGAAGAGAAACGATGACACATCATTTATTTGACTATTATGTATCAGAACAAAATCAAATTTTTTCTGGATGGGATTTTTCCCACCTTTCTAAGTTAGGACGATTTGGCAGTAGTTTATTGCCGTGGTCCTATGGTTCACTAGCTCTCTCATTAATCAAAGATTCAGAAGCCGTTCTGGATATGGGGACTGGCGGAGGGGAGTTTTTTTCACGATTACAGCCCTTCCCAAAAATCGCTTACGCAACAGAAGGATATGCACCGAATCTGGAAATTGCTCGAAACCGCTTAAAGCCACTTGGTGTTCATGTTGTCTCTTTCGAAGATGATCACCACATCCCCTTACCAACGAACACGTTTGATTTAATCTTAAATCAACATGATTCTTTCTGTGTGAAGGAACTAGCTCGTCTATTAAAAAAAGGCGGAACGTTTTTAACACAACAAGTTGGTGGCTTAGATTGTCGTGATTTAAACATCGCTCTAGGCGCTGAAATCGATCAAACGTATTCGGGCTGGAATATAAGCTCATCCTTAAATCTGTTCTCAGGTACCTCTCTTGAGATTGTTGACACCCAAGAACATGTTGGGGTCCAACGTTTTTATGATGTTAGCGCCATTATTTATTATTTGCACGCCATCCCTTGGCAAGTACCTGATTTCTCTGTTCAAACGTATGAACATTCTTTGAAGAAGATTCATAAGAGAATCCAACAATGTGGCTACATTGACTTTATTCAACACCGATTTTTAATTAAGGCTACCAGAACCTAATCTGAGAACAAGATACAGATTAAATTCCACCAATCGTCAAATTTTTAATTCCCCAGGAAATAAACTGTCAAAAAACACTAAAGTTCGTGTTCAATTTAAAAAATGAAAGGTGAACTGCCCAACCGATACATGAATAATAAAAAAACCCATGAGTATCAAGCTCTACTCATGGGTTTCTTCTGTTTTATACCGTAAATCAACCATGCAACAGCTAGAACGGTCATAATCATACTCGATACGTAAAACACCATGTTTAAATCAAACCAAAACAGAATAAAGAATGACAGCAATGGTCCAAATGCAGCTCCTAAATCAACCATAATGGTATGGAGGGTCATCATTTTCACAGAATCGGTTTTAGCCGCCGCTCCAGCAGCTAACGTATCTGTAACCGTGACAAACATCGTCGAAGCTATCTGAAAAACAAAAATAACGATCAGCAAAGGAACAATGATGTCTACATACCCTAATAACCAAAACGTGATGATACTAAAAGATAGCGGAATGAGAATGAGTCCGTGCTTGTTTTTTGTCCGATCAACCATTCGTCCGAATAAAGGTGCAATAAACGGTTCCCATGACCAGCGAAAGGCTTGGATCGCTCCGGCTAATGCTGTAATACTAATAATCGTTCCAAAAAGCGTCCATTGTTCATCGTAACTTTGACCAATCAGTGTACTTAACGAAGATGCGAAGATGCCTAATACGATAAAACCCATCGTCGCACTCGTTGCAATGACTAAGCGCGTATATGGAGTGAGGAAAGATAAATCAAGGTTTTTAAACTTATTTGCAGCCTCTTGTGCAGCTTTTTTCTCTTCTGTTTTTGGAATAAGAAGATAGATAAATGGAAGAAGCAAAAAGGAGCCAATTGCAAAAACGGTTGTGACAGCTGTAATGGAAAAGATATCAATAAAAAAGCCTCCTGCTAACATTCCTGTTAAACCACCTAAGCCCCAAAGCCCGTTATATAACCCCATTAACTTGCCTCGGTTATGATCCTCAGAAGACGACACCACCGTCAGCATTCCCCCAAGTCGAATGAATGACCACGCAATTCCCCAACACATCCGCATGATAAGGAGCACAATAAAGCCATTTGCTAAGCCATAAGACAGTGTACTAAGTCCGGCCAACAAAACCGCAAGTAAAATACCTACACGAACATCATATTTTTTATAAAACAAACCAACTAACGGTGTGATCGGCAAGCGGACAAATCGATTAATCGCCAAAAGTACCCCCACTTGCCATACTTCCGTTAAACCAAAGTCCTGCCAATAAAGTGGTAGAACAATAAACAACATGGAATCTCCTAAAACCGTGACAGCAGTTATAAGTGCAATTGCAACAACCTTCGACCTTGAATTCATCTTTTCAAAAATCATCTCCCCTATTCTATGTATTTAGAATATTGTATCCCTATCTTCACACCAACACAATACAAAAAGCACCTCGTAGGAGATGCTCAAAAAATCGTTTTAGCGTCAGCTGGCAAGGCTTGTACATGTCGTACATACAGCAACATATTATCTTCTTCACATTGATGATACGTATATTGGAACTCTTTCGCTAATTCCTTCGCTAAAGCACTAAACAAAGATATTGCTGCAAAAATAGATGTCCAAAACGCTTTAACATTAGGCCCACTATACGTCTGCTCGTACTGCAGCCACATTTTTTCTGGTAAACTATCTTTAAAATATTTCCCCATTTTACCAGTCGAAACTTGGAAATCATGATTATGTCCAATCCACCAAGAAACCATTTCGTTTAATGGCACTCGAACAACCTGCTCAAACATTTCTTTTGCATAAGGAAGTTCATCGCGCCAAATACCTTTCGCTACGTTTTGTAAACACCACCAAAATTCATTGCAATTGTTTAAAAATTCAGCCTCCGTCGGTTTTTTCACTCGATAATCTTGATCTGACGCTGGCGCAATTGCAGGCAGTATACCCGCTTTATCAAGCAGCGGAACGGTTAAAGAATCTGATTTATAACCCTCTTGCATAGAAGCTACCGTCTCCACGTGTAAATCAATGCGGTTTCCGTCAGTGAACAGCATTAAATACGTATACGATTTATGGATATTTACTGGTTTCCCTACCGCAGCATCATTCTTATCAGGTTCTTGAATCATAAGTCGTTCACCAAAATAGTCGATCCACGCGTGATCTGTAACAAACGGTGCCGTTTCGTTGACGACGTAGACAATGTCATAATCTTGAAAAAGGTCTTTTGGTGCATGAGGGTTTGTCCTCGATCCGTTCATATAGACTGCCAGAATACGGTCATCTTCTGCCGCTTTTGTTAGAATCAAATCGAACATTTCTGTTTCCGTTCGCAACGCGGACACTCCCTTATACGATGTATTTGACACATTCAATTTCATCACGGATCGGAATTTGATTTTCTGCAACAAAAGGAATTTCCGGTTTAATGAGGCGTGCTTTTTTAACGGCATCTTTATGTAGTTTGTAAAGCACGTAGCCCCGCTTTTGGTAAAAACCTAATGCATGAAGATTATCGTTTGTTGTGACAAGGTGAATGGCTTTTGCTCCCTTTTGCTTGGCAAGTGTTTCTACTGCTACCATTAGCGCTGTTCCAACTCCTCTTTTCTCAACCACGCTATCTAAGGAGAGGATTTCAAAACGCTGCTCCCGATCCATGTACGTAATTAACCCAATCGTTTGTCCCGATTCATCTGTTGCCATATACCCTTCAAGTTCACTACAGTTGTACGTACCGCTAGCAATGACCATAATCGGAGAACCCCAATGCTGAACAAAAAATTCTTTCGCCCGTTGTCGGTTTGACTCATTAATTTCATTAATATTCATTCTTTTCAACTCCATAAAAAAGCACCTCGCTTTAATCTCTACGAGGTGCGTGAATTTAAATAGCGCGCTTAAACATCCAGCGATTTTGGAAGAAAAATGCGGCTGACTTCCCACCTAGTTTAATAATTTCTTTCGCATCCTTTTTCAACTCAGGATTATTTGCCACTTTTCCATCAGAAAGGTAAAGCGCATAAAGCCCTTTTTTCAAAAGCATATGGAATTTTTCATCCGGAAGTCCCTTAAGCTTTTCATTTGCTTGCTCATCTAAAAAGCGGAAGCGGTCCATCATATCTTCCTTGGATTCGTAGTACGCAGCAAAGTTCATTTCATTTTCCAAGCGGTCTTCCTCTTGATCGATGAAATAATCAAGCATAATATGCAAGCCTTGAACCCACGGAAAATACGCTTCTTTAATATGCTTCGACTCTTCTTTTGTTCGCTCAGACGCCGCCGCGTAAGCCGCAAGCGTATATAATGCAAGCGTTGAAGCCGCACCACAAGCAAACTCGTACCAACGCATACCTGGCACAAGATGCTGATTGTCTTCATAAAATTTCTTCAACAACGGCTCACGCTTTTCTTCTTCCACATGCTTATACACTTGGAAATCAATATAGTATTGTGCAACTTCCTTCATATCGGCTTTCATCACCTCAAAGCCTGGGAACAACGTTACGGCTTCACGACAACGTGTGACAAGCTTTTGTAAATAGCCATCATCATTAAAACCAGGACGGTATTGATAGTAGTTGCTAAAATCCTTTTCCGGTTCCAATGTATCTAAAAGCGCATCATGAATAGATCGAAAATCGTCTGGGTTATGGCTATCATTTTTATCACAAAGCGTATCTAAATAATCACAGATTGACTGATAGCCAACCATAAATTGAATATAGCGGTCTTTATTCGCGCCAGAAAGCAGACCAATAATGCTGCCGCCTTCTGCGTGGAACGTCTTGTCGCTTACGGTCCAAGCCGCTTGTTCTCTAATTTCATCATCCGTTATTTTTAATGCTTCACTTTTCCAGTGGCGTAACTCTTCATGGGCTTGAGGAATCGTTTCCTTCTTCGCTCTTGATACGACTTTTATTGCATTTGTTGGGACAGATTGCATACAAAATTCCTCCAGCTTCACAACTCCAATTTCCCTATATTGTAGCATCAAAATGAAAAAATACTAAATGATATCCTCAATTGCCACGAGGTTGTAAGAATTACTCACTTTCACTTTTAAACATCTCCGCTAGCATAATGATAAGTCCGACGACAAATAAGAGGATACTGGCGTAATACCCAACCATCGCCCCTATTAAAAAAGGTTCGTCATGAATACCAATTGCAAAAGCAATTTGAAGCAATCCAAATAAGAGTGCACCTGTCACAAACAAACAGCGCCCATACCATAGAACGTTATTGCTCATACCCTACCCCTTTTCCTAGTTATTATTTCTATTATAAACGATTAACTGTCTCTAAATTCTAAATTTTTTATAAAATATTCATAAAAAAGAGGACTTTCACCCTCTGCGAAAGCCCCCTTCCGTATTAATCACTTGCCCTGTAATCCAATTGGCTTCATCTGTTAACAACCACGCAATTAAACGTGCAGGATCTTCCCCTTCACCCATTCTACCAAATGGAAATTTCGGCTTTAGCGATTGCCATAAATCATCCGTCATATAGCCCGTATCAACTGGACCAGGATTGACCGTATTCACATTCACACCGTGAACCGCTAATTCATCTGCAATCGTTTCAGTCAACGAAGCAAGTGCACCTTTTGCAGCGGCATACGCAATTTCGCCGCGCATCGGACCAAGTTCCTGTCCTGACGTCATAAAAATGACTTTTCCTCTGCCAGTTTTGCTGTTAAATTGTTTCACGTATTGTTGAGCAAGGAGCAAGCTTGATTGCGTGTTGACGGTGTAATGCCGCGAAAGTGACAACGCATTCATTTCCATCAATGTGCCATCATTTCCGCTCATAGCATGATTACAGACCAGTGCATCTACGACTGCATCTTGCTCTGCGATCGCTTGAAAAAGGGTTGCTGGCGCCTGCTCTTCTTCAAAATTTTCCGAATAATGCGTATGCGTTGCGCCTTCAATTAATTCAGCTTCGATTCCCGCCGATACGTCTTCTAAAGAATCAGCGCCCCAGTCTTGTTGTTCATCATGCGCTTGATAATGTTGCGTAATGATGGACGCCCCAAAAGCGGCACATTGACGTGCGATCGCATAGCCAATTCCTTTTCTCCGGCTCACTCCCGTAATAAGAATTGTTTTATGTTTTAATGGCAAAGTTTCTCTTTGTAGCAATTGATATCCCCCTATTTACTCATTCTTGATCAACGCTTGTTTGTCGACCTTCCATTCAAACGGCGTCACGCACTCCCCTTCACCAAATCTTTCAGAGACCGAGATCGTGACATCTTCCTTAATGGCTGGACTAATGACAAAACGATAGTTGAACATTGCGTCCCCACCGCTACCCTCGGTCAGTTGTGTCACGTATGATGTTGTTCCCTTAATCGTAAGCTCAAATGCCCGCATCGGTTCTTGTAAATTCTGCTTTTGTGGATTACTCGCTACTTGAAAAAAGAGAACGGAAGCGTTTTTATAAGATTGAATGGCCGTTAAGCTATAGATGACCTCATTCTCTTCATACATAAATGACAGTGGAACCGTTCCGAGATACCCTTTCGGCTTGACGACCGGTTTAAAATCACCTTCACTCTCAATCGTACTAAATAAAGCATTCAACATTTCCTTTTCAAGCCCATATGTATGTGCCCATTCGTTTAGCTTTTCAGGCGACGGAGAAGTCGGTTGCTCGTTCGACACGTGTTTCCGCTTTTGTATCAATGCACAAATTTCTCGATCAATTATTTCTATTTTTTCGTCATGACCATCATGGTTTGAATCAGCCATATCCATCCCTCCCAATTGATTATAACATTTACAATTCTTACTTTTACGATTGAATTGAATCTTCCCTCATCCTTCTTTAGACTTAAGAGGGCTTTCTTAAAAATGACTCTTGTTTTAAACTATTTATTTAGAAAATAATCGCTTATACTAGAAGGAATGGTAGATTACGATGAATATTCTTTATACCTTTTTTGCAATTGGATTAATTGCCATACCGCTTCGTTATCTATTTGTTGGAGAGATTGAGCGATCCGCGGTTATCGCGACGCTTCTTTTTCTCATTTTTGCTGTTGGATTAAATCGCTTCATCTATCAGCAATACCGAAAAGATAAACACTATGTGCCTGCGCAGAATCATGATGGCTTTTCTGTCCGTTTGTTTGACCGTGTTACCACAAACACACGACCACTTTATTTTAACGGACAACAAATCGGTTCGTTTCATCGATTTTATAAAAAACGGCTGCATCAATTTATTGAAACAATTGTAAAAAATCAAGGCGCTTGGCATTTACAACTACAATTCGCTTTTGATCACAATCAAACGATTACCATTAAAGAGCGCAAGAAAGGCAAAACCTTACAATGGGAAATCCTTGAAAATAATCAACCAGTTGGCTTGATATGTCTTGAAAAAGCATTATCTAGTTTAAAACATACCCGTAATCAAATGTATGTAGACTACTATGCACGTACGTTTGTGTTTGAAACCGCACTCATTGGTCAAGACCTGCAAATAAAAGATGGTACTCAACAAATCGGAAAGGGATTCTATCAAAAAAGCTATACCTACCAGTTGGAATTAAATCGTGATTTGGCTACAGAATATTCATACATCCTTTTTGCTGCATACATCGCCTTTCACTTTATTCATAGTAAATAAAAGGAGTGAAACAAACATGCACAATTGGAAGCAAGATCGAATCAAAGCAGCACAAACCAATCAAAATCCGATGGTGATGGTCAACATGCGCAGCGGATTTGCAGTTATCGGTGACACACAGTTTTTGCCTGGCTATTGCGTTTTGTTACCGGCGGAAAAATGGCCTTCCCTTGAGAAGATGCCACTAGCTTTACGTAGCGACTATCTTCTAGATATGAGTTTAATCGGTGATGCCATTCTTGAAGTATGCCAGCCCCTACGCGTGAATTACTCCATCTATGGCAATACTGATACGTATTTACATGCACATCTTTTCCCGCGATACGATTGGGAACCAGCAGAACGAATTCCTCATCCCGTTTGGCAATACCCACAAGAAAAATGGACGAACGAACAGGAACAGTTTCAAGAAGCGACTCACGGTACACTAAGAGACAAGTTAACGAAAAAGCTGGAAGAAAAAATGAAAGCTGCATACATGTAACATTGCCATAATGGGGGATGAAATTTGGATAACCAAAAGCTGCTAATAGACGCTTATAACAAACAAGCCAATCAACGAAATGAAGCAATAACAGAGACGTGGAAGATGAAAGAAAGAAATCATTTTCTAAAACTAGTGCAGGAAGAAGAAAAAGTGACCCTTCTAGAAATTGGCGCAGGTCCGGGAAATGACAGCCTTTATTTTAAAGAAAATGGATTAAAAACGTTTAGTACTGACCTATCACCAGAAATGATTACCTTATGTAAGGAAAAAGGATTAGAAGCCGCAGAAATGAGCTTTTATGACTTAACCTTCCCTTCAAACCATTTTGACGCCATTTATGCACTCAACTGCTTACTTCATGTGCCAAAAGCTGAACTGGAAGATGTTTTAATTGAACTAAAGCGCGTGCTACAACCAGGCGGGCTGTTTTACTTAGGTGTATATGGCGGGAAGAATTCTGAAGGCATTTGGGAAGATGATGTTTACGAGCCAAAACGATTTTTCTCTTTCTATGAAGATGACGCCCTTCAAACATTGTTAACTGCACATTTTTCCATTGAATCATTTACCGTCGTACCTAAACACGTAATTGGGGGCGAACTAACCTTTCAATCTGTCATTTTACGAAAAATCGAAATCTAATCATAAGGAGAAGTGACCTATGACTTATTATGCCGTACTTTTACCGATGCTAGATGAACAGAAAAGCGAAGACTATCGTGAAGCTCACGTCGCATACCTTCAGGAGAAAAAGGCAGACGGAAAAATCTTTGCCAACGGCCGCTTTATCGACGGAACAGGAGGGCTCGTCATCTATCAAACGAATACTTTCGAAGAATTACTAGAGCTTGTGCAAAATGATCCTTACGTCGTCGAACGAGCAAGAGATTTTGAGATTCATGAATGGGATTTGGTATTGTAAATTTTCATCCTCCCCTTAGATAACCGGATTTGTCTCTAAATACATTGCCAAGATCACATAAATTAAAACGTTAGCGGGGATAACAAGAAAAATCAAGCGGACAGCGAGGGATGGGATCCCCAAATGGTCTGCAATTCCCCCGCAAACGCCACTGATTACGCGATCTTGTTCAGCTTTCATTAGTTTTCGCTTCATTCTTCACACCTCTAATGATTTGGATTTATTTGGAATTCTTTACCCGCTTTCTCGTTTCGTAAACAACTTTATTCTCATTCCTGTCGATTGTTTTATGTTTGCGCTCTCATTAGGGTGGTATAGATAATAAAAGGGAAATGGGAGGCTTTTCAGATGCGAGATTTAAATCAAGTTACGGTGAAGCAACATTATTTTAATGATGATGGGCGGGTTCCAAACCATCCGAGCTATCCATTTGTGCATTATCAAGCGGTATTTGAAAATGAAGATAGCATTGAACAAATTTTAAAAGAAAATCACTGGTATAACTCTTGGCGTGGTGGCATTTTTGACTATCATCACTACCATAGCAACGCCCATGAAGTATTAGTTGTGGTCGAAGGTGAAGCAACGTTACAAGTTGGGGGTGTGTCTGGCGAGCAGCTCGAAGTTGGTGTCGGCGATGTGTTAATCTTACCAGCAGGAACCGGCCATAAATTTATTGATGGTAGCGAGTCATTTGCTGTTATCGGCGCGTATCCTGAAGGCGTTCCATATGATTTATGTACAGGTGACCCTGCAGAGAAAGAAAAACATATTCAAAAAATTACAGAAGTCCCGAAACCAAGTCATGATCCTGTCTTTGGCGAACACGGACCGCTCTCCACCTTGTGGTAAGAAAGTAGCGCATTAATCTGCGCTACTTTTTGGCGTGTTGCACCAGCTAATCATAAAACGAAGCAACGACTGCGTATAATTCATGAGCTCCTCAATATTTAATTGCTCATTCACAGCATGCGCATGTTCTAATTTCCCTGGTCCATAAAGAATCGTTGGGATACCGTAAGAGGCTAGCCAACCTCCATCCGTGACCGTTTGAGACATTTCCACATCTGGTCGTGCTCCAAAAAACGCTTCGTGTGCTTCCGTAACCATCGAGAATGCAGCGTGTTCTTGATCAACCGAAAACGCAGGAAACACCTCGCCACGATCAACAATCATAGATTCGCCTCCCCATTCAAACAGCGGTGGATGATCTCGAAGCCATATATCTCCCTGTGCAACAGCAAGAAGATGGTTTTCGATTTGTTTTGTGACTTCTTCAACCGTTTCATCAGGGTAAAAATGAACCGTTATCCATAAACGGCATTCATCCGCTACAAAAGCAGGATGCCGTCCGCCTTCAATAACGGCTGGATTAATCGTGTTGGTTCCTGAGGGGAATCCAGGATACGATTTTGTAATAGCCCAGTGTCGTTCTAACTCTTGCAAAGCCGTAATCATTTTTGTCATTTTTTCAATTGCGCTTGCTCCATGCACGCCTCCTCCTGCATGGACCATTTGTCTTCTCGTGCCGTCATGGTGCGTGGTCGGACTTTTAATTGTAATCCAGCCTGTAATGACGCCGCCCTGACCTTGAATGGCACAGTGACTTGTGTCCGCGACGATCGCATAGTCTGCTTGATAGCCACGCTCACAACATTGCTTCGTCCCTGCTTCCCCCACTTCTTCTCCGATAACCGACTGTAAAAAGACATCTCCCTTTAACTTCAAACCATAATCAGATGCAAGTTTTAGTGCAAACAAACAAGCAGCAAGACCACCTTTCATGTCTGCAGCACCACGACCGTAAATCGTTCCATCCATAACCTCGGCAGAAAAAGGGGACGTCTTCCACACCTCATCCTTATCAACAGAAGCGACATCTACGTGACCATTCAAAATCAAACTGTGAAAGGTATCTGAGTGCGATCCTTTTAATGTGCCAACTACATTCGGATCCCCTTCATAAACGTCCCACTGATCAACCGTTGCCCCTAAGTCGTTTAAATAGTTCGCAATATACGCTTGAATTCCTGCTGTATTACGAGCTGGCGGCGCTGGTGTTTCAAACTCAATCAAGTCTTTCACAAGTTGGATTAACTCATCTTTTCGCTCGTGCACGTCATCAACGAATGTTTCCATATCCTTTTCCTCCTCAAAAATGAAAAGCACCTCTTTTTTTAGGAAAAGAAGTGTTGAACGATTAAACGACGCATCTGATTCAACCACTTCCCTCCGCTAGTATCATCTAGATCAGGTTCATAAGGGTTAAGACATCCTTGTCTCTCTCAGCTTAGCGCACCCCTAGTGGTGTTTTTATTCAATTTATTGTTGTTATGTTTAGTGTATCAAACTGCAAGTAAAATTCCTATTTGAATGGAACTCGCTTAACTTCAGTCAAGCAGGAGGACTTTTTTTAAACACATACTGCTCACGACTTTTTCCCTGCATCGTTTTACTTGATTACGTTTTGTTTTTTTCCAATTAAGGAATAGAACTCCATATAAATAAATAGAGGAGTTGGAAGAATGAAACGTGGATTGATCGTAGGTGGTATGCTTATCATTCTATTAGTCGTTGTATTTCTCATTGTCGATACGGATCAAACGCCAGAAGACATCAGTGAACCTTATGTACACGCTACGTTTAATGGGCAACTAGAGGAAAATGTGTACGATTATTTAAATGAGCGAACAGGAAACACGATTGTCAATTATGCGAGTCAATATAATGAAAATACAGACGAGCAAAATCAACTTTACGTGTCATTTGCATCAAATGACCAGCTAGAACAACATGTGAACGAACTCGAATCACTGTTAGAAGAACATATGAGTGATCAAGACTTAACCTATGAAACCGTTGAGTAAATGAGCGATTCATCCAAACCGCAGAGCCCCGCTCTACGGTTTTTTCATAAAAAAAATCGGAGGTACGTTACATGAACCGCACACTTTTAGAAACCATCAAACGTCCTGCTCTCTTTGCAAGAAATGAAAATATGTTTTGGCAGGACCCTCACATTGCGCCTTTTTTGTTGGATGCCCACTTAAGTCAAGATCATGATGGTGCTAGTCGACACGCTGGTACGATTGAAACTTCTGTCCATTTCATTCATCAACGCATTTTAAATGAAAACCCTACAAAAATTGTTGATTTTGGCTGTGGACCTGGGCTGTATTGTGAACCACTTGCACAATTACAGCATACCGTCACGGGAATTGATATCTCTTCCCACTCCATTGCATATGCGAAAGAACAAACGAAGAAAAAAGGTCTTCCCATTACGTATATCAATCAAGATTATCTTTCGGTTCAGTTGAAGCCCGAGTTTGATCTTGCCTTACTCATTTATTGTGATTACGGTGCGCTTGGAAAAGAAGAACGAAAGCAAGTTTTACAACGTATCTATGACAGCTTAAACATTGGGGGTCAATTGTTTTTAGACGTGTTTACAGTAGAGAAATTCAAACGGTTTTCAGACCAACGCTACTGGAATCATCATGAACACGGCGGTTTTTGGTCGCCTGAAAATCATCTTGAGCTTCAACAAAATTGTACCTATCCAGACGAATGCGTTAGTCTTGAACAAACGAATGTAATGACCGCAAACGATAATCAAACCTACTATATTTGGAATCAATATTTCACTAAACCTATGCTTCAAACAGAATTAGAACAAGCCGGCTTTAGCATTAAAGAGGTTTACAGTGATGTGACTGGCAAGCCTTATACATCAAAGAGTGACACAATGGCTTTCTTAGCAGAAAAACAATGATACACACTTGCCATAGTCTATAAAGAAAAGACTATGGTATTTCCATAAACCTCTTGCTCAATACTTCACAATGTGTTAGTCTTAGTTTGTAAACAAAAAAGATAACTTTCATTTTTATTTGCTCATTATTTCACAAAGTCAAATCAAGGAGTGCTTTTCTCCTTCTTTTTATAACTGAACATGCTCATTATTTCACAATATAAATTCAGGAGGTTTTTTCATTGAAAATTATTGTTATTGGTTGTACACATGCAGGGACACAAACGGTTAAAAATTTGCTTCGACTTCATCCAGAAGCAGCTATTACAGTATATGAGCGAAACGACAATGTCTCTTTTCTTTCATGCGGGATCGCGCTACATGTCGGCGGTGTCGTCGATGATGCTCAAAAGCTCTTTTACTCTTCTCCTCAGGAATTAGAAGCACTTGGAGCGAAGATGCGTGTTAGTCACAATGTCCACTCGATCAACCGACAGGAAAAGACTCTTGTTGTGGAGAATTTGGAAACAGGTGAACAGTTTATTGATTCCTACGATAAGCTTGTCTATACCACTGGCTCTACCCCAATTGTTCCACCGATTTCAGGTGTTGGGTTAAAGAACATTCAGCTATGCAAAAACTATGCACAAGCTCAAGAGATTATTGAAAAAGCGACCCATGCAAATAAAATTGCTGTTGTCGGTGCTGGCTATATCGGTGTAGAACTGGTTGAAGCGTTTGAAGCATATGGAAAAGACGTGACGTTTATTGAAGGCGCGGACCGTGTCTTAAACAAATATCTCGACCGCGAATTTACTGATGAGGTTGAACAGACATTAACAGCACAAGGCATTCGTTTGGCGTTAAATGAAAAAGTTGAGGCATTCGCCGGTAATGAGGCGGGAGAAGTTACTGCCATCCAAACGAGCAAAACGACACACGATGTTGATCTTGTCATACTCTGTGTTGGATTCCGCCCACAAACAGAATTGTTAAAAGGCGAACTAGACACGCTAGAGAATGGTGCACTGCTTGTGAATGAATACATGCAAACAAGCGACCCATCGATCTTTGCTGCTGGCGATAATTGCTCAGTATTTCACAATTCAGCTCAGCATCACGCCTATATTCCCCTAGCGACAAATGCGACCAAGATGGGGACACTCGTTGCGTACAATATTGTAAAGCCCACCATTAAATATCGAGGCACACAAGGAACATCAGGGTTAAAACTTTACGATCTGAATATGGCTTCTACAGGTTTAACAGAAGAAGGCGCAGCAATGTACGGGTTAGATGTTCGTTCCACTACACTTGTGGATCACGAACGCCCAACCTTTATGCCAACTGCGACAGAAGTGAAGCTGAAGCTTGTGTATGATCAAGATACGATGCGTTTAATTGGCGCACAAGTGTTAAGTAAAATCGACCAAACACAGCTGATGAATACGTTATCCGTTTGCATACAACAAAGGATGACCGTAGAAGACCTAGCATTTAGCGATTTCTTCTTCCAACCCCACTACAACAAGCCAGTCAATATTCTAAATACTATTGCGTTAAAAGCACTAACTGAGCAGGATCAACTACAATCACAATTAACGTAAAATAAAGCCGCACAACAATGTGCGGCTTTTTGTTCACTCTTCCTCTTCCAACCATACACCGTCCATATGTTTACGGTTCTGGTCATTTTTCACTTTTCGATAGTCTTTGCTTTTAAAAATAATATCGAAATCATAATCAGCTGGATACAGTTCTGCAGCCGAAATGTGCAAGTTTAAACGTTTGTGATTAATCGTTCGTTTTTCGTCCTTAATCTGCACAATATAATTGCCTTTATCGTCTGGACCTTTATAAACAATCGCTGTTTCATTTGAAGCTTGCACGGTCACATTGTCTCCTTGCTGAAACTGCTTTACATCTTGGACTTGACGTTTTTTCTGTTTGTTCGCATGACGGTTCACAATGACCTGCTTACGGAACTCATCTGCTTGTAACGTCTCTTGTGAAAACCGACCTACATAAGAGCCTTCATGTCCATAAGAAATATGGTGCGCCTCATCAACGATGCTTGGATGTAAGCCTAACTTCAGCGCAATCTCAAAAGCTTGGCTTTTTCCACTCTCACCAATTAATAATCTGTACGTTGGCTGTAAGCTTTCAAGATCAAATTCCATTGACCCATTAATAAATCCGTCTGTTGTATCCGCGAAGGTCTTCATTTCACTGTAGTGGGTCGTCGCAAGTAAGGTCGACCCTTTTTTGTACAATTGATTTAAGATCGTAATTGCTAGACCCATCCCTTCATTCGGATCCGTTCCTGAGCCTAACTCATCCATTAATATGAGCGAGCGGTCGTTGGCGTCTCGTAAAATTTGAATAATGGAGACGAGCCTTGAACTAAACGTACTTAAGTTATCCTCAATGCTTTGGCCATCACCGATATCCACAAACAGACTTTGAAATATCCCCACCTGACTTCCTTTTTCAGCTGGAATTAAAAGCCCTGCTTGTGCCATTGCCGTTAACAAGCCTACCGTTTTAAGGGTGACGGTCTTTCCTCCTGTATTTGGTCCTGTAATCACAAGCGCTCGGTCAACTTCCCCTCCAAACGTCAAGGAAAGGGGAACGGCTTTTTCACCTAAAGCTGGATGCTTTGCGCGAATGAGATTCATTTTTCGCTCAGCTGATAGGTGTGGCTTAATCCCGTTAATGTCTTGACAATATTTTGCTTTTGCGAACAACACATCGTACTCATGCATGACGTCCATGGCAATATGAATGGTATGCTCTTGCGCCAATACGGATTCGGTCAACGCAAATAAAATTCGCTCAACCTCAGCTTCCTCTGCGTACGTATACATACTCACTTCCTCTTGAATATCGCCAACTTCTGCTGGTTCAATAAACAGTGTGGAACCGGAAGCAGATGTATCGAGTACGGTACCATTTACTTTGTTTCGGTATTCTTTTTTAATTGAAAGCACATAGCGACCTTGGCGAGTGGAAACCATTTTATCTTGCAAGTAACTTTTGTATTTACCACCACTCGCTAAATGCTCAACTTTATTTTTCAATCGTTCTAACGCCATTTTCTTTTGACGTCGGAGATAGCTTAATTCTTTCGATGCGTAGTCATCCACTTGCCCATTCCGAATCGCTTGCCCGAGTTCTTCTTCCAGCATTGACAAATCATCAATGGAAAAGGCGTAGCTGCTGACGAGGGGAGCAATGTCTAGTTTATCATTCATAAATCGTTTTAATTTCCCACAATGCTCTAAAAAAGAAACAATTCGAGTCATTTGATCAGCACGTATGAAAAGGCCTTTTTTCGCTTGCGTAAGCATTTGCGCAATGTCATCGACCACGTGAATCGGCACACTTCCACTACGCTTTAGAACCTCAATCGCTTCTTGCACCTCAATCATCTTATGCTCAATTTGATCTTTGTTAAAAACAGGCTGCATACGAAGCACCGTTTCTTTTCCGCGCTCCATCCTTGTGTAGCCTGCAATCTGTTCAAGTACATCTGTAAAGCCAATATCGTGTAACGCTTGTTGATTCATGATACTTCCTCCTTCATTTGCTTGTAAAAAGAACCGCGCAAACTTTGTTCAGGGAACGACAAAAAGACCGCTATGAACATGCGTTCACAGCGGTCTGCTTAAAGAAGTACATACCTTTCGTAGGTACACTTCAAGTAGGACAACTTTATCGTAAACGTGTTCTTAACTCCTCGAAATGCCATCACAAAATAAGCGTCTCTTGTACGCTGAAAAATCGCATTTCAAGTTATCCAATTGCTGGATTAGTTAAGAACCACCAGATACATAAAGTCGTCTCCTTCTTACGTGCAATATTATTTACACACTTACTATAAGTCGTTTTCACTCTAAATGTCAAGGGAACCTCAATGGAAACTTCTCCCTACCTGTTCTCATACCAATCAATCGTATCTAGCTCATCAATGTAGGATGTTGCTTTATTCTCTTCAAGCAATGTGAACCTTCCAGTTGGTAGCGACACATGTGAATCATTAAAATAGACCGAAAAACTTCCACCTTCAGCTATTTTAAAATAGATCTCATAGGAGTCTTCCCCTGATTGTGCATAAATATTGTCTACGAAATGAATGCCTAGCATTTCTATTTTATGAATCAGTTTTTCAATATCTTCTTCCGCTTTCAAATAACCAACATCTATTCCGTTTTCTACATAATGATTAATCTCAATTTGTTCGACTTCAATAAGCTCAAACCGATCAGCCAGCTCCTCCCCGATAGTTGTTGGTCCAGGCTCCCTTTCTAAGTAATGGAAAAACGCAACAACCACAGCTATTGCGATCATTATGATAAAAATGGATCTTCCTTTCATATCAATCACCAGCTCTCTTTATAAATGATTTCATTTATCGTTGACTCTCCCTTTAGAGGAGACTTTACACTATAAAAGTTCGACAAAAAAAGGGAGGGACTCGAATGAACGAGACTGTAATTGAAGCTCACGGCTTAGTAAAAACATTCGGCAGCAAAACAGCTGTCAACCAGCTCGACATTACCGTAGCAAAAGGGGAAATCTTTGGCCTGCTCGGCCATAACGGAGCAGGAAAATCGACGACGATTGACTGCATTCTCGGTACACAAAAAATCGATGCAGGTTCTGTATCACTTTTAGGACAGGGCCCACTCACCAATCGACAAACGCTTTTTCAACGGGTCGGTGTTCAATTTCAGCAAAGTGCCTTTCAAACCGGGCTTAAAGTTAGCGAAATTTGTGCGATTACGCATTCACTATACAGCAACCCAATCAATTGGCAGGAGTGGATTGCCACGTTTCGACTAGAAGATAAACGTCACACGCAAATTTCCGATTTATCTGGAGGCGAACGCCAAAAACTTTGTATCTTGCTCGCCATGATGGGAAATCCTGATGTCCTCTTCCTCGACGAATTAACGACTGGGCTCGACCCTGTTGCTCGGAGAGAAATTTGGCACACAATGAGAAAATTAAATAAAGCAGGTGTAACGATCTTCTTAACGTCTCACGATATGAATGAAGTGGAACATCTCTGTGATCGAATTTTACTGTTGGCGGATGGCAAGGAACAAATTAGCGGAACCGTACAAGAAGTCATTCACGCAAGCGGTCAACAAAATATGGAAGACGCATTTTTAACGCTAATTGGGGAGGAATGGAAATGAGAACATTCTGGCTTTTTTACACAGCTGAGTTTAAATTATCATTAAGAGAGATGTCTTCCTTTATTTTCGGTCTTTTTCTTCCAATTGGATTAATGGCATTAATGGGCTTTTTAGCTTCGTCAAACGAAGAGTTAACCTCGTCATTTGCAGCAGTCGCCACCATTGGCCTTGTTGCGACTGGTGTAATGAGTTTGCCTTTATCCCTCTCCTCTTACCGAGAGAGAAAAGTGCTCAAACGCTACAAAGTCACACCGGTTAGCCCATCGCAACTCTTACTTGCTCATGTCGCGTACTGCTTTTCTTTAAGCATCATTTCCATGCTATCCGTTTACCTTGTTGCAACTCTCGGTTTCGGAATGGAATTCGTCGGTTCACATATGCGCTTTATTCTTTTCTACGTTCTTGTCATGATCAGCATTCACGCAATTGGCATGGTCATTGCCTCCTTATCCCCGCGTGAGAAAACAACAGGTGCGATTAGCAGTGCAATCTTTTTTCCGATGTTTCTACTATCAGGGGCGACCATCCCGTTATCTGTCATGCCAAACGCTTTAGAATCTCTTGCACAGATCTTCCCTCTAACACATGGCATTCAACTCTTGCAAACTGCCGTACAGCAGCAACCCTTCGATCACTGGTTCAGTTTATTCATCTTGCTAATCATCACTGTAATCGGTGTTGTCGTGTCTATCCGTTCCTTTAAATGGGAATAACGAAGAAAGCAGTGGATTGCTGCTTTCTTTCTCTTATTTATACAGTGAAAATATTGAGGTGAGAAATGTGTATAGCATTGGCCAATTTTCTAAAATGAATCGAGTTACAATCAAAAGTCTCCGCTACTATGATCAAGTTGGCATTTTGCTCCCTGCCTACGTGGACCAGAGCACCGGTTACCGCTATTATCAATCCCAGCAGATGGAGCAACTGCATACCATTATGGCATTGCGACAAATCGGCTTTTCCATCGCGGAAATCCAACAAACCCTTACCCAAAAAGAAGCAATTACGGCTCACATTCGATTGAAACAACATCAACTCCAGCTTGAAAAGCAAGAAATTGAAAACAAACTTCGCCAAGCGACCTATTATTTACATGCTGATGCAAAGCCAAATATCTATTTAAAAAGCCTCCCAAAAGTGGTTGTGGCCTCCATGCGACTCAAACTCGACCACTATAACGATTTGTTTATTGCTTATCCTGCAATGGGTGAAAAAATGCGTGAACAAGGCTGTGTCCTAGATGACCGTCTCTATTGTTTTCAACTTTTTCATGATGGTGAGTATAAAGAAACGAACATCGATATTGAAATTTGCGAAGCGGTGACAAAGAAGAAAAAAGATCGAGATGGTTTACAGTTTAAAACATTCGCTGAAGTCCCTCAAGCAGCGTGCCTTTTTCATCGTGGCCCTTATGAAACCATCGGCGATACCCACGCCAAACTTCATCAATGGCTTCTCAAAAGTCCCTACACGTTAGCTGAACCACCTCGGGAAGCGGTCATTGACGGCATCTGGAATGAAGAAGATCATAAGAACTGGTTAACCGAAGTCCAGTTTCCTCTTAAAAGTCAGGAATAGCCATAGTTTTTCCTGACTTGTTATAAAACTCAATTGAGTTCCACAGGCGCGGCTTCAATTTAAAAAAATGACAAAAAAGCGAATAAGTATAAAAGCGAACAACAAGATCAATAACACAACTAATAAATCCTTTATTCTCTTCTGCTTGCGGGTTTGTGGCTGCGTGTGTCTCGTTAACCAATCAGGTTTCATGAAAGCGACTGAAGAACTACCGATAAAAAAACCGGTTGTCATGGCTAATGCTGTCCCCATATCCGGCCAACCTACCTCTAGTAAGGCTCGTAGAACATATGAAAGCCCCCCTGCACCAAGCGGAAACACGAGGAAAACATACCATTTCGTTTTCCGCGGCAAGTCTGAAACACGCATCAATCATTCAACTCCTTCTCTAGCACGAACCTCTTTCAAAAAATGACTCTCTCTCTACTCGACAAACGTTGATTGAGAAATTCTCATACCAGTCTTCCTTCCCCTTTTGTTGTGCTAATTTATGGACTGAATGTTCCTTCCAATGTTCAATCGCTTCTAATGAATCCCAATATGAAAGAGTCATTCCTGATCCATCGTCTCGCACACTCTCGATGCCTAAAAATCCTTTTTGCTTAGACGCTAAATCTACCATTCATTGACCCATGTCGGCGTAGCCATGATCACCATCTGTTCTCTTAGACACAAATATTACGACGTAGTAAGGGGGAGAAACGCACCTATTTTTTCTATTCATTTTTCTTCTCCTCAGTAATAGGTGTCATTCTCATTTTTTCACATTACTAGAAAGATCACCTATTCAAACTTTTCACTTTTACATAAGATGACTTCGTAACACAAACAAATACTTGGAGGATGATATTATGGCTATTACAATTCCAGTTCCAACTCTTGGTGATGTCGTTGTTTTAACGTTTGAAGGGGATACGTTTGAATCTGGCTGTACCAACCCAGGTGAAGGTGCACCTGAGGTAAAGAATTTTTCTGTTGAACAAGGGAATCTTTATATTGTCGGCTGCAATAATTTCCCTATTGGTGGTGGAACGGTCGCGTACGTTGTCGATGCGCAAAACCTTGATCCAGCTGAGCTAATTCAAGCTATTTTAGGACTTGCTGTTGTACAAGATAATGGCGGAAGACGTAACATTTTTACTGCAGTTTAAAACGAAAAACGGCTATAGGTTGCGAACGTAATCTATAGCTTTTTTCCATACAATTGTAAGAGCTTATGAATCAATTCTAAATTCATTAACCCATTTCTTCAGTTGGTCCGCAGGAAAATAAACGCGTCCATTAATAACCATGTGCGGAATTGATGGATAGTCTTTTACTAAAGATGTCGCGTCTTCTTTTAAAATTCCTATGTAACTATGAACTTTATCTTCTCTTATTAATTCTGGTGCACCCCAAAAATGATTGTGATCGTTATCCCAAATTGAGTTTGAAGAGGTAGGGTCTGGATTTTTAAAATTCTTCAATCCACTTCCAATAAAATAGGCTGCTCCGATCATGCCAATCGCTATCCAAAAAGCTCCATTCATTGCACTTGCTCCTTTTTAATTGATTGAATCTCTCCCAAAATTCTGGTCGACTTGTTTGATTTCTTTATCGTTGTGCGTATTGATTACAGTTAGGTCTCCATTCAGTTCATCCATCCCAACAAGTAAGTAAGGATTAGTTAGATCTTCTGTATTAGCCGATTCTTCGACAGTAATAATTGTCTCAGTATCTTGAATATCAATATCGGCCAATAAATAAGCAACGTCCTCATCTCCTGAGAAGATAACAGCCATTTTCTTTCCTTCAGATACATCTTCCACAAAAAACACATTTTCGTTTACATACGCTTGATTCTGAGAATTCCTCAGACCATTACTTTTTAACTCATTTGCATAGTCATTTTTTAATACCCA
This sequence comes from Alkalihalobacillus sp. LMS6, assembly GCF_024362765.1. Taxonomy (NCBI): domain Bacteria; kingdom Bacillati; phylum Bacillota; class Bacilli; order Caryophanales; family Bacillaceae; genus Alkalihalobacillus; species Alkalihalobacillus sp. LMS6. The sequence continues at coordinate 663,868 of NZ_CP093302.1, read as the reverse complement.
ATATCCGTTACCTGCTTCCACGGTCTTATCTGGGCTACTTCCTAGTAAACTACATCCACTCACTAAGACACTAACACTAAGAATAAACACGACCTTTTTCACAAAAAGCCCTCCTAGGTTTAACCTCTATCTTCCTTACTTAAAAATTCAACTAAATTAAGAGAATGATTGTATTTTGCGGCTGCGTCTTGATCTTTCTCTAAAATAACATGTGTTAGATCAATTTGATTGATGCTAGCAATCGCAACGGCATAGTGAATCACATCGGCTAACTCTTTTTCTAGCGAAGCGTCTCCTGAATCTTTTTTTCTTCCTTCAAGACAATTGAGTGCTTCCGCTACTTCACCGACCTCCTCGACAAGTTTCATAAACAAATCTGAAGAAGTGGCGTTCTCCTCATATTTAGCTACTAAATAGGCCTGCATTTGTGTAAACGTCAAGTCTTCCATGGACAAACTCCTTTACAATGGCAGAAAAAAAGGACTTTAACAGCCCTCTCTAACCAGTCTTAGATATTTCATAAATCATATCATATTTCTGAATTGAATAACAATTTTTTCCGATCATAATGACATCGCTGATTTCGCTACCGCTCTTCGGGCAAATTGAAGAAGAGCACGATCCATGTGCTTCCCCGCAATCAATGAAAGGCCAATTGGCAAACCTTCTACATCCATTAATGGGAGCGTCAATTGAGGCGTCTCGGTTAATCCGCTAATCGCTGTTAATTTGAATGTATTCGTTCTGTGCGTTTCGAGCAGAGCTGCATCCGCATGAATGTGTGGTGCTACGTCTGGCGATGTTGGAATCGCGAGTAAACAGTCGTCCTTTAAAAGATCGGCCATTTTTTCTTTTATTACTTTTGCTGTTCGTTCTGCTTGTTCTTGTCCGTCTGCTGGTAATGTGCTCGTCCATCGGAATCGAACAGCAATATCCTCTGCAAACGTTGGCTTGTTGCTCTCAATCCATTCACCATGGGTTTGCCAAATTTGATAACCTTGAAGGGTACGGAATGTGTTCATATATGTGTCTAGCTTATCGTCTGAAATTGAGGTATAGACTAGCTTTTCTTCTCCTACAAGTGTCTTTAGTTCAGACAAAAAATGCTCTGCAATATGTGGTTGAACAAGTTCTAGCACTTCTTCAGGAACGTAAACGGTAGAAAAAGTCATTGTGTTTTCCTGCTCAGGCAATAAGGCCGACCCTAACTTTTCGAGGAGGACTGCGGAGCGTGCAAACCATCCAACCGTATCAAAACGACTCGCAAGGGGGATTACACCTTCTAAAGAAATCGCATTATGAGTTGGCCGAAATCCGTACACACCACAATAACTAGCTGGTATTCGAACTGAGCCTGCTGTATCTGTACCAAGTGCAAAATCAACACTGCTGTTCGCCACGGCAACAGCTGATCCACTCGATGATCCTCCTGGAATATGGTCGTTCGCCGCAGGATTTACAGGTGTTCCGTAATGGACATTAACGCCATTCAAACTGAACATCAGCTCATCTGTTACAGTAACGCCAACAAGTGTTGCGCCTTCATGTAAAAGTTTTTGCACGACAGATGCGTGCGCGTTAGCAGCTTCATGTGTCGCAAGCCAATCTGGATTCCCTGCGCTCACATGATGATCACGAATGTGAAAAACATCTTTTACCGCAAACCGAAGATTACGTAACGATCCATCTTGACTATGTTCTGTTAAATTCCATCCTGATTCAATAAAAGCGCCAGAATGTTGCACAACCACTCACTCCTTTTCCTATTCATATCTTTCTTTATTCTATCGTTCAATTTGTTCCACTAACCACAACCTCGTTACAAAACCTAACATGAGAACGAATGGACGCCTTTTCTACAAAAACAGTGTTAACATTCAATCATTTTCCCAACCTCGATCTTTTTTTCCCAACTGTGACAAAAAGCGATCTCTTTTATACTAAACATAGAAGAAAATCTTCTGAGTGCAAACACCATACATGATTGAGGAGGAGAAGACATGAAGAAAATGCTTGGCACATTATCAATCGCAGCATGTGCAACGTTTATCGCAACCTCTTATGTTGGCGCAACAGAAACAGAAGAAGACCTTTCTATAGAACAAGAAGGATGGGACCTCGTTTGGAATGATGAATTTGATGGGGATTCCCTAGATCAATCAAAGTGGCGCTATGATATTGGAAACGGACAACCCAATTTACCAGGTTGGGGCAATGAGGAATTACAATATTACAATGATGATCCAAGAAATGTTCGCGTGGAAAACGGTGAGTTAATTATTGAAGCACATCAAGAACCGATTTCTGATGAATTCGGTAGCTATGAGTATACATCTGGCAAAGTGTTAACAGAAGGACTGTTTAGTCAAACTTACGGGCGATTTGAGGCACGGATGCGTTTACCAGCGGGACAAGGGTTTTGGCCTGCTTTTTGGATGATGCCAGAAAACGATCAATATGGTGGATGGGCTGCTTCAGGGGAAATTGATATTATGGAAAATGCCGGAGGAACACCTTACAAAGTCGGAGGAGCGATCCACTATGGCGGGCCTTGGCCTGAGAATCAATTCCAAGCTGGCGACTATTTCTTTCCTGATGGCACCGATGCCACGGGTTATCACGAATACGCAGTTGAATGGGAACCAGGAGAAATTCGTTGGTACGTTGATGGAAACTTGTATCAAACAATTAATGACTGGTATTCAACAGGTGGCGCGTACCCTGCCCCATTCGACCAAGATTTCCACTTAATCCTTAACCTTGCTGTTGGTGGTTGGTACGGCGGGAATCCAGATGGTTCAACGCCATTCCCATCGACAATGGCTGTTGATTACGTTCGAGTATACGAAAGATAAGTTGCGGAAATAATGAAAACCCTGCCGAAAAGGTGTTACACCTATTGGCAGGGTTCTCTTTATTCTTTTTCAATTTTGCGGACTGCCTCCATACTCGTATCCACTCTTCGAACAAAGAACGAGAGGATTAAGGCAATGAGCGTCATTCCGAACGCGACATAGAAGGAGAATTGTATCCCTGCGAGAAGCGACTCTTGCATTAATAAGGTTTCATCAATGGTAGCAGGGTCGGTTCCGCTTAGAATAGTTTCTGCTTCACTTGCGGCGACACTGTTCATAATTGTAACCAGGATCGCTGTACCAATTGAACCAGAAACTTGCTGGGCGGTATTATTAATCGCTGTTCCGTGCGGGTTTAAACGCGTCGGCAACTGATTTAAGCCGTTCGTCATGATTGGCATCATGACAAGAGACATCCCTAGCATACGAATACTATAGATCACAACAATCGTTGCGTATGGTGTATCAAGCTGCAAGTTTGCCAACATATACGTTGATACAGCTGTAATGACCAGACCAATTACAGAAATGGTTCGCGGTCCAAATTTATCAAATAACTTACCTGTTACAGGTGACATCAATCCCATAATAATTGCACCAGGCAACATTAATAAGCCTGAGTCTAATGGTGAAATCCCGCGCACGCTCTGGACGTAAGCAGGCGTTAAAATCATACCAGAAAACATGGCTACAGCATTAACTGCCGCAATGACGGATGCCAGCGCAAACATCGGATATTTATACACCCGTAAATCTAAGAGTGGTTCATCCATTCGTAATTGGCGCAAGACAAACGCGACTAGAGAAACAAGACCTACAATTAATGTGGTTAATACCCAAAAATCAGTCCACCCGTCTGCACTTGCAGAACTAAATCCGTAAAGCAAACCACCAAAACCTAAACTAGATAAAACAAGTGATGTGTAGTCTAGATTTGCATCTTTATTTTGTGGCATGACGTTTCCTAGTTTCCATACAGCCAATACAAGGCTAATGATCGAAAGCGGTAAAATCATTTCAAACAGTAAACGCCAATCATAATTTTGTACAATAAAGCCCGAAAGCGTTGGTCCAATGGCAGGAGCCGTTATCATAACGAGGCCAAATACCCCCATTGCTGTTCCTCTTTTTTCACGCGGAAAGCTGATGAGCATGACATTCATTAAGAGTGGGCCCATGACTGAACCCCCAACCGCTTGAACCATTCTTCCAGTTAATAATAACCCGAAGTTAGGAGCAAAGGCTGCTAAAGCCGTTCCAAGTGTAAAGATCGCCATAGCGGCTATATAAAGACGTCGATTCGTAAATCTCGTTAATAAATAAGCAGATGCGGGAATTAACACGCCACTAACAAGCATATAACCTGTTGCAAGCCATTGGACTGTAGAATAATCCTCAACACCTAAATCGACCATAATACTTGGTAATGCAACATTTAATAAAGAATTATTTAAGAATGCTACAAATGCACCAACAAATAAGATCCCTATCATCAGATAAGGCGGTTTTTTCAGTTGCATGCTATCGTCCATGCATCGTCACCCTTCTAATCAAAATTCAACACTTAGCTATATTATACCTATGGTACAATATAGTCAATAATTTATACTCATTGTATAAATTGTTTTTTTTCGTCCTACAATTTATACTAATCACATCGGATTATCGCAAGGAGGCTCTAATGAACGAACGAAAGAAACATGTAGCCGAATCTGCTCTTAAACTCTTTCAAGAGAAAGGCATTCAACATACATCGATCCAAGATATTTTAAAAGCGGCCGCTATTTCTAAGGGAACGTTTTATAATTATTTTTCTTCAAAAAACGATTGTGTGGCGGAAATTCTCGAAGATTTGCGGTATGAAGCGAGTCAACGCCGAATCGCCGCGCAAATTGGGAAAGCACGCAATGATCGCACTATTTTCATTGAGCAGATTTCCATTTTAATCAAACTACAAGAGGAAAAGCATCTGTATCGTTTGTTTGAAGCCATTTTGCATTCGAATGAAGCAGATTTAAAAAAACTCGTGTTAAAGCATCGCGTTCATGATATAGAATGGCTATCTGAGCGATTAATTGAAGTACAAGGCGATTCGATTCGATCATTTGCGTTTGAAGGAGTTATTTTGTTTACAGGAATGCTTCAACAAACCTTATTTGTCCATCGCTATACAAATAGTAGTTACCATTTAGAAACGGTCATAGACATTCTTTTATCGTATTTAGAAGAAATTTTGAAGAAAATGGAACGAGAACAGCAATTTTTGCTTAACGATGCAGCCATTCAGCAATTCCGCTTGCAAGTAGAGCATAAAGCCGTCACGAAACAAGACGTCCTGTCTTATGCAGACTCATTGGATATCGCTCACTTTTATGAAGAGCAGAAGGACTTATTTGATGCCATCCTAGAAGAGCTCCATAAAGAACGAATTCGAAAAGCGGTTCTGTTACCTTTATTAAAGCCATTTCAAGCGTCTGCACAAGACACGACCATGGAAGAGTCCATTCAGTCGTTCATTAATATGATCTGGTATTATGTACATTCGTATTAAAAAAGAGGTAGCCGGGCATCACTTGCTCGCTACCTCGTCTCATCAATTTTGTTTTGCCATTCTTCCGTCAAACGTTCTCTGTACGCTTCAGCATCCTCGCCTTCTTGTATCGGAAAGTCTTCTTCTAGTCGTGCACCCACCTCTCGCCATGCATAATTGTAAGCAAAGTTGTCATATTCCCAGTCGTACAAAAATGCTTCTAATGATAATCCATGTGCGGATGCGATTGAGGTCATAAACGCTTCATCGATTTGTTCGACTTCTTGTTCAATAAAAGCATGTATGCGTTCTTCGCTCATATCAACATCATAAACCTCTTCAGCAACATCCAACGCATCCTGTCGCTTTTGATAAGCTTGTTCCGCCTGCGCTACTAGCTCCGCGTCTGATAACGATTCATTAGAAGCAACGAGTAGCCGAACAGCCCACTTCTCAATTCCTTCTTCCAACCCTTCTAGCTCTTCCACATGGTCAATTGCCTGTTCGATTGCCGCAGTTGTTTCCGCTTCTGACATCGGTTCATGCAGTTCTTGCGGATCTTGACTGACTTGTGGAGCCTCGGACCGATGTTGGAAGAACATAAGCCCACCAGATATCAGAACAATCGTCCCAATAACGATTATCCATTTCTTCATTAAACCACCTCTCCATTATTTCTACGATTTCGTCTGGAAAAAGTTTCTATTACGTCCTTATGGGTATATGGTAACAAATAGAAGAAAAGGAGGAAATCCTATGAAAACGATTTTTCCATCTGTTGCGTTCATTTTATTTTTATCTTTTTTAACAGCTTGTACGGTGGAAGAAGAGGAGATAGCATTATTAGAACAAATTCCAACAGTTTCGTTGTTCATTGATAACGAAGAAGTGCCCACCATCCATCGCCCTGTTTGTTGGAATAATTGCTTTAATATTGATCAAAATCTCTCTGTTTACGATGAAGATATTGCCTTACTTGACCCCATACCGGTAACCCATGGTCAGGAGGTAGAGATTGTCGTGAATGATCAGTTCATTGATATTAACAATCCACAAGAGCCCCTTTTTTGGTTAGATGTTCACGAAGGCTCGCAGTCGACTTCAGGAATTGAGCTAGAAGATTCGTCTTTTCGCATTGATAGCTTTGGTCCTGAAGTCACCTATCGGGTCTACACGGATTATACAAATGCTGAAGATGAGCGAATTGGTGTCATTATGACGATGGTCCTATTTGAGGTGTCAGGAAATTAAATAAAAAAAGGGTAGCTACCTGTTTCGAGCTACCTTACTCTCCATACAACCGCATGAATACCTCCCCTTCTAATACGGAACGATCGTCTTGCTGACTTGCACGAACGCTAAACCGAACGGTCTCATCAGAAACCTCATCTGCTCGGGCTTCGAGCGTCACCACATCACCTAGAAAAACCATTCCCCGAAAGCGAATCTGGATCTCTTCCATATATCCTTCTTCCACATATGGCGTAAACAGTTTTGTTAAATTCCCCATTGTCCACATGCCATGGGCGATAATGCCTGGTAACCCTGCGTTTAACGCTTCTTGGTCATCTTGATGAATCGGGTTATGATCTCCAGAAGCATTCGCATAGGCAATTAAATCTTCACGTGTCACTGGCTCAAGTTTTATAGATGGGAGTGAATCACCGTTTGTCATCTTCATGATTGTGCTCATTGGCTCATCGCCTTTCTCACCGCGGCATTGATGATAATCACTTGTTTTGATGAAAAAAGAACGTCTCCATCCACATCTTCACCAGTACCTACTAATGTTAGGAAGCCCATTTTCCCACTCTTTCCTTCCTTCTCCACGTACGCTTCCACTTTTAAAAAACAGTAGACTTCCTCACCAACCATAAGCGGGCGCGTATAATGATACGTTTGCTCCCCGTGAATCAGTCCTTTCTTCGGCAAATTCAACCCTGCAACCTCACCATACTGAAACGTGCGCGGAAACGTTGGTGGGGCGAGGTTTTGTTTAAAGCGGGTTGTCTTTCCGTACGATTCATCGACATAGATAGGGTGAGGGTCACCGATCGCAGTAGCAAACGTGACGACGGCCTCACGGGAAACCGTGTTTTTCACTCGATTCGATTTCTTTCCGATGATTTCTTCAAACATAGCCTTCACTCCTTATGCTTTTGGTCCACCTGCGACATAAATGACCTGTCCGTTTACAAATCCAGAGCGAGGATCAGCAAAAAATGCAACGGTATTCGCAATATCTTCTGGTTTTCCACTTCGAGCAACAGGAATTTTTGCGACACTCGCTTCAATAAGCTGTTCAAATGAAATCCCTAACCGATCCGCGGTGGAACGAGTCATGTCTGTTTCAATAAACCCTGGTGCAATCGCATTTGTCGTAACCCCATATTTCCCAAGCTCAATCGCCATCGTCTTCGTAAAACCTTGCAGACCAGCTTTTGCTGTTGCATAGTTGGCTTGACCACGATTGCCGAGTGCCGATGTCGACGATAAATTAATAATTCGACCGTAAGATTGCTTAATCATATGGGCTTGCGCAATTTGTGTCATAATAAATGCACCTTTTAAATGGACATTCATGACCGTATCCCAATCTTGCTCTGACATTTTATAAAACATTTGATCACGAATAACCCCCGCATTATTGACGAGAATTTCAAGTGACCCGAAACGCTCCATCACCTCTTGAACCGCTTTCGTTACTTGGTCACGATTCGTCACATCTGCTTGGATAGCTTGAACCGTTAAGCCTTTATCTTGTAACGATTGTTCCGCTTCACTCAATGCCTCTTCATTTATATCAAAAATAACGACGTTTGCCCCATCTGTTGCGAGTCGCTCAACAATCGCCTTTCCAATGCCTCGACTACCACCCGTCACAATCGCCGTTTGTCCTTGTAAATGTGACATGTACATCCTCCTCTTTATCCAAACATGGAATGGCCGCCATTAACCGGCAGCACTTGCCCTGTAATCCAATCTGAAGCAGGCGATAACAAAAATCCCACGGCGCCTGTTACATCAGACGGTTCTCCTAACCGCTTTGCTGGATATTGCTTCATAATTTTCTGGCGCACTTCGTCTTTGAACGGCAAGTCTCCTTTATCAATTAAACCTAGGGAGAGTGTATTACATTGAATGTTATCCCGCCCTACTTCTTGCGCCAGCGATTTCATAAAGCTAATTGCACCATTACGGGCTGCCGCTGAAATAATCAGGTGACGATCCCCTGTCCGTGCAGAATCCCCAACGACTTGAATAAACTTGCCTTTACCGCGCTCTTTCATTGGTGGAACAAACGTGTACGCGAGATTCATCACACCGTGTAAACAGACGTCTACTTCTTCGCGCCACTCATCTGGCTTATAAGCAAAAAACGATTTTGTTTTCGTATAGCCTGCATTGTTGACGACCATATCCACGTGCCCGAGGGTTTGATCAAGCTCGTTTTTCATTGCTTCCACCTCTGCAAAATGTGCGAGGTTGGCCTTTACTGCGCATAAGGTAATGTTGGCTCTCCTTAGTTCTTCCACAGTCTCGTGGGCTTCTTTTTCAGAGTGATGGTAGTGGAGCGCAATCGTGGCCCCTGCTTCCGCAAGAGCTTGCACAATTGCTCGACCAACCCCTTTTGCACCTCCTGTTACGAGTACGGTTTTCCCGCGTAAATCCATAGGATGCCCTCCTGAAAAATCACTTCATTTCCTTTTGTAATTGGGTTGCGATAATATTCTTTTGGATCTCGGACGTGCCTTCGTAGATGCGCGTAATTCGTGCATCACGATAAAACCGTTCGATCGGGTATTCGGAAATATAGCCAATCCCACCATGGATTTGAACTGCTTTATCAGCCACTCTTCCGTAGGTTTCTGAGCCAAAGAGCTTCACCATCGCCGCTTCTTTAATCACTTTCTTCCCTTCGTCGACCATCCACGCAACCCGGTATGTCATGGAACGCAATGCTTCAATTTCCATCGCCATATCGGCGAGATAATGTTGAATGATTTGCTGTTCAAAAATCGGCTTACCAAACTGGATCCGTTCCTGTGAAAACGTAAGCGATAAATCAAGTAGTTTATCACATGAGCCTAGGTTACGAGCGGCCATCCCTGCACGGCCATTCGCTAAAATTTTTAACGCATTCATATAACCTTGCCCAACTTCGCCGAGGATGTTCTCAGCAGGAACTGCGCAATCTTCAAAGAAAAGTTCCGACGAGTGGGACCCGTGTAAACCCATTTTCTGTTCAATTTTGCCGATAATCAGTCCTGGTGTATCCCTTTCGACAATGAACGACGTAATTCCTTTCGCTCCTTTTGATGGATCTGTCACAGCCATCACGGTAAAAATACCAGCAATTGGAGCATTCGTAATATAGTGCTTACTTCCATTTAAAATATAGTGATCGCCTTTTTTCACTGCAGTAGTTTTTAGATTGGATGCGTGAGAGCCTGCGCTCGGCTCTGTTAAGGCAAACGCGCCAATCATCTCTCCACTTGCCATCGGCGGTAAGTATTTTTCCTTCTGTTTTTCTGTCCCAAACTCAACAATACCGACGCCACCAATACCTGTATGCCCGCCAATTACAGTCGTATAGCCATTATGGGTCCGACCAATTTCTTCTAGAACCGCGCATTTCCCGACCATACTAAGTCCGAGACCACCATATTGTTCCGGTACACTTAAAGCAAACAAACCCATTTCTTTTGTCTTTTCCATGATATCTGCTGGAATCTCGTTGGTTTCTTCGATCTCCATCGCTCTTGGATCAACTTCGTGGTCAATAAAATCGCGAATCCCCTTTTTTAACAACTGTTCATCTTCCGTTAAATTAAAGTTCAACTGCCTTCACCACATTTCTTTTTTAATCGAATGACTTTCATCACACCATTGTTAAGCCGCCACTGACAGAAAGGGTTTGCCCGGTAATATAGCTTGATTCATCTGATGCAAAGAAACGAACCGCATTGGCAATATCACTCGGTTCTGCAAGACGTCGGAACGGAATCGCCTTTGTTAATGCGGCTGCAATGCCTTCGTTATATGTCCCGATCTCTTGGAATAACGGCGTATCCGCAGGTCCCGGCGCAATACAATTTACATTAATCTTATGTCGAGCCATTTCTCGAGCAAGGGTTTTCGTCAAAGTAATGATGCCGCCTTTTGCTGCTGAATATACTGCTTCTCCACTTGACCCAACTCTTCCAGAATCAGAAGCGATGTTAATGACTTTCCCGTAACCGCTTTCAATCATCTTCGGCAAAATTTCTTTACATGTATGAATTTGCCCCATTAAGTTAATCGCAATAATTGTCTGCCACGTACTCGGTTCACTTTTTAAGAATGGTTCAATCTTATCCCAACCTGCATTATTAACGAGTACATCAATTTGACTCGTATGACTCATTGCCTTTTCTACGGCTTGTTGGACACTTTCTAATGATGTCACATCGCAATAAACAGCATACGCCTCGCCTCCCAAATTATGCACGTGCGAGACGGTTTCTTCTGCATTTTCCATATTGACGTCTGTCACGATAATCGTCATGTCTTGCTTTGCTAGCGTTAATGATATTTCTCTACCCATACCTCTTCCAGCACCAGTAACAAATGCGACACGCTTTTCCATACGTTTCCCCTCCATCTTTACGTTTCTTTCATTACCTTTGAAATCTCATCGCGCAAACGATATTTTTGAATTTTGCCGCTAGGCGTTCGCGGAAAATCATCGACAATTTCGACGTGCTCCGGCCAATACTGTTTTGCGACCCCTTTTTCTTTTAAAAACTGTTGGACATCTGCAAGACTTAATGCTGATGCTTCTGTTTTCAAACGGATAAATGCACAGCCTTTTTCTTGTAATCTGGGGTCAGGCATTGCAATAAGCTGGACAATCGCAATATCCGGGTGCTCATAAAGCGCATTTTCCACGTAAGCCACTGGAATATTTTCGCCACCTCGTATAATAATGTCCTTGTTCCTACCAGCAATACGAATATAGCCATCGTCATCCATTACCGCTCGATCCCCTGTTACAAACCAATCAGCTTGAAATTCTTCCAATGTCTTTTCAAGCTGTTTGTAATAGCCAATAAATAACGCAGGTCCTCGACATAGAAGGTCGCCTTCCGTGTTTCGAGGCACTTCTATTCCGGTTTCATCAACAATCTTTAGTTCCATTCCTTCAAAAGGAACACCGTCTGTCCCTGTAATCTTCTCTTCTTCATCTTCTGGTTTCGTCAGCGTCACTAACCCATCTTCCGTTTGGCCCCAGCCTGCTAGAATCGTAAACGGAACCTTCGCAAATGCTTCTTTAACCAGCGAGCGAGGTAAGGGGGCACCGAGTGCTACAAAGGAATGAAGCGATGCAAGATTGTACGTTTCTACATTTGGATACTGCACAGTATCTTGAAGAAAAGGGGTTGCCCCTGCCGTAAACGTGATTTTTTCTGTCTCGACTAATTTTAAAAATTCACCTGGGTCCCAGATATCTTGATAGATGGCGGTTCCACCATAATGTGTAGGGAGGCGAACGCCATAACCAAAACCGGTTTGATGGGCAAACGTCGACGCCATAAACATGACGTTATCGGCTGTTAAGTGCAGCCGATCAATCCAATAATTCGTCGACACGCATAAAGTATTATGCGTATGCATGACGCCTTTTGGCTGACCTGTTGTGCCCGATGTAAAAATAATTTCCGTCACATCATTTGGATTATGAGTAATCTGCTGTAGGTCAGCGACTGACTTTCTTTCTTCCCACGGATCATCCATTAATCTAGTAAGCGGTTTCATTGTTTCTGGTACAGTTTCCCCTAACACAAAAATCTCTTGAAGGTGCGGCAATGTCGGTTTTAATCGCTCTAGCATCTCCGGATAATGAAATCCACGAAACTCATCAGGAATGACGATCATTTTTGCCTCAACCGTTGCGACCATATGACCAATTTCACGATCGCGATAAATTGGGACAAGTGGATTTGTAATCGCACCAATTTTACTTGCGGCATAATGGAGAATAATAAATTCATTCCAATTTGGTAGCTGGAGCGAAAGCACATCACCTTTTTGCAAACCATGTTCGAGCAAACCTAGCGCGACACGATCTACCATTCTTCCAAGCTCTTCGTAGGTATAACAACTTTTGTGATCAACGATTGCTCGTTTATGGGGATAGCGTTGAATCGCTTCATCTAAATAATCAATAATTGTTTTATTCGGCCATTTCGATTCGTTGTTTGCAATATACTCTGGAGTCAACAGCGTGTTTTGTTTCACTTGTTTGTCCTCCTACTCACCCTCTAAATTTTTTGAAATCAACGGGTCTTTTTTCTAAAAATGCATTCTTCCCTTCTTCTGATTCGGCCGTATTGTAAAACAATGCTAGATTCGACATGGCAAGCTGTGAGATCCCTTGGATGTTTTGACTATCAGCATTAAACGAAAGCTTTAATACTTTAATCGCTGTTGGGCTCTTCTCAACAATTTTCTCTGCCCACTCTTGAGCAGCTTGCGCTAATTCATTAGCCGGAACTACCTTGTTGACTAATCCCATCTCCTTGCACTCTTCTGCGGAGTATTTCTCACATAAATACCAAATTTCCCGCGCCTTTTTCTCCCCGACAATTCGAGCTAAATAAGCAGAACCAAACCCGGCATCGAAACTCCCTACTTTGGGACCGGTTTGCCCAAATTTAGCTGTATCTGCCGCAATGGTTAAATCACAAATGACATGGAGCACATGACCGCCGCCAATTGCGAAGCCGTTCACTGCCGCGATCACAGGCTTAGGAATATTTCGAATCGTTTGATGCAAGTTTTCCACTTCAAGACCAATGCCACCGCCAAGTCCGCCTTGATAATCGTAGCCACCTTCATCGCCTTTCTCTTTTTGATCTCCACCAACACAAAACGCCTTTTCCCCTGCTCCTGTTAAAATAACCGCTCCGATTCGGTTGTCATCCCATGCATCTCGAAAACTCCAAATGAGCTCTTCAATCGTTCGCGCTCGGAACGCATTGTATACTTCTGGACGATTAATGGTAATCTTTGCAATTCCATTCGCTTTTTCATACTGCACATCTTGTAAGTCCAACTCACGTCACCACCTATAATTGTTTAAAAAACGACTTTCACGCTACTCGATTTAATACGATCGATACTCTTTACCAATAATGTCTTTGGCAATGACCATTTGGTTCGCCTGTGCGGTCCCGTCGCCGATCTCCAGTCCAATGACATCTCGCAGGCGCTGTTCTAACGGCATTTCTTTTGTATAGGCATAATGTCCATTTAAGAGCAGACATTCATGAATCGCTTCTTGACTATATTTCGGTCCAAGCCATTTCACTGCGGCCGATTCTTTTGAATGCTTTAATCCTTGATCGCGCAACCACAGTCCTCGATACGCTTGCCACCTCACCATATCGAGCTGGGTATAGTGGGTAACAATTGGAAATGAAACACCTTGATACGTGGCAAGCGGTTTTCCGAACGAGTGTCTCATCTTCACATGTTCAATGGTCTCCTCAAGACTTTGCATCGCCGCTCCAACACATTGCAGCCCGATTAATAATCGACTTAAATCAAAGCCGTTCATGACTTGCGCAAATCCCTTCCCCTCTAGCCCAATTAAATATTCTTCTGGTACGACAACATCATGTAAGTAAAGAGAACCTCGACTGACTGGAATATTGCCTAAATCCTCATACCCTTTTGTTTCTAACCCTTTTAAATCAGCTGGGACGATAAAAGCCGATATGCCGCGATTCCCGAGCTCAGGGTTCGTTTTCGCAAAAATGATAAATGCATCACCTGAAGTGGCGACACTAATACCAGATTTTTCGCCGTTTAACACGTATGCGCCATCTTTATAAACAGCCGTCGTTTTAATACCGCCAGCATCGGTGCCAGCAGACGGTTCTGTAATTGCAATACCGACAATACTCTCACCTAAAGCGATTTTCGGGAGCCATTCTTTTTTTATCGTGTCACTAGCATGTGTCGCAATAATTTCGCCAATTAGTGCATTAAGCATTACAGCATAGGTTAGATTAAAATCGCCTTTTCCAATCTCTTCGGCTGCAATCCCCGTTGTGACGCAATCTGCACCGCTGCCTCCATACTCTTCAGGTATTCGTAGCCCATTGACTCCTAGCTCACCTAACTTTTCCCATAAATGTTTTGGCGTAACGCCTTCTCGGTCCCATCGTGTATAGTTTGGCAGCAGCTCTTCTTTCGCAAACTCTCGCAACATTTTAGCGAAATACTGCTGTTCTTCATTGAATGAAAAGTCCATCTCTATCATCTCCTTCTCTCTCTTCTTGCAAAAGTTATGCCAACGAAAACGTCTATACAGACCTTACTCGTTCAGCGTCTCCCTTTCGCACCTCTGCATCTATTCGCAATTATGCGAAACAAAATTGCGAAAAAGCGAAGTTATGTAAAAACGTGCACAAGCCGAGTTGGTTGTACACGTTAATCTTTTATTTGATATTTTGACAGTTTTCGATATAAGCTTGCGAGGTGAATCCCTAATAGACGTGCGGCCGTTGTCCGATCCCCTTCAGCTTGTTTCAAAGCTTTACGGATTGCGTTCTCCTCAGCGCGTCTCACTTCATCTTCTAATGAATAAAGTGGTCGATCCGTGCCTACCTCTACTGGTTGTGAAAGCATCGGCTCAACAGGTCGCTTTAGTACATGCCCATTTGTTAAATTCATCGCCCGTTCAATATACGCTTTTAACTCTCGCACATTTCCTGGCCACTCATAATGGAGCATCCATTGCTGCATCTCCATATCAATTGATTCAACCTGCAAGCCTAATCGGTCGTTAAATATAGCGACAAACGACTCCGCCAAAAGCAAGATGTCTTCTTTCCGCTGACGTAGCGCAGGAATTTTCAAATCAAATACGTATAGCCGATAAAACAAATCTTGGCGGAACTTACCTTCGTGGACGAGCATACTCAAATCACGGTTCGTCGCCGCTATAATTCGAATATCTACATTCTTACTACTCGTACCCCCAAGCCGTTCAATCTCTCGCTCTTGCAAAACCCGCAGCAGTTTTCCTTGTGCTGCATAAGGAAGCTCTGAAATTTCGTCCAAAAACAAGGTCCCGTGCTGCGCTAACTCGACTTTTCCCGGCTTCCCTTCCCTTTTCGCTCCGCTAAACGCACCACCTTCATAGCCAAACACTTCTGACTCAAACAAATCAGCAGGAATGGCTGCACAATTGACTGCGACGAATGGATCATGTTTGCGTGTGCTTAACCCGTGTATGGCTTGCGCAAACAGTTCTTTCCCTGTTCCACTTTCACCAGTAAGCAATACGGTCGATTGGCTCGTCGCAATTCGCGCAGCTAATTCCTTCACCTGCTCCATGGATTCGCTCTCACCAAGCACTTCTGAAAAACTATATTTGCTTTGTCTTGACTGGTTTTTCTTTTTCGATGTGCTCTCAATCGCATTCATAAATGGCATCAATTCAACTTGCGTGACCTCGTCTTGACGGATAAGCACATGATACTGCCTATGCTGGTCAAGATGAACGACTCGAATGAGGCATGCGTAGCCAGTTATACGACCAAAGAAGACATGTTTAGGCTTTCGGCTGCTCGGATCACGAATGAGCTCCCTCGCCGGCACCCCAAGCCATTCATCTTTTACGATCTGAAAAGTTGCGCACAACTCATCACTAAGAAAAACAATTTGACTATGTTCATTCGTCTCAATGTAACCCCAATCAACCTTGCGCTCTGTCGTAGTAAGCATGTTTTTCACATCAATCACCTAGAACAAGAATGACAATTTGACCTTTAATCACTTCATTGCCTTGATCGTTGGAACAAATCACTTTTTGCGTAATCCAACTGCGCTCTTCATGGATATCAATAATTTCGAGCTCAGCGGTAATCACATCACCTACATGCACAGGTCGATAAAACACAAGCTCTTTCTGCAACAAAACACACGCTTTACCAGGTAGTTTTTCGCTTACGACTTGGGTGATTAGACCTTCCGCCAATAATCCCGGCACAATCGGTTGATTATAATACGTTTTCCACACATCTTGATCGGAGTTGTACACAGGACTATAATCATTGGTCAGCTCTTTGCAAACCCTTACATCTTCATCCGAAAACGTACGCTGTAATCGCGCAATCTGCCCAATGAATAAATCAGCTACTAGACTCGTCATCACCTAACCACCTTCCTTTCACACTTCTTTAAAACTTGCGCCTGATGTTTCATACTGGGCGTAGACATCTTTTAAAGCAGCTTGAATCGCATGCCCTGCTTTCCCACGGTAATGGTGTTGGACCGTTTGAATTAACTCATCTACCCCATGTTGTAAACAATACCCACGCAACAGTTGGCGGATAAAGTTGCGCCCGTGCTCAGTTGCTAGCGTACAAGAACAATCCACGACAACTCCGTACGTAAAGTCTAGCTCTAGCGTAATCGTGAGCGAATCGTAAACATTGCGTGCTGCCATTCCTTGAGGAAGTTTTGCATGGCCAGCAATAAAATAAGTGTTCATCACACATCTCCCTTACGTCCGAGCAACAACCGTTTATCCGCTTCGCCTTAGTTTGTAACGGTTACTTCTTCGAATGGCCAAGCTGGTAGCTGTTTTCGCAACGGACGATCTTCTTTGTAACCAAGCGCATATTCCGCTTGCATGACCGTATGAATTTCTTTTGTTCCTTCGTAAATAACTGGCGCTTTTGAATTTCTTAGAAAACGTTCAACTGGGTATTCATCTGAATAGCCATACGCACCGTGAATTTGAACCGCATCATTGGCTGCGTCAAAGCCGGCATTACACGCAATCCATTTTGCTAATGACGTTTCTCTCGTATTTCGCTCGCCGTTATTTTTTAACCATCCTGCCTTAAAAACAAGGGTTTGCGAGATTTCTAAATTCGCACTCATATTCGCAATCATTTGCTGAACAAGCTGATGCTTCCCAATTTCTTTTCCAAACGTTTTCCGTTCATGGCAATACTTTAAGCTCGCTTCGAGAGACGCTTCAATTAACCCTACTGCTCCAGCCGCAACCGTGAAACGACCGTTATCCAGTGCCGACATGGCAATTTTAAACCCTTCTCCTTCTTCGCCAAGCATATTTTCCGCTGGTACGCGAACGTCCGTTAAAAAAACTTCACCTGTATTCCCAGCTCGAATCCCCAATTTTCCTTTGATCGCCTTTGTTTCTACACCCTCGTAACTTCTTTCGACAATGAACGCGCTGATTCCTTTGTGTGCTTGATCATGATCTGTTTTTGCAAACACAAGAAAATGATCGGCTACATCACAAAGAGAAATCCATGTTTTGGATCCGTTTAAAATATAGGAGTCTCCGTCCCGCACTGCGGTTGACTTCATCGCTGCAACATCCGATCCAGCATCAGGCTCTGTTAAACCAAAAGCACCAATTTTCGTCCCTTCTGCTTGAGGCATTAAATACTTTTGCTTCTGTTCTTCTGTTCCCCACTGCAACACGGTCATGCTGTTTAAACCTGTATGAACAGATACTGCGGTCCGATAAGCCGTGTCCCCACGCTCTAGCTCCTGACACACAATTGCTAGCGTATTATAATCCATACCCGCCCCGCCGTACTGCTCTGGAATACATACGCCCATTAACTGCAATTCCGACAGCTTTTTTAAAATATGAGGTTGAAATTCACCGTTTCGGTCCCACTCTTGAATGTAAGGAATAATTTCTTTATCAACAAATTTACGGACCATTTTTTGCACACTTACTTGCTCTTCAGTCAGTTCAAAATTCATCATATAAACGCCTCCTAAATAATGTGGTTTTGTCTAAATCCTTCAATATCGTCTTTTGTATAACCTAACTCACGTAAGACTTGCTCCGTATGCTCCCCGTATAGCGGTGGCGGCTTAATCATTTTCACGGGACTTTTGCTTAATTTTAACGGGGACCCTACTAGCTTTAACGCGCCTAACGATGGATGCTCCATAGACATACACATTTCCCGCGCTTGAATGTGCGGATCTGCGAACATTTCAGGGATTGTCTGAATCGGTCCATTCGGTACTCCTGCTTGATCAAACAATGCTTTCCATTCTCTTTTCGTTTTCGCTAGCATCGCCTCTCCGCAAACAGAGAGCAATCGTGTACGATTTTCAACACGCATCGTGTTTGTTTGAAACAGTGGTACATCCAATAACTCGGGCTTTTCAATCACATGGGCGAACTGCTCAAACTGGCGATCGTTCCCTACCGCGATGACCATATCTCCATCTTTCGCCGAAAACACTTGATAGGGGGAAATATTCGGATGTTGATTCCCTAACCGAGTTGGCATGTCACCCGTTGCAAGGTAGTTACTCGCAACGTTCACTAAAGCGGATACTTGGCAATCCAACAACGAAATATCGATCGCTTGGCCTTCTCCTGTTTGCTGTCGATGATGGACAGCCGACAAAATCCCAATACATGTATAGAGCCCGGTTAACACATCTGAAATAGCCACACCTACTTTTAACGGTGGGCCTTCCTTCTCTCCAGTGATGCTCATAAGTCCGCTCATCGCCTGCACGATATAATCGTAGCCAGGTAAAGCTTGGTATGGACCTGTCTGACCAAATCCAGTGATCGAGGCAACGATGATTCCTTCATTGTGCTGGGATAAATCGTCATAACTTAGCCCCCATTTTGCCAATGTGCCTACTTTAAAATTTTCAATCATCACATCTGCATCAGCTACAAGTTCTAGGAAGATCTCCTTCCCTTTTTCTGAACCTAAATCTAACGTCATCCCACGCTTATTGCGATTTGCGGTTAAATAGTACGCACTTTCACTCCCAACAAAAGGAGGTCCCCAACTTCTTGTTTCGTCACCATCCCGGACATGCTCAATTTTAATGACTTCAGCACCTAGATCACCCAGAATCATCGAGCAAAATGGACCAGCCAATACCCTTGACGTATCAATAATTCGTATCCCTTCTAAAGCGCCGCGCAAAACACTCCCTCCTTCTTTAGTTGCAACAAAAAAGAGCCAGTAAAACAAACCATGTCTACAAACATGAATTGCTCTACTGACTCTATTCAAGGCTCGTCTTCAGGCTACCGAAGATCAAAGTGAACGTCGCCAAGTTATTATCGTTTTCCAGTTGAGACCAGGAACGCTGCAAGGTCATTGCAGTCGATGGTCATTTGTTTTAGTATAGTATAGACGTTAGAATTTTACAACAATTTATTTTAATCTTTTTCCGCATCATCTGATTGGTACGGGAGCCGTCCAACGCTTTGGAGAGTCTCAACATCTATACAAGTTAAGAAATAAAGGAGGCGACCAAAATGAATGAAACCATCATGGAAACAGATCGTTTAGCACTACGGGCTATGACCCATCATGATGTAGAGCATTTATTAAAGATTTTTTCCGACCCCGAAGCAATGGCCCATTACCCTAAAACGAAGAATGAAGCAGAAACGATGAAATGGATCAATTGGCAACTTGACCTTTATGACACTCAAGGGGCGGGTTTATGGATTGTAGAAGATAAACGAACCGGTACTTTTTTTGGACAATGTGGTCTTGTTCCCCAAGTTATTGAAGGAAAAGACGAGCTTGAAATTGGCTATTTGTTCGTAAGAGATTTTTGGGGAAATGGCTATGCGACGGAGGCCGCTTCCGCTTGTCGGGATTTCGCTTTTTCTCGATTGGACTGCAAGCGGGTTATTTCCTTAATCGCTCCACATAACTACCCTTCCATTCGTGTTGCTAAACGTGTAGGAATGGAGCAAGAAAAACGGATACTTACATGGGGAAAAGAGATTCTCGTGTATAGCATGGCGAGAGGGTGAAAAAAGAAGATGCATGCCAGCATCTTCTTTACGTCATTTCTGCTTTATCACGCGTTTGAAATAGATCTGCATCATCTGCGGTGAGACTTCCAGATGATCCTACCGTTAGTGCAACAGCTAACATTGTTATAAGAACAAATTTTTTAATCATTTACTATCCTCTCCTATCGCATTTTGGTACAAACGAGCTCTATGAGCAACTTTCATATACTTCAACGCCAACGAATCATTTCCTTCTTTTTCAGCGTAACCTGAAGCGTCTTCTGCTACTTCTGCAATCTCAAAATCTAAACCGAGTTTTGTTAATCGTTCAATTGCTTTATCCACTAGCTGATAATCATTTTTAATATGCAAGCCTTTTGTCGCTAAACATCGCGCCAGATATTCTTTATTTTGGTAGTAGGTCATTTCCGCTTCTGCTATCTGGAAATATCGTAGTGCCTCATCCTTTTTCCCTTGATTAAATAATGCATTACTTAAGTTATACGACGTTTTCGCTCCGATTAAAGCATCTTTATGCTCCTCGTAAGTTAAAGCCTCTTTAAAATATAGTTCTGCGGATAAATAATCTTTTACGCTTAATTTATTTAAACCTAACACTCTAATTATGACAGCACTAAGTTTCCCTTTCCCTCTCGCCTTTTCTAGAGCCTCTTTTAATAATACCTCACCCTTATCTGGATTATGTAGTTCCTGATATATGGCGGCAAGTATGATCTGACAATTCAGATAAGGTTCAGTATACTGAAGTCGCTGATAAATAACAGATGCTTTCTCCATATAAGAAGAAGCGATTAAGTATTGATTTAAGCGGTAATAGACATATCCCGTATATTGATAGAACTCAGCTTCCTCCGCCTCATCATTCACATGCTCCAGCAATCTACCTGCTCTTTCAAAAAGTTTTACAGCCGAACGATACCGTTCATGCACATACTCAGATTGACCACTAATAAAATAATAAAAATACTTGAGCATATTATCAATTTGCGTAATTTCGTCATGCTCCCCCAACAACTCTTCGTCTAGTGTATTTTTATCATAGCTGTTCATAAGCATACTGTGTCTATAGTCAACGAGTGAAAAATATGCCAAGATCTTGTCATTCTTCTCCATTTGACGAATCATTGTTTTTGTTTCATCCCTTAACAACATAGCTTGGTCATACGAACGTGAAACAAGACAACTATACCACTCAACAATCTTGGCACCGACTGCTTCGGATGGTATCTTCACTTGCATTCAATCACCCCTTCTCGTTATTTACTTGTTTTATTAAACATACCACATAAATGGGAAAAATTGTCGATATGATGATATTTCCCAATACAGTCAAAGAACTTGGGAAACGTCCATTTGATGTCTATAGAAAAAACTTATTGACAGATCGGAATTATAAGAATAATATAAAACACAATTCTTACATATATTTTTTTAATCTTAATCCCTACTAAATATATAGGGATACACAAAAAGGAGTGTTGAAATGAAAAAAATCGCGTTCCCTATCCTAGCAATTGGTGTTCTTACTGCGTGTAACACGTCAAGTTCCAGTGATTCTGTTGAACTATTAAACGTTTCGTATGACCCAACTCGTGAACTATATGCGGATGTGGATGATGCATTTATTGATTATTGGGAAGAGGAAACAGGCGAAACGATTAAAATCAATGCTTCTCATGGAGGATCTGGCAGTCAAGCTCGCTCTGTCTTGGACGGACTAGAAGCGGATGTGGTGACATTAGCGCTCGCTTACGATATTGATGTGCTACAAGAACGGGAACTTCTGGATGCAGACTGGCAATCTCAATTTGAAGAGAACTCTGCTCCATATACGTCGACGATTAATTTCTTGGTCCGAAAAGGAAACCCGAAAGACATTCAAGACTGGGATGATTTAATTCGTGAAGATGTTGAGGTCGTTACACCGAATCCGAAAACATCTGGTGGTGCTCGCTGGAATTACTTAGCAGCTTGGGGCTATGCAGAAGAAGCATACGGTTCGGAAGAGGAAGCACAAACATTTGTCAGCGACATTTATCAAAATGTAGTTGCACTCGATTCCGGTGCCAGGGGAGCAACGACCTCATTTGTAGAGCGTGGTATTGGTGACGTCTTACTTGCTTGGGAAAACGAAGCGATTCTTGCTGCAAATGAATTAGGCGAAGATGAGTTTGATATTGTAACACCTTCTATGTCCATTTTAACCGAACCACCTGTCGCGATTGTTGACAAAGTAGTTGATCGAAAAGGAACCCGTGACGTCGCCGAAGCCTATTTAGAATTTTTATATACCGATGAAGGACAGCGCTTGATTGCTGAGCACTATTATCGACCTAGAAATGAAAATGTTCTAGCTGAATATAGCGAATCATTCCCTGAACTCGATTTGTTCACCATCGACGAAAAATTTGGCTCTTGGCAAGAAGCACAAGAAAAACACTTTGCAGACGGCGGCATCTTTGACGAAATCTACCAACCTTAACAAGTAGGAGTCGATTATGAAACGAATATTACCAGGCTTCGGCATTAGCCTAGGATTCACCATGCTTTATATGAGCTTTATTGTCTTTATTCCTCTCGCAGCACTTGTTGTCTTTACGGTTTACAACGGCTGGGATACGTTTTGGAATGCCCTTAATGATCCAAGAGTTTTTGCCGCGTTCCGATTAAGCTTCACGGCATCGTTTATTGCGGCACTCATTAATGGTGTGTTCGGCGTGTTAATTGCGTGGGTCATGGTTCGCTATACCTTCCCTGGTAAACGATTGATGGATGGTTTAATTGACTTACCTTTCGCCTTACCAACTGCAGTCGCTGGGATTGCCTTAACGAGTCTTTATACAGAAAGTGGCTGGATTGGTTCTTTGCTTGCGCCACTCGGCATTCAAGTAGCGTTTACACCACTTGGCGTCACAATAGCGCTTACGTTTATCGGACTGCCTTTCGTTGTTCGGATGGTCGAACCTGTTTTAAAAACCATTGATCAAGAAACGGAAGAAGCATCTGCATTACTGGGCGCCACACCTTTTCAAACGTTTCGAACCGTCATTTTCCCTTTGCTTGTCCCAGCGCTACTCGCGGGAATGACGCTGGCGTTTGCGCGGGCACTCGGGGAATACGGTTCAGTCGTATTTATCGCAGGAAACATGCCGATGCAAACAGAGATTGTTCCTCTTCTCATAATGACAAAGCTTGAACAATTTGATTACGGTGGCGCAACGGCAATCGCTGTCGTGATGCTTGTCCTCTCCTTTGCATTGCTCCTAGCAGTCAACGCCCTACAGTGGCTCTTATCGAGAAAATTAGGTCAAAGGAGGTTGTCCTAAATGCGTTCTGAAAAAACATGGTTGAGCTACGTATTGATTAGCATTGCGTTTTTGTTCTTACTACTGTTTCTTTTTTTGCCGCTCGTCATTATTTTTTCAGGCGCTTTTGCCCAAGGGTTTCAAGTGTTTGTGGCATCGATCACCGAGCCAGATGCGTTATCAGCTATACAGCTAACCCTTCTTGTTGTTGTGATTACGGTTCCGCTTCATACACTTTTCGGCTTAGCCGCCGCATGGGCATTAACGAAATTCCAGTTTAGAGGCAGACAACTTCTAATTACCCTTATTGAAATTCCGTTCGCTGTGTCTCCAGTTATCGCAGGGCTACTCTTTATTCTCTTGTACGGGGTGTACGGTTTTTTCGGAGAATGGCTCGTAGCAAATGGGTTTCAAATCATTTTTGCTCTACCTGGAATTGTGCTTGCAACGATGTTTGTCACCTTACCTTTTGTTGTTCGTGAACTGATTCCACTTATGGAAGCACAAGGTTCAGAAGCAGAAGAAGCCTCTATTACACTTGGAGCAAATGGATGGCAAACGTTCCTTCGCGTCACACTGCCGTCTATAAAGTGGGGCCTGCTTTACGGTGTGATTCTCTGTACAGCTCGCACCATTGGTGAGTTTGGCGCTGTATCCGTTGTGTCTGGAAAAATTCGCGGGAGTACGAATACGATGCCATTGCATGTGGAAATTCTCTACAACGAATATCAATTTACCGCATCTTTTGCCATCGCAGCGTTGATGTCCCTCTTTGCCATCGTCACCATTTTTGTGAAGCAATGGGTTGAATCTCGACAAGGAAAGGTGAAGACGAAATGACGATAAAAATGACAGGCATCCATAAAGCATTTGGCACAACACCTGTTTTACACAACATAGATTTAGAAGTTGAACAAGGCGAGTTATTCGCATTACTAGGTCCATCCGGTTCTGGAAAAACCACTTTATTACGGATGATTGCTGGACTTGAAACAGCAAATCAAGGTGAGATTCATATAAACGGAAAAAACGTGACAAACCGTTCCCCTCGAGAACGAAAAGTTGGCTTTGTTTTTCAACATTACGCATTGTTTGCTCACATGACCGTCGCCACAAACATCGCATATGGACTTAATGTGTTAAAACGGCGCGAGCGCCCATCAAAACAAGCGATTGCTGCTCGTGTGCAGGAACTGCTAGCGCTCGTAAAATTAGACGGACTCGGGAATCGTTTTCCTGCTGAACTTTCTGGCGGTCAGCGTCAGCGTGTTGCCTTGGCAAGAGCCCTAGCTATTAACCCAGATGTCCTCTTGCTCGATGAACCTTTTGGCGCACTCGATGCGCAAGTACGAAAAGAACTTAGACGCTGGTTGCGCACGCTCCACAAACAAACTGGCATCACAACCGTTTTTGTTACCCACGACCAAGAAGAAGCACTTGATGTTGCAGACAAGGTCGTCGTTATGCGGAATGGCGCAATTGAACAAATTGGCACACCCACTCATGTCTATGAAGAACCACAAACACCGTTCGTGTACGAGTTTCTAGGCAACGCCAACCGTTTCTCAGGCCAAGCGAAAGCAGGAACACTACACATACACGGAGCTGACTGGCAAACCGCCTCAACACTAGAAGAATCGCAAGCAGTCGGGTTTGCTCGTCCACACGAGATTGCCATCTCCACAACATACGAAGGAAAAGCCGACTTAAAAGTCATTGTTCAATCCATTCATCCAGTTGGCCCCATCGTGTTCATTGAAGTGAAACACGAAGAACAAAACGAAATGATTGATATCCAACAACCAAAAAAACATCTAGCCGATCTCCATTTACAAGTTGGCGACACCGCCTATATTCGTCCAGAAAAAATTGGCGTCTTCCATGTTGACGACTATGTAATTTAGAATCGCGAAGCAAAAGAACCTATACGGAGTGTATAGGTTCTCCAGCTTCCTCAGTAAAAAAGCTAGTGATTTTTAGAGGTGTGTATGTAGAAAAGTGACCGTCTCGTCCCACGATTGCTGCGCAACATCCGCATTTATTTTTTTCGTTCCTCCGAATGTCAAGGTCATGAGCGCGTTACTCTCTTCTACTGTTTGCGGTAGGTTAGGCAAACTGCTCGGAAATGCAGCAAAATGTCCAGCACCAGAATGAAGAATAAATTGATTATCCTCGCTGTACGCATGATTATGTAAGTCTGCTTTCATTCGATTCAGAAAAAGCTCAGCTGGCTGTACATGATCATCTGTTCCAGCAAATAGCATGATCGGAGCTTGAATGTTCTGGACAGGGATGGAATACAACGCCAATCTTTCGTTATCCTGTAGACTCGCTTTCATCGTTTCGATACCCGAGTATGGTTTTCGCAAAAGTAAATGCCGGAAAAAGGACACCGTATCTTTAAACTCTCTTTCTACAGCATAGAATTCATAAGGAACCTGTTTATAGGTCCACGCAGATTTTTTTGTAGGTTGAAAGTTGATCATTCCAGAAAAGATAACGGAGCTTGCTCCAGATGCAATCACCGCTTTTACTTTCGTATGATTCGATGCGTATAGAAGCGCAAGTTCTGCACCTCTTGAGTGACCAATGATGGCAAGCTTATCCTGATTAACATTCATGCGACTCTCCAATAAAGAAAATGCATGATCTACATACTCGAGCGGAATATGTTCAATTCCTTTAGGCAATCCTTCTTTTCCAAAGTACGCTAACGCAAGAACGGCATACCCTTCTGAAGCTAATAATGCAGCTGCCGATTCATGCACAGCACCATCCGAACCGCCTACGATAATAATTGCTGGTAAATCCGTTTGATCTTCTGGATAAAATAACGAGCCAACAACATCATCTTGCAACGCTTCTTTTATGATAGATTTCTCTAGGAACGTTCTTTCAAACGACTTATTTGCTAAAAGATCGCCGTTAGAGTTATATAGATTCATATCAAATATGATCGCCTCAGCCGAATGTTTTACGAACATTCGATTTTTCTTGCCTACACTCATCGACCAAATCATCCCCAAATGATCAACTGATTCATAGTCGCCACTAACGGGTTTACACGTAGCTACATCAATCCATCCATTCTCATCGCTTTCAAACACAGCTTTTGATATGAAAACATTGCCTTTGTCATCTTTTGTTTCCAACGTCATCCTAAACGCGGTTTTAGGTTCCCCAGTCTCAATTTTTACAGATAAGGGTTCTAGTAAACTCGCTTTTTCTTTTACGTGGATTTGTATCTTTGTAGTTAACTGACTCATGTAGACCTCCTAAAAACCTTTCATTTCTCTCCCATACGCAATATAAGGAGAAAAGATTCAATATGATTTAGAGTGTTCATTGATACTAATAGGTTCTCGTACACATTTTGGCTAGTTGTTAACTTAGGTTGGGAAACTTCTTGAAATCCACAAATATGGAATAAATTACGAGATAATTAAGAGAGTAAATTAATATGAACTAGAAATTGAACCCTAGGAGGCAGTTATATGAAAAAGCACACAAAATTAGCTTTCTTAATCCCTTCAGTTGCATTAGCAGTAGGCATACTCGTTTCCAATTCAACTTTAACTGTTGAAAGCCAAGGACAAGTAAATGTTCCTTTCTAACGAATATCTTCTATTTTAAGTGTTAACTCAAATTTAGTCCTCTTTCCACAATGAGGGCTTTTCCTAATTACTTATTCTTTAAACGCTATGTCTTTTGATTTAAAATCAAATTGTACATTTGTTCTGCATGAGAAAGCCACTCTTTGCCATCAGTATTCAACTCGATAGTTGGTACACTTGATCGTTCTGCCTGTATTCGATATTCCTCCTGCTGCTCTAACAACCTTTCACTTTCTAGCTTTAAATCTTTTTTCTTGTCTCCCACCCACTCACTTTTATTTCTACTCATGATTCTTTCACCAATATCTGCTGATACCGTTAATAACACACATTTTGCATTAATAGTTAACAAATCATTCTCCAGTGAAGAAATCTCTTCCGTTAAAGAGTCCGAGAATGACACTCTATGATTTAAATGAAATCTTTCTAATATAAAAAATAGTTTATTAGAGTTTTTTTCTGGTTGTCCGGTTTTCTTTGCCCATGTATTAAAGCTTTGTAACATACTCACTCTTTCTTTTAATAGTCTTAGATGTTCTGCTTGCGTCAATTTTCGTAGTCCTCCACTTGTTCTATGTAACACTTGTGTATAATGCTCACTTAAAACAATGACACTTCTCTCATTGTTGTGCTTAGCTTGAACCTGCTTTAATGCTTTTAAAATAGATGTTTTCCCTGTATGCGAATATCCTTCCAAAATAATTCCGCAAATGTTGTTCATAGACCCCTCCATAATTGGACAAAGATGTGGCACTAAACTACTATTAAACATTACAGGCTTCTTAAAACTTCCAACAGAAATTCACATATTCCTTACAAACTTATAGAGAGGTCCCTTCGTATAACATTAATAATCTCTACTTTGTCCAAAGTACCATCAACAACCAAGTCAACGTTAGGTTTAATGGTATTAAGCATATGTACATAACCACTTCTACCTCGTAAAAGATAATTCTCCATATCTGATAGAATGATTTCAGTTGAGCTATCAGAATGATCTCTAATTACTCTACGTACCATAGCAATGTCTAATGGAGTATCAATAAATACTGAAATATTAATGAGATAATTTATTTGAGAATGTGTATAAGAAAAAGGAAAGTCAATAATAACGTAATCTAAAAACTCTTTTGATAAAGCTTGCAAATCCTCAATAAAAGGCGTTAGATCCCATTCGTTAGGGTTTGCCCCTCTATTTATCCATTTAACAATATCAGTTGGACCATCAAAATTATAATCATCAAAAAATAAAGCCTTTGATCTTTGCAAAGTTTTATTTAGCAGTTCCGTTATTGTTGTTTTGCCACCACCAGATACAGCAGAGATTGAAATGACCATTGGTTCCTTATCTTTATTCATAAAAAACCTCCAATGGATGTTTCTAGTTGCAATCACTAATCATATGTATGCTTCTTCCTATAGCTTTTTGCTCGCATGTACCGAATCTCCCTGAATGATGCCTGAATCGACAAAACCAAGCGAAGCATATATTTTTTTTGCTACAAGATTCTTTCTATGATAGAAAAGGTCTATATACTTTGCTTCTCCCAAGGGCATCTGTTTAATTTTAGCCAATGTTTTTTCGACTGCAAGCTTACCGTACCCTTTTTCTTGATAACGTTTTCCAATCATGAAATGATAAAGAAAGTAAACCTTCTCCCCGAAATAAACTTCATTTTGAAAAGATTCATGGTCTGTCGTATCATATGTATACATTAAAAAGCCGACCACTACTTCATCTACGTAAATAGCAAAGGGCGTGGCCGGTATCCCATCTGCGTTCAAAACATAAGCGTCTGCGATGCTCCTAAGGTTCGTCGTTTCAATAAGGGATTGTCGACCTTCTCCAACTTCAAGTGCAATGACTTGGTCCATGTTGTCCTCAGTTATTCTTTTCAGTTCAATCATTTTTCTCCTTTCATACTAGCTACAGAGAAGTGAAAGTGTAATGCTCCTTTTTCTTTTCAACCAGATCGCCAAAACAACGTTCAAGAAAGCTACAATCTCTACTATTCTTCTAAAACCGGGAAAGTTTTAACGTCTAATAGCTCTAAATCATTTATTGAGAGCTCATTTAATTTGCTTTGAAAATCATCAAAGTCTAAGGCACGACCAACGATAGCGCGATTTAATTTGTCTTCGATCCAATACGTATATTCTCCATTCGGTTTGCCTCTTATTAAAAGCTCTTGCTCTGCGATGATATAGCGGTCATTTTCATTGATTCGAACAACCATTTCTGGTACGACTGTGCTTCCACTCGTATTTGTTCCAGTCTCATCATAAATCAGCTTTGCGTTATAAGCAGAAATATACATAACAGAATAGCCATCTTGTAAGAGGTAAGATTTGTTCCCTAATCCAGCACAACCAACTAAAATAATGAACATAATGAAAAGATAACGAATCGTTCGTTTCATGTTTTCATCTATATCCCAACTGCCTCTTCAATGCGCGAATTTGTCCACGATGATTCATCTCATCTTCCATAACATGAAACCATACATAATAATTGTTGTAGGGAACCCCGTTGTCCCAGTTGTGCTCTTCAAATAACCATGTATCGTCTTTAGATTTGAGGAGAGCTAGCGTTTCTCCCCTGACCTCTGATAATGTATCGAGATAATAGTTGAGTGAATGACCCGTTATTTCTTGCCTTGCCTTACTACCTAAGGATAATGCCATCCCCCATTTTTTGATTTCTTCTAAAGTTAAATCCCTTTTCTCAAAAGAAATAACCTGGTGGACAAATTCTATTGAAGCAATGTGAAATAAAAGGCTGCCAATTGAATTTGCTTGATGGGAAGGCAAGTAGTCTAACTCAAATTGATCGAATGAAGAAATTTCACTTAATGTGACTTGCCTAGCGTGTTCAAGCATGCTCACAAGTTCACCTATTTTATCTGTGTAGTTTTCAACTGACCTTATCCTATAATCAATCATTCATCTGCCTCCAATGATAGAATCCTAGCTATCACTTTTCTTAGACCAGTGTTTAATAGAATCTGCCACTTTTTTTGGGGAATCCCAGTGAACCATATGGCCGGCTTCATCTATCGGAACGATCGTAACGTTTTCAATATGCTGCTTTAGTTCTCTTATCCCTTTACTTCTCGCTTCATTTAAGTCTTTTGGCAACGTTGCATAAATTAATAGTATTGGTGACTGTATGTATGGGTACGTTCGATGAAAACTTTCTTTGAAAAAAGCTTTAATAATGGATAATACCGTAAACGTTGAACTAATGAGTTGATAGGTTTCTTTTTGATGAAAAAGCGTTCTTACCATTTGTTCTTTTTCCTCATTTCAATCCGCTGTATAGTGCTTGTACGCTTCAACGACACCCGTCCAAGTGTCAAAAGTCGACGACTGATCCATATAATGATTCCATGCATCATACACGTTCAAAAAAGTCATGTCTTCCTGAAAATCTGGAAACGTATAACCACCATCTAGCAAAATGACACCTTTTATCTTTTCAGGATATTTTTTGCATAGTGTAATGCAATGTCTGCTCCCCAAGAATGACCTAAAATATAAAAAGGCTCTTGTAAAATTTGTTGAAAAACGTTGTCATACCAGTCGGCAAGATTTGAGAAAAGATAATCTGTTCTTTTTTAAAAGAACTTGTTTTTCCATGACCGGCACTATCAAACGAAATGAGATGATACTCATCCTTTAAAAAGTCAGCTAATTCGGAAAAGACGGCACCTGTATTCGCAAGTCCGTGTAAACAAACCATTGATGCTTTTTTGTTCGTCCCCCACTCGTAATAATGGACGTGAGATTCATTGATTTTAAGATTCGTCGTTTTCATAACCGCTCTCCTTCATGTGTGTCCAGCACATGCATAGCTCATTTTCACAAATTCAAATAGACTTCCGTTCGTTTCTTGCATGTAGGTTCCATCGGATATAAACCCTGCTTGTTGATAGACTTTTATAGCTCTTGAATTAAAAGTGGCAACTGCGAGGTTGAGTTCTTTCGGTTCATACTTCATTCTTGCAAAATTCATTCCCGCTCTTAAAAAGGATAATCCCTCTCCTACGCCAGTCCGCTCTGGCTTCATCCCTAATCCAACCTCAACAGCATCACCTTTATGATCGAAATAGAAAAAGCCGACTTCCTCTTCTCTTTTTTTCACCATATAGTAATGATCTCCACGTTCTTGAGGGTTCAAAAATGCAGCCAAATCTTCCTCATCAGCTTCCATATCATAAAACGAATAGATTCCTTCATAATGCCAAGATGAGGCGATGTTCTCTGCTTGCCCTTGTGTCATAACAGTGAATTCATAAGCCATGGTACATCCCCCTTACTTAATAGAACTTGACCCGTTAAAAAAGTAAGAACTACGTTGAACTATTTTTGGTAGTGTTCGATTTCTTCTGCCGGGTATGCTCTCGTCCAATGGTATGGCTGTAGTTCTTCTAAACGGACAAAAGTTAACAAATTGTCTGTCGTGGTCACGCCGACTTTGACGTCCTCTCCCCAAAATCGAAGCCTCTCTTGGCACACACCACAAGGAGACAGCACTTTAAAAGGACTCGTTTCATCATCACGCACAACACATATACAATGGGTCACGCGCTTATTGTATTTATGCGCATCACACATCGCGCCTACCTCAATACATAAATCCACACTTGCATTTGCTGTTTCAATTGAAACACTCGTAAAATAGTGACCATCGTCGGTTCGTATAATGGCTACACCACCCCAACCGCTCGGGTATCTCTCTGGGATAAAGGCAATTGCTTTTTGATACATCGCCAACTCAATTTTTTTCTCGCTGTCCATAAAGTCCCTGCTTTCTTCTTTGCGCTCAACCATTTTGGTCTCTCATTTTAATGGCAAACTCATTGAAAATGTTTTTACGTTAAAACCCATTTTTTCGTACAACTGAATAGCATCATCATTTCCTGAGAATACATTCAGGCCTACTTCATCATATCCTTCTTCTCTTACTTGATTGATAGCCGCAGTCATTAAACGCTTAGAAATCCCCTTTCCTCTATACGCTTCGATCACATAAAGTTCATATATAAATCCGTTTATAGACTCAGTAAACTGATCTTTATTCGTGCCAACCAGAACCCACCCCATTAATGTTGTATCTTCAACAGCAATTAAATAATAACTTCCTCTTTCTAATAGCGGAGTAATGAGATTATCGATTTTTTCTTTTGTTGGCATAACAGCACCTAAGGTCCCGTCAAAGATCGATTGTGGAGACAGTTCTCTGATTGTTTCAATTTCTACATCGTTTGGCTGTCTAATGTCCATTGAATCCCTCAACCTTTCTCTTTATGTGTAACTCTTTTAACCATATGCACAGAGTCTTTCAAAACCGAAAACCCGTTATTTTGATAAAACTGAAACGCAGGAACATGTTTCTCGGTAGCTAAAATGATACATGCAACGTCTTGATCCTGTAAAAAACGATCGGCTAAATGCAAAAAAGTGCGACCCGCGCCTTGGTTCTGTTTGTTTCTAGCGATAAAAAATTCCTTAATAAAGTACTCTCTTCCTTCCCACCAGTTAAACATATAGCCTAATGAACAACCAATTAGTTCATGTCGTTCATCATATAAAGCAAGAGAAAGCGAATTCGTGTTATCCGTTAAATCTTTTAAATAGGCATCTAATTGTGCTTCATTATCCCACTTATCAAACCAAGGATCACTTGAAAATACATCTCGAAACAATTCTTTCATCTCTTCAAAAACATTCGATTCTAAATATTTTAATTTCATATAAATCTCCTCACCTACCTCCTTGCTATTTTTTGCTTATTATAAAAGAATAATGAGCAGGCAACACACGCACATTAAAGCAGACAAAGGAGTCATAACTTTTTTCTCTTTATCACTTTTAGAAAAGTAATTTGCTACAGTATTTAGAAATAAAAATCCCGTAATGAGCCAAACAAAGATGGTCACAGGAAGAAAGCCAAACCCGTTTATGACACCGGTATATTGCAAAAATAGAACGTTCATCATTAACAGTATGATCGCGTTACACATACTGACGATACGTAGTTTTAACGGTAAAATTTTATAAAATCCGCCCATGGCGAACTCCCCCAACGGAAAGCCAAGCGCAAGAAACACCTGAAAAACACTGATAGACAGAAATAATATCGTTACTAGAATGGTCAATAGGAGTAAAAGATCCATTGTACGCCTCCAGAATGTAAATAATAGGAAAGGTCACTTGTTCATCATAGCATAGTACAAGACTAATATTATAACTATTCTTTATTTATCGATAATTAACCTAAAAAGCTATACAGCTTAATTGATATCACCTAAATAAACAGGTGAAGGAATAAGATGATTATATTTTTTAAGGTGTCCCTTTAACTCTTTAGGATAGATACGATAATGCGAAAGTTCTTTCATATCGATCCACTCCATTCCCACTTGATGAGAATCCGGGAGAATCGGAACTGGATCGAGACTTTGCTTGATTAAGTGGCAGATAAAGAAATAGTCAAGTTGATGCACATCGTAATCAAAAGAAGCATGCTCATGATTCTTTCCAATGTACTCTCTAATATGGAGAAGCTCTTTTACTTCGACTTCTACCCCAATTTCTTCTAGGCACTCTCGGACCAATGCCTTATGTAAGGTCTCACCATGCTCTTGTCCC
This sequence comes from Alkalihalobacillus sp. LMS6, assembly GCF_024362765.1. Taxonomy (NCBI): domain Bacteria; kingdom Bacillati; phylum Bacillota; class Bacilli; order Caryophanales; family Bacillaceae; genus Alkalihalobacillus; species Alkalihalobacillus sp. LMS6. The sequence goes on along the minus strand of NZ_CP093302.1, from coordinate 630,053 downwards.
CCACCAGGAAACAGATAAAAAAATCCCTCAGCATCTTTATTTTTTGTTAACAAAAGCTTGTCATCTTTTATAATCACCGCTCTTGCTGCGTTTCTCACATTCATGAGCTCTTCTCCTCTCCACATTTTTTTATCCATTAACCAACCTCGATAACGTGACACCGACAATGACTCCCGCCGCTGCGATTAACACGTATAAAACGTATTTTTTCTTCATACTAGCACCTCCCACATACGTTTATTTAAGCTGAATCGTATCAGCTACGGATTCGTACCATTTAGGTTTCACGCTCGCAAAATAATTATGGTCGTCTAGCACGACATTGATCTTGTCTAGCATGTCACTTAAATGGTCCGGGACTGTTCGCAATGTCCATACGACGGTAGAGAACACACACATCGCTAAGTAAAGGGCATATAATGTCCAAAACGTTTCATCTGGTTCTTGATTTTGAAAATATCCTTTTATTTGGCCTTTTGAAAATGGAATACTGACCTCGCGGGTAAACATGCCGACCTTAAGAAATTCGTGGATGGGATCTCCCCAATCATATCGATTAAAATCAACGACACCTGCAAATTTTCTTTCGTTCACAATTATGTTTCCGAGATGAAAATCATCATGCTGAAAAAGATTAGGTCTTTGCTTCATTAGGTGAATGTGGTCATCAATAAATCTCATAATTTTATCGTCGTGGGTAATCTTAATCCCGCATGCTACATAAGCATCGATGTAATTCTTATGCTTTTCGACTTTTCTTTTATACCAAGAGGCGATGTGGGCTGGCGCAGGTATTTGATGCATCCTCTTTAATTCTTTTCCAGCTCTATACCCGAGGTCATATTGTTCTTGAAGGGAATACGTCTGAATGTCTTCTTCTGCATCCTGCCCCTCTATGTAAGAGGTGACCATATAACCTCGGTCTCCAATTACCCCCATTTCCATTGGGTTTGCGCAAGCTACACCACAGGCCTTCAGCTTTTCTAGCATCGAATATTCCACCTGCTTTGAATGGTACTCTTCTTTATGAAAGATTCGAAGGAGCACCTTTTCTCCTTCTGGCAAATGGATGCAGTATTTTTTATCTAAAGAGAAACCTTTTGTCATTTCCACACTCTTACAGTAACGACCTAAGAGAGGAATTTGTTCAAGTAAGTCTTTCATATTCTTACCTCCATAATATTTTTACAATTGTAACAATTCATTCTACCTGCTAATCTTATGTATGAGAGAAACAAACAGCTTTATTTTACTGCATCTATGGGGGAATGACGATGAACACACATGCAACCTGGTCGAAATTATTTGAAGCGCAGCAAGAAATTCAATTTTCTGGAAGTGTTTATGTGAGCAAAAGAGACCAAGCGCTCTTTTCAGATAGCTTTGGCTATGCCGTTCACTCTGAAAAAATTAAAAACCAGCCGAAGACACGTTTTTCCATAGCATCTGGCTGCAAAATCTTTACATCCATTGCCATTTGTCAGTTAGTGGCAGAAGGGAAGCTTGCCTTCACGACAAAGTTAAAGGACTGTGTAGCCATACCATTTCCTCATTTCGATGACAACATCACCATTCATCACCTGCTCACGCACACGTCGGGCATCCCTGATTATTTTGATGAAAGTGAAATGGACGATTACGAAGAGCTATGGGTAGAGTATCCGATGTACCGAGTTCGATCGCCAAGAGATTTTTTGCCACTGTTTCAGCATAAACCCATGAAAAAAGAAGTCGGCAGTCCGTTTACATACAATAATTCCGGTTATATCCTTCTTGGGCTTGTGATTGAAGAGGTTAGCGGAATGAAATTTGTGGATTACGTTGAAGAAAAAATCTTTAAACCGGCCGGTATGAGCGAGTCAGGATATTTTTCAGCCGATGCGTTACCAGCTAATGTCTCCATCGGTTACATTAAAAAACCAGATGGTACATGGAAAACAAATATCTTTTCACTACCTGCCACAGGCGGCCCTGACGGTGGTGCTTACGTTACAGCCCCCGATATTGGACGATTCTGGAAAGCATTAATGAATGAAAAGCTTTTATCGGGTGATATGGTACGCACATTGATGACGCCTCACGTCCCTGTTGACGACGATCTTTATTATGCTTATGGTGGCTTTCAGCAATCAAATGAATCAGGTATGATAAAATACATTCAAATGGGTTATGATCCTGGTGTCAACTACCGATCTGTCTATTATCCAAAAGAAGATTTAACCATTGTTGTTTGCTCGAACAAATCAGACGGTGCTTTTGAAATTCTTGAAGCAGCGGAACAACTTACCGTACATTTATAAAATTGTAGTGAGGGCTGATGGTGCATTAGCCCTTGTTTATACAAAAATCACCACTTTTCACTCTGTTTTATGGACTAGCATTTTTTAAATAGAGATCTCGATATGTTGTATAATGATTTGCCTCTGTTTCACGATAAATTCTTAAATAATCTACACTAAAAGGTTGGAACAGCTCTAAATTCTTATTAATTGAACCGTACATCTCTTTTAATTCATCACGTGATAGCCCCCAATGTGATTGGCCTAATGTTAAATGAGGGACATATTTTTCTAATTCCATATATTGTTCAATTAATTGATCAGTAGGTGCAACAGCATGGACAATCTTTTTGTGCAATTGAAGGATCTCCTCGGATTTCACATGTAAAAATAAGACGTCGTCTCCAAAGAAATCTGCTTTGTCTAATGTAAGTTGGAACGTTTCTATGTCTTTGCAACAGTCCGCAACTTTTTCAAGCCAACGTAAATCTAATAATAATCCACCTTGAGCTTTTAACGTGATATGTGGCTCTACAATGTTTGGTAGCTTATTATTTCTCCACTGTTGTTGAAACCGTACGATTCTCTGTTTGTAAATTTCAGGAGGGACAATCCCTATGAAATAATTCATAAGCAACACTCCTCACTAATTTTATTGCCGTTCAGACTCACACAATAATCACTTGCCATTCGCAGACTCCAGTCATCCCGATCTTTTCATACACACTTTTTGCAGCAGGATTATTGTAAAACAAGTAGGGATACTTTCCTTCACGCAACAATGCTGAAAATAACGCACATAATACGTCTGTTCCAAGTCCCCTTTTTCTATAATCAACACTTGTTAATACACCCACGACAATGGCACTCTGATCATCTTCTGCAACAGTTGAGCAAGACGCAACCATTCTTCCATCCATTTCTAAATAAAGCGTTCTCCCATTTCCATTGTTCAATTTTTCTAATTCACTTTGAATATAGGTATCTCGATCAACAAGCAACGTCTCGTTATATTCATTGGCAGATGAGAATAAATCATAGTGTTTGTTTATTTCCTCTACGGTTTGAATGGCTTTCACTTGATTGCTTCTTTTTTCTTTCGTTAAAATCTCTTTTACGACTCCTAAATAAGAGAGTGTCGTTTCTTTCGCATGAACGTATGGCAAAAATTTTCCCATAAACTTCTTTGGTCCACTTAACTTTGAATAAGAGAACCTTTTTAGCAAGGGTTCAAAAATCCCAATATCTCTATCCGTATTTGCAAAATAAGTGATATTATTATAGTTATTCAGTAATAACGATACTAATTGATTGTCTTCATACTCACCATAAACGGTAAAGTTTCCTTTGTATTCGTGGCGAATCATACCATCAATGATGAAAAGATAATGATTTTTTTCGTCACCAAATAACTGTAAAACATCTTCATGATCGTTTATTGTTAGTCCCTTTAGCTTCATCTATCAACACCCCTTGCACATACGGACTATATTTTCAGAAATTTCCCTTTGTTTATTTTATCATAAAATATACTCAATCTTACTCTTAGAAAGAGCATTCATGTTAGAAATTGTACGTTGTGGTAAAGAGTTTGTACGAATTAAACGTAAGAGGTGATCAAATTGGCAGGTCATTGGAAAAAGTATTTTATCCTAATCGTTCCAACTTTATTGTTAGGTGTCTCTATTCTCTATCTTACTGATAACCTCATTGTACCGTTAATCATTATTAGCTGTTTTTGGGCTATCTTTTATCTTTGGGTCTATCTCGAAAAAAAGCAAGGTAAGAATGAATCCTCTTAGGATTGCATGACAAAAAAGGCTAATAAAGCGTCTTGTCAGACAACTTTAGTAGCCTAAAATCGTTTTATGCACTCTTACAATTATTCTACCGATTGTTAATAGAATACGTCTCGTATGGTTCTTCATTGACATAGCCAAGTCGTTTAGCAAGCTTAACGGATTCTTCATTTGCTGCATCCCAGCTTGGATACTTCCCATGTTCCAGACAATCTACTAGTAAGGCTGCCGAGGCAATCGTTGCCAGACCTTTTTTACGATGGTCTTCGTGCGTCCCGACTTCTACTTCAATCCCCTCATCATAAATGCTGAATGACGTAGCACCGCAGACCACTTTTCCGTCGTGGAGAATCGCAAACCCAATGCCTCTATCTAAAAAATCATCTATTGAATTGAAATTGCAGGTAAAATACTTTGAGATTTCTTGTAAAGAAGGTTTCTGTGCGATCGCTGAATCGATTCGTTTTAGTTCATACTCTCCAGGTAGAGTCGTTAAAAACCCTTTGAGGTACGTAACGTCTAACAGCGCGTTGTCCTGTTTAAAGCGATGGCGTTCAAACTTGTTAAATTTCCCTTTATAGATAGTTTCAATTCGCTTTTTCCATTCATCTGTATGAACGATAACCAGTGCATCTTCAGGAAGATGATGTAACAGTGTCTCCGCCTCTTTTGCATTAGCATCTCCTGCAAAGTAAGAAAACATCCCTACTTTTACTTGAGCAGCTGTGGGGCTTTCCTGATTGTTCACCCATGCGTCTCCCATATGCCCTTGTAAACAGGAGAGAATGACGGTGTCAGCCATACCTTCGAACATAGGCAAGAGTTTTTGCTTTGTCGTTGCATCTGCTTTTTTAATTGAGAAAACCTACTTTCTTTTTGACAGGTTAATCGAAATTTTTTTAATTTAATAGAGCTTCCTTTTTTATTTAAGTAGTCGTTTCAGATGCTTTTATCTCCTCATTATGCTCGATCATAGTTTCTGTATCACCCTGATGTTTGTCATCTTTGTCAACAAAAAATGTACCACCAGAAACATCTTTTACATTGTTAACAACTACGAAAGCGTCACTATCTACTTCACTTACAATTTTTCTTAATTTCACCACGTTATAATTTTTTACAATGATATAAAGAATGCTGTGCTCACTATTTGAATAGACTCCCGACCCTTTGATATATGTCGCGCTCGAAGCAAGCTCTTCTGTAACTCTTTTAGCAATTTCACTACTCTTTGGAGAAATAATGTTAAATGCCTTTTTAGAATCAACACCACCGATAATATAATCGGTCGTTAATTTCCCAATAAATAAGCCAATAATTGTATACAACGTGTTTAGTACACCAATAATGAATATTCCTGATAGCACAACGACAACATCAGAAATAAAAGTAAACAGAACAACGTTCCAACCGAATTTCTTATTTAAAACAAGTGCAATCGTGGAACCCCCACCGATTGAACTACCAGCAAATAAGATTAAAGCAAATCCGATTCCCATAAAAAAGCCATAGAATATCGCACCTATTAGCGGATCAGCTAGCGCTTGCCCGTAAGGTTCAGTCAAAAATGTAAAAAACGATAGTAGTACCACTGTTAATGAGCTTTTTAGTAGAACGGATTTGGAAAGGTACCTAAGGCTTATAAGAACAATAATAATGAAACCGAGAAAATTTACAATAGCTGGTGAAAACGAGTAAGCATGATAAAGAAGAAGCGCAATCCCAATAAGGCCGCCATCCGCAATGTTATTTGGCATTCCTAAAAAAGATATACTCAGTGCGATGACAATTGAGCCTACTATGATTAAAAGTATGTTTTTCATGTCGTCACCTCCATTCATTCAACTTGCTAAAGCTGCCTCTTATTGCCCATCATTTTTTTCCGGACACAAGCTCTCTTTCTCCTAATCGCTCAACGAAGCGTAGTAAATAGCCATCAGGATCGGCGACGAGAAACTCTTTCTGACCGACTAATGTGGTATTTGCACGATACCAATTTTCCTTCATATCGACCATGATTGGAACGTTCTTCATCACTAATCGTTCATAAATTACACGATTATTTTTTACAATCATTTGGAAATTCACACCTCTTCCAAACGGATAAATCAGTTCACCTGTCTGCCAATGTCCATTCATTTCTTCAATCATAATCTGGCAGTCGTCTATAGAGATCATGGCGAATTTATCTTCTACACGTTGATAGTCAAGGTTAAACTGTAACAGACCGATGTAAAATTCAAGACTTCGATTTAGGTCTTTAACCGATAATTCCGGGACGAGTGAATTCATTTTTATGCCTCCTTACAAAGAATGATTGTTCTGCACCCTAACCACACATACGTTTCTTTCATATGGTATCATCTCGCATGACAAAAAGCCTCCTTTTACAGGAAGCTTACTTAAACCAGCCCTTCTCTTCTATCAATGAAATGGCTTCAATTCGGTTGGTGACATGAAGTTTTTCATAAATAACGGAAACATAATTTCGAACGGTGCCTGTTTTTATTTTTAAATGATCGGCGACTTCTTTTGTGCTTTTCCCTTCGGAAATGAGCTGGATGACTTGACCTTCCCGCTCTGTTAGCGGATTATCATTGCTACTCATCATATCCATTAATTCTGGCGCATACACCTTGCGCCCGCTCATAATGGTTCGAATGGCTCTTGCTAGTTCGTCACTAGGACTATCTTTTAATAAGTAGCCGCTTACTCCTGCTGCACGTGCAAAGTTAAAATACCCCGTGCGCGCAAAGGTTGTGAGAATAATAATCTTACAGGCTTCTTCTTTTAATGCTTCTGCGGCCTCAATTCCCGTCATTAACGGCATCTCGATATCCATGATACAAATGTCAGGCTTCTTTTCTTTTACAAGTGCCACGGCTTCAACACCGGTTGTGGCTTTACCGACAACCGTCATATCTCCTTCTAGCTCTAGTAATGACGCTAGTGCCCCTAACAGCATTCCTTGGTCTTCTGCCAGTACAATGCGAATCATAGCTGTCCCCCTTCTTTTTGATAGATAATTCTTGGAATACGGATCGTTAACTGTGTTCCCTTATTTGACTGGATCTCTAGTTTACCGTTAACAAACTCCAATCGTTCTTTCATCCCAATTAATCCACTATTATGTGTGGTTGGTTCTTTTCCGACCATGCCAACACCGTCATCTACTACATTCAATCGCCATTCATTCGGAAGATTTTCTAATGTGATTGTACATTGCGTTGACTGGCTATGTTTGACAACATTCGTGACCGATTCTCTTAAGCACATGCAAAACACATCTTCTATTAGGAGCGGCAAATGTTTAAACGATTCTCGCCCTTCGATGTTGCACGTAATTTCACTTGATTCTAATAACACTTCGACTTGAACCATCTCTTCTTCTAGACGTGCTGTACGCATATTTGAAACAATATCACGAACTTCTCGTAAAGCGGTTCTTGATGTCTGGTTAATATCGCCCAGTTCTTGTTCTGCTAAATCGGGGTTTACTTTTAATAACTTTTTAGCAAGATCACTTTTCATCCCTATTAATGATAGTTTTTGTCCAAGTGTATCATGTAAATCCCGCGCAATCCGCTGTCTTTCTTCTACTACCATTAACTGAGAGATTCGTTCATTAGCGTCACTAAGCTGACTTTCTAACTCTTCTCTTCGAATACGATTATAGATCGTAAAAGGTAACAAAATCACACCTAGTATGCCTAGTACATTAAATGGGAGTTGAGCTGAATAGACATCCGGTTCAAGTAAAAAACCAACTGTAAACGCAATAATCGTTGTCGATAAATGCACAACATACAAACTAATAAACCCTGATCGACTTTTTACGTTTCCAATGAAAAACGCAATAAACAACGCAAAATACACATAGCCAAAATAGATGGTCATCCCAATGCTAATAAGCATCTCAATACTTAATGCTACATAAACCGTCCAGCCTTTTTTTATAAAAGATAAGCGATACGTCGCAAAAAACAAGACAATCATCGCCACACCAATAATAATTTCATATATCGTTGCGGAGCGAATAATAAAGTAAAACGGCAAGATACAAAAAGCAATCCAAGCGAATAAACTTAACCCTGTGTTTTTAGGAAATATATGAAACCAATGATACAACGGACTAGCTCCTTTTTGTTAACGTCATGATCTGTCTATAGCAAAAAAGCGCAATGGGGACACTTCTTCAGCATGTGCAACAGCGGAGAGCTGAAGCATTACTGATTGAAGCGTCCGTCCGTAGCGCTTTTGTTTCTCATTCATCCTGTTTTCGTATGAGACACACGAGAAGGTCCTTGAAGACGATCCGCAATCTTCATCTCTTTAAAACTAATAAACGTTTGATTTTTTTCATCATATAATCGAAAACGAATTGATTCAAGACTCTTTTTCAACGTAATCGTTGTGGCAGTCTGTAAAGGCTTAACATTCTCATGGGTTTTTTCCAAATTGTAATTCGGTACTTTTGGACTCAAATGATGTACATGATGATAACCAATATTCCCTGTTATCCATTGTATCACTTTTGGAAGTTTATAATAAGAGCTGCCGTCAACCGCAGCTTTCACGAAATCCCATTCATTATCGTTTTCAAAGTAGGAATCTTCAAATTGGTGCTGTACATAGAATAACCAAATCCCTGCCGCACCAGATAGGTACATAATAGGAATTTGAACAATTAAAAAGGCTTCCCATCCAACGAGCATCATCATACCTGCGTAAATCAGCGCGATACTCGCATTTGTTAGAATGGTATTCACTTTTTCTTTGCGTTTCGCATCTTTTTTATTGATCCGATTTTCAATTAAAAACAAGTAAAGTGGCCCTAAACCGAACAAAATAAACGGATTTCGATATAATCGGTATTTGAGTCGATCCATTTTTGTTGCTGTTCGATATTCCTCAACGGTCATGACCCAAATATCGCCCGTACCTCGTTTATCTAAATTCCCGCTCGTTGCGTGGTGAATCGAGTGACTGTGCTTCCATTTTTCAAACGGGAAATGCGTAAGCACGCCGGTTATATTCCCAACTATACGGTTCCATTTTGGATTTTGAAAAAAACTACCGTGAGTACAGTCGTGAAAAATAATAAAAATTCGTACGACTAATCCAGCCGCAATAACAGAAAAAAGTAAACTTAACCAGATTGAAAGAGTGATGCTTTGATACGCTAAAAACCATGCTAGAAAGAACGGCAATAGCGTGTTTATTAGTTGAAGAACCCCAATTTTTGTATTCGACTTTGCATATGGTGCGACACTCTTTTTCAGTGCGCGTTGCTTTTCTTGACTCATATTGTCCCCACCCCAAATGTGACGTTATCTTTAGTGTAGCGGACTGTTAAAGAGAGTGTAAGACACAATTGTCACTGCGAAACCATGACAAGTGTCATACTCCAATTGCAGAAAAAAAACGCCCTCTTTTTTCATAAAAGAGGTACGCTTCTTCAACTCTATAGTTAAAACGGTCTAATTATTTTTTATTTATATAAGGTATTCTTTCATATAATAGCAAAAAATTTAAGGAATCAATGTCTCCTTATCGTCAATTTTCAACACAACAGTCTCTAAAAAAGCACGCTCTTCGTCTGAAAGTGCTCGGTGGAGACTGTCTTCGAACTGCTCAACAAGCCGCTGCAACACCTCTGAAGAATGAATGCGAATACCCTCCTTTTACCTTATTCTCTCACTATAGTACAAACGGCTTGAAAATGAAAATCAATTTCATGAAAATAAGAAAAACAGGAGTATTCGCCTATTATTAAAGAATTTTGTTGGAAAAACGTTAAGACCTATGATAATTCAATTGCCGTACTTGCCAGTTCTACGCCGTTCGCAAGCAACGTGACAGTGTGTAAACCAGCATAATGCTTGCGGGTTGATAGATTTGCAAAGCAATGTGTCCGTATTCGTTGCAAGGTTTCTTTTTGAAAAAACTTCCGATCAATTAGTAAAAATTTCTTACGTGACGTTTTCCCATTTGCTTTTACAAAATCGATCGCATATTCAAACCGGATTCGCTCACCAGTAGGTTCCTCTACTTTGACAGTCCAGTGTAAATCAACAGAATCTCCCATTCGAATGGAAGTAGCCGAACTCTTTATGTTGGCATCAGTAATGGCTTGAGGAGTTTCTTTAAGATTTACATACCCAAATAATGCATACGCCTCAGGCAATTCAAGTTTTAACAAACCTCTACAACCATGTCGAATGATCCAATCTGTATCGTCATGGTGACCTTGCCATTCTTTAGCGATCTGTAAAACCTTATAAGGGTGATCTTTTGAAAGATCGTTTAAATTATTTGCTACACTTTTTCGTACATATTTTGAAGGGTCCCGCTTTAATAGTTCGAGTAGATCAAGTACCGGATCTGGGTTTTTCTTAAATTCCGATAACGCTTCCCCCCACGGCAGTCTAGGACGACACCCCTCACTTGCTAAACGACGCACATGCTCGTCCTCATCTCGTGCCCAATCATGCATTTGTCTCATCATCCGCTCAGGATCTTTCTTTAAAAAAGGACGTACCGCAAACTCACTAGTGGAACCTTTTGTAAAATAGGCAAGCGCGGCAACTGATTCTTCCCAGTGGTCTTGACCATACACTTCAACAAAATCAGGAAATAGAACAAATAAACCTTTTTGCGCATCATTTCCTAGCGTCAGTAAGATATGAAGTGCGCTCAGATAATCGTTTGGCAACGTTTGACCGAGCGCAAGCGTTATTTTTCGCATCCGTTGTTTTAATGCAAGCTCTTTCCATTCTCCTGCAAAAATGGTTTGAATGAACAAGGTATCGTTGAATTGATGATCAACAGACTTAATTTTTTCCGCAAGAGTTTGAATCACTTCTTGGTTATACATGTCTTTTAACGGTTCAGCCATCTTTTCTTCCCTCCACATACCCGTGACTTCTTCCTTTTCTACAAATTTTATAGAAAAAAAGACATTTTGTGTAGGGTTTTGTATGATGGTTCTAGAATTTAAAAGATTATAGGAATTATAGTCGATAAGGAGTGCCTATATGTCGTTACAACGTTTACCAAATCTTTGCCTATTAGAAGCTTATGAACAAGCTCTATCCCAATCATTATCTGAAGATTTCGTTTCACTTTTACGAAATGAACTCCTAGCAAGAATGGAAAGTCGCACGTCCAATATTCATTCAACATCATTTGTCATGATTCCAAAAGCCCAACCGAACGATTTTTAAATCCAAGAGCGTTTTCTTCTGAACATCTGCTCTTGATCACGATGCGGAGTGTCGCCTTTCTTTGGCTCGTGTTCTCTGTTTTCAACCGGCAATGCATAAACGGAAAGCAGCTCCTTAACGTAAACATCTCGATCGAGGACTATTCCGATTCGACTACAAGATGCATCCTCACCACATTGAGTAGGTACAGCTCGAAAATCAGCTGTACTTAAGCCGTACGTTATGGGATCGTGATAAGATACTCGAACAATGCGTTCCTCATACGTTGTAACAACAGGCACATCTAGCGCAACCATCGCCGCAACGAGATCGTGAATGGGTGTCCCTGGTAGTTGGGGATTTGTCGTTTGATAAAACACATAATAATACTCAAACAGCGGTTTTAAAAGTTTCCCGACTTCATCTTTTTGAGCTTCATCAAGTTGATTTATTTGTTCTGGAGTAATGTAACTATCAAGTGTCGCATTAAGTGGAAGAATCGTTAAGTTCGGAACCCGTGCAGCTAACACATTTGCTGCAATGGGATCGCCGTGAAAATTGGCCTCGGCATTCTCCGTTACATTTCCTGGTACGAGAAACGCACCGCCCATTATGACCGTTTTAGAAACGTTGCTCATAATTGCTGGATTTAACTCCCAAGCCATTGCCAATGCCGTGAAACGTCCAGTCGCAACGATAGTTACATCGTTCGCATATTCCTGGATAAGATCAAACATTAGACTAAAATTACTTACATCTTGAAAGACATCGCTACTAACTGGCGGTCGAAAAGGACCTAACCCTTCTTCTCCATGAATCTCCGGATAGAATTCCGGTTCACTCCCGTCCAAAGGCTTCGTAGAACCACTAATAACCGGAATGTCTTCCCTGCCAGCTAATTCTAAAATGTACTTCACATTCCGATACGATTTGTTTCTACTTATGTTTCCGTACCCAGCTACCACACCAATAAGATTGACATTCCTTTTTTTCAATAAATAAATGAGCGTAAACGCGTCATCAATCCCCAAATCCACAAATAGAAGTATGTTTTTCAAAATCAAGTCCCACCTATCCACTTTTTGTGCAGTCATTAACCCTATGCACATGTCTAGGCGATGGTGAAAATAAGATCGTCCTCATTTTTGATTTTCACTCATGTTTCTTCTCTTTTCTACCAAAGAACAGTGTTGGTTTTATTCATTATTGAATAAAATAGAAAGACCATCGATTTTGTCTGAATGTTCTTTACAAAAAATAGGTGGTCTCATACACTTTTCATAACAGAAAGGAGTAGAAGAAGATGAGCATGAAGCAACGAAAAGCCGTTTTTCAAACGCTCTTTATCCTGCTTTCACTTGCAGTAAGTCAAGTGATCTTCTTTATTATTGATCAGTCTTCAGTGAGTCTTAACCACTATGCAAGCGAGGCGACGATATTCTTTTTTCCAAACGCTTGGTTTAACGCCCACTTCACGCCTTATCAAACCATAGAATTCAATTTCTTAACTGCATTCTTTCTACTTATTAGTGTATGTTTTATCTTATATCAGCTCTTCGTTTTTTTGCGCGAAAGATCCCAATAAAAAAAGAGCGTCATGGCGTACGCTCTTCAATCTTCCTCTTTCTTTTCAACAAGTTTATCAACTTTTTCTTTTAATTGTGATGCGTCAATGCCACGTTGGACGGCTTTTTCCACGACAATAAACAATAGCAAGAAAAAAACAACTATAGCGACTACAAAATAAACGATCGTCATATGTCCAACTCTCTTTCTTATTTTAACCTATCTACTCCCTCACAAGCCCTTCTTCGTAATGTTGCATTCGTTCAAATTGTGGTGTAACTGAACTTGTATGATGATGATCACCAATCTCCCATTCGACTTCGCCATGTTCGTCATAGAAGCGCCAAGCATAAAACAGCTCGTCTCCATAAGTTCGACCTGATTGCAAAATTGCTTGATTTTCAGTTTTATAGTCTAAGTCTTGCACTTGTTTATGAAACGCTGCCCATTCATTAGGAAACGGCTCCATCCCATAGCTTTGTTGATCAAAATCTAGTGAAATCGTATGCGGCATTTGAATTTGTGGATAATAAAAATATACATCCATGCTATTCGTGTAGTACCCTCGATCTTCCAAAGTGAAAATTTCTAACTCGGTTAATCCTATGTCAGGGTTTTCGTTCCAAATTAATTGATAGGAATAGGGATCATTTTCTTCTGTTAACCAAATACCAGGGCCATCATCGAGGGTCACAACAACTTGTTCCCACGCATCATTTGACCATTCCCAGATTGCAAATCCATACTGATTTTCATAATAATAAGGAATCAGCCGATTCGTATCCGCAATGTATTCATTCCCTTGTATCACAATGTCCTCTTCAGGCACCCCAATTAATTCTTGAGCCAGCGCTTCCCTAAGTTCCTCATCAGCAGGAAATGAATCAAAATCTGGCGGCTGGTTGAACATAAAATAAAGCGTTGCGCTAAGTGCAACAATGCCTGCCACTAAACCGATCGACCATTTCTTTTTTCGCGTCATGGTGCTTCACCTCCATTAAAAAGAGATTCTGAACCACTAAAATAAAATTGCTCATCTCCTAGATCGACAAGAAGACCATATCCATCTTTTTCTACGAAAATAAGCGGATTCAATCCACTTCCCCATTTAGATTGTGCGCCTTGAAGAACATACGGAAAATCTTCTTGATGCTCACCTTGCTGTCTACCACCAGTCATGATTTGATCAAAAAATTCAGCCTCACCTATCGAATATCTTTCATATCCATCTAGATCCGCTTCACTCAGATTAAGTTCAACCTCATCTCCTTGAAAGTGTGTGACCGTTAGCTCTATATCAGTTGGGTTCGTTATGTAGGTGGAAATTTCGTCTACTGGATACACAAAATATTGAACAACCGTTCCAATCAACGAGAACCCTACGAACAAGAAGCCCGAGAAAAAACCTGTCCATGCAAAAGGACGATAGCGCAGCCATGCTTGATCTCTTCGTGGTGCGAGTAAACATATAATTCCAACACCTAGTGGTATGAGCGGAAAAGCCATTTCCTGATTAAAAATAAACAAAGGGAAATCAACCGTCAACATGCCGACAAAAGTAACAATGAGCGCTTTCCACCAAGACACGTTGTCCTTGTTTTTACGGTATAAGATTATGAAAAAGCCAATAAAAAGAGCAAAAGCCAACAAGCTACTTAATGTTTCAATCAGTCCACCTAATGGGATTTGAACATTCAACACGTCACCTCCTACTCTACTATCCTAACACCCAATTGGGTATTTAAGGAAATAAATTCCTTCTGTTACACTTGTAAGGTTAATAAGGGCTATAGCCAAGTGCAATCGGCACGAGAAGAAGAATGAAGCTGATGAAAAACAAGAGCCAGAACCAAATCGAAGTCAAACGCCTCACAGAATAATCTTTCCACCTACTTAAAAAGCTCGCCTCAAATAAACAGTAAATCACAAACAGTATGTACGTCACGCTCCACCATTGAATCCATACATTCCGCTCCAACGATACATTAAACCAGATATACAATGGTTCTAAAACAACGTTTGTCAAGACTAGCCCCACTGTTAATAGTAGGATGATACCGACTGCATAACGACCACCACGAGCAAGATTCATCATTCATATCCCCCCTCTACGACTAGTCTATCGTCGGACAAGGCATTCTATGAACAAATGAAATGCAAATCTTTAGTGAAATCGGTCGATATACCAAGCTTGCGCATTTTTTTCTAATACTCGTTCAATCGCTTCAGGGTGAACGAGGCTTTCCTTAATGATTGTGAGATCCTCTTTTTTAAATGGTCTCGGGGCTCTAGTTGACGGAAGATCTGTGCCAAAAAGAAGAATGTCTGGGTGAATCTCATAGAGACGTCTGATAACGGGTTTAGGATCAAAATCAAGCCGACCAAAACCTGTAGCCTTCACACGAACGCCTTTTTCCGCCAAGTGATACAGCTCTTTCATGCCCTCTTTCCCCAAACCTAAATGATCAATCGACACAGCAGGCAATGCCTCGATAATAGGCAAGTATTGTTTTAGCTGGCGTGAATGAATGTATAATTCAGTATGCCAACCGACAAGGTTATAAACACGATTTGAGAAAGCCTTCAAATGAGATATATCTTCTGAACCTCCGCGATTCACATTAAACCGAATCGCGCGCACACCTTTTTTATGAAGGGACAAGACCTCCTCATCCGTCGTAGATGCTGGCAGCTGCGTTACACCTACAAAGCCTTCTCCCAACTGACCTAACGCATCGATTAAATACGTCTGATCGTATTGTTGAAAGGAACCAGATACAATTGCACCACCTTTTATTCCTAACGATTTAATTGCACGTGTATAGTCTTGAACTGTATAGGAATCGGGCGTATACCCATTGTTTTCGTAAATCGGAAAACGGTTATCAATGTTATGTACATGCGCATCAAACATTACATCGACCTCCAAATCTATATTTTATACACCCTTACCAGGAATCTCCACCAGATGGAGGAGGCCAACTGCTTAAGTACTTCCTAATTAATACAACTTGACCGGCGTGATAGCTCGTATGAAGAATAACGGAAAAAATGTCAGATACATCTGCATTGTCGTCAAAATCGTCAATAAATGTTTCTAATTCTATTAAACCATTCTTGTATGTCATAACTGCGTTTTTCCAGTGTGTCTCGCTTTCTGGAACTCTCTCTTTTGGCCAGGTATCAGATGAGTGAGTTGGCACAGGCATGTCATCATCTTGATACTGTCGAAGCAAAAATTGTTGCCAATACGTTATATGTTTAAGCAATTGCTAGATAGAATGTTCATTAAAATTGGCATTACTCGCTTGTTTCATAGAGATTCCATCAAAAATCGTTTCTGTGGAGACATGTGCGTTTTGCCCATATAGTGCTTGCTTTAATAAATCTTTCATCGATCTCCCTCATTTTTATCTTTAGTGAATATCTATACGTACCACTTCATTACCCAAATGAATCATCATTCTGACAAAAGGTGTCAATCGACCTAGATAAATATCGGATGGCGGTTGATCCTTTCTTTGAGAGTGCGTACAATAGATAGAACACTTAATGAAATGGAGGGTTACGATGTCTGGATTCCATGCTTTTTTTAGAGGGATAACAAAAGGAATTGTGCTAATGCTTACTTTATTGATCATTTTGTCAGTAGCAACGTATCTCTTTATTGGTTACCCACATTTACAAAGTTTGCTGTTTGTCAGTCTTGTCGTTTCAGTTCCGATTCTTATCCTTTATTTATTCTTTATTAATTTTTTTCGTTCTAGATCGTAGAAGCACATAAGACGACTTTTCCATAACGGCTCGTAAATGGCTCAGCTTGTTTGACCGCTTGGTTGACATCGGATAACGAATAGCGATCGCCAAGATTTGGTAAGATTAGGCGTTGATTCGCTACGATAGAAAGCAACTCGTTGTACACACGATGCCAGTGACTGAGTGATACTTGTTGATTCCAATGACGTAGATGAAACATTCCTGTCTGTAACCGTTTAGAGTGATGAGCCCAATCGACTTGCTTTCCAGACAATAGCCCAATTGCTAAGAACTTCCCTTGCGTTCGTACACATCCTGCAAGTCGATCTCCTTTTTCTCCTCCAATCGAATCAATCGCCACATCCGCACCCTTACCTGCTGTGATTGCCATAACCTGATCAACGAACGATTCTTCGTTTTCATCTATGACGAATGTAGCTCCTAATTCCTGCAATGCTTTTTTTGATTCTTCTCTTCTGACAACAGCAATTAACGTAAACCCTATTTGTATAGACAATTGGGCAAAGATTTTCCCTAGCGCCGATCCTGCCGCATTGATGATCACAACATCCTCCTGTTGTAAACACAACTTTTCTTTACAGACAACCCAAGCCGTAAGTGGATTAATATACATTTGAGCGGCGGTATCATCATCAATCTGGTCGGGCACAAAGATTAACCGCTCCTTTTTCATTTTTACGTAATCCTGCCACGTTTCCTCGGCTCTTAGCGGCAACACACGCTTTCCTATGTAAGCTTTTAATCCATTTGCTCCTACCTCTTCAATGACGCCAACCCCTTCATAACCAGGAACAGCTGGTAATGTAGTCCGATGAGCGTACGCACCACGAATCGGAATCAAATCAGATGGGTTAATGGGCATTAGGTTCATCCGGATAAGGACATCTTCTTCTGAAAGTGGAGCGATGTTTCTTTTTTCAACCGTTAACACAGATTGAGGATCACCAAATTTCCGGTATACAACACACCTACCAACCATGTTATCCCCTCCTTGCTGACAGTATAGCACGGTTTTTTCTCGTACTTGTATATCATCACGTTGAGCGGCAATGATGTTAACGAAGGCTTCCATTTTTCGTTATGTCTCAATGGTAGAAAAACAAAAAAAGCGCTATATAATAACCTTTAGGAGGATGATCTATGATACATGAAAATTTAAGGACGCTAAGAAAAATGAATAAATTCACCCAAGAATACGTGGCTGAAAAGCTTCAAGTTTCTAGACAAGCAATCGCTAAATGGGAAGCTGGGGAAACGGTTCCAGACCTTACTTATACGATGGCACTTGCCAACCTCTTTGATGTTCGAATTGACGACCTTGTCTCTAAAGAAGAGAAACAGTACGGCATTGGACCCAAAGGCAAGCACATTTTCGGGGTCGCCACTGTCGGCGAACGAGGGCAAATCGTACTTCCTCAGCAAGCACGAGATATTTTCAACTTAAAAACGGGTGATAAATTAATGATCCTTGGTGACGAAGAACAAGGAATTGCACTAGTAAAAAATGAGCACTTCTTACAATTTGCTAATGGAATTTTTGCAGCCCAAGAGGAGGATTTTGAAGACGAATGAATGTCATTGAGACAACAAATTTAAAGAAACAGTTTCAAAATGAGATTGCCGTCGAGGTGAGCTCTATGCACTTCTAGGGTTAAACGGTGCAGGAAAAACAACCGTCATTAAAATGCTAACTAGCATACTAAAACCATCGAGTGGGGAAGCAACGGTCTATGACTATTCCATTAAAAAAGAAGCACGCCCTATTAAGCAGCTCATTGGTGTGTCGCCGCAAGAAACGGCGATCGCCCCTAACTTAACAGTACGCGAAAACGTGTTTTTAATGGCTCAGATTTATGGAATCTCCAAAAAAGAGGCCGAAAAGAAAAGCACAGATGTCCTATCACAACTTGATTTGACAGATGTAGAAAAGAAAAAGGCAGCTCAATTATCTGGCGGGATGCAACGTCGCCTCAGTATCGCAATGGCCTTAATTTCTGATCCAAAGGTGTTATTCCTAGATGAACCGACACTTGGGATTGATGTGATTGCAAGGAGGGAACTATGGGAAGTCATTCGAGACTTAAAAGAAAAAATGACAATCATCTTGACGACTCACCATATGGAAGAAGCCGACTCTTTAGCAGATCGTATTGGTATTATGGCAAAAGGGCAGCTGATTAAGACCGGGACTCCAGCAGAGTTAAAGGAACAAATGGAGACGTCTTCCCTTGAAGCTGCGTTTGTTTCTATTGTTACGAAAAAGGAGAAACGCTCATGAGGATGCTTGCATTTGCTTCAAGAAATTATAAAGAAATGACTCGGGACAAAGTCAATCTTCTATTTGGACTGGCCTTCCCCCTTGTTCTCATTTTAATGCTCTCTCTTATTCAATCAAATATCCCGAATGAGATGTTTCAAATTGACATGCTAACCCCGGGTATTGCGATGTTTGGGCTATCCTTTACCTCTCTGTTCTCCGGCATGCTTATTGCGAGTGACCGGCAAAGCTCCTTTTTAATGCGTCTTTTCACAACGCCTTTGACCTCTCAGCAGTTTATAACAGGCTATACACTACCACTGTTTCCGTTAGCCCTTATTCAAATGAGTCTTTGCTATGTGGCAGCTTTCTTTCTTGGATTATCCATCTCGTTAGAAGTCCTGTTTTCAATTCTCGTTCTTATTCCCATTGCGGTCTTCTTCATTGGAATCGGCTTACTGACTGGCAGCATCTTTACGGATAAGCAGGTCGGCGGTGTTTGTGGCGCCTTACTCACAAACGTAAGTGCTTGGTTTAGCGGGGCTTGGTTTGATGTTAGCTTAGTTGGAGGTTGGTTTGAAAGCATTGCACATGCCCTTCCGTTCGTTCACGCGGTAGAAGCAAGCCGAGCTGCATTAGCAGGAAATGGAAGCGATGTGTTTCCTCACTTATGGTGGGTTATCCTTTATGCCGTAGTAGCTATCGCACTTGCAATTTATGTGTTTAACAAAAAAATGAAAATTGCGTAAGCTTTTTTCCGTCAATTCCTGTACCTCATTTCTTTTTCGTGCATATCCTTTACAAATTGTACAGGAAGGGGCAGGAATTGCATGTTTACTTGGCGGTCTTACACAATCATGATTTTAATTGTCTTATTAAGCTCTGCTGTCCTTCTATTTAACCTTTTAGCGCAGAGTAGGAGTGGCGAAGTTTATCCGATTCTGTTCCATCTTTATCTTGCTTTTATTCCTGTTTGTTTCTTTGCAACAGGTTGGATAACCGGGTCAAGTAAAGGGTCGACGGAAAACAAGTGGGTACCTCTTGCCGCGACCGCTCTACTCTTCATTTATGCTATCGTTATTCTCTATTCAACCATGCGTTTTATCTTATCGCTTATATAGAGCCATTCTTTGAAATAACTGGAGACTCAACTTGAACGGATTCTGGATACTTTACACCCATGCCAGTATTTAAACAAATGACCACGTCATCTTCTTTTAGCCAACCTGTTTGTACAAGTTGCTTTGCCGCTGCGAATGTTGCAGCCCCTTCTGGACATAAAAAAGCGCCCTCTAGCTGTGCGACTACTTGTTGTTCATGTAAAATATCTTCATCTGAAAGAGCAATTGCGCACCCGTTGGTTTCATAAATCGCCTCAAGAACGAGAAAATCCCCGATCGCTTTCGGAACATTAATGCCGAATGCAGCGGTATGAGCATTCTCGAAAAACGTTGATTCAGTACGTCCCTCATGAAAAGCATCTACGATTGGCGCACACCCCTCTGCTTGCACAGCAACCAGTCTTGGCATTTCACCTTTCACCCAACCAATCGTGCGTAGTTCTTGGATTGCTTTGTATATACCGATTAAACCTACGCCTCCACCTGTTGGATAAAGTATGACATCCGGTAATGTCCAATTGAGTTGCTCGCAAATCTCTAATCCCATTGTTTTCTTGCCTTCAATTCGATACGGTTCTTTTAACGTGGACGCATCATAGTACCCGTATGTACGTATAGCTTCCGCTACAACTTTGCCAGCATCACTTATCAAGCCATCAATTAACGTTAAATGCCCACCGCTTATCGCAACTTCTTTTCGTGTAATCTCCGGTGCATCTTCTGGCATCACAACATGTGCACGCAATCCAGCTCGTGCCCCATACTGCGCCCATGCAGCTCCCGCGTTCCCATTTGTCGGCATCGCTAATTCTTTGATGCCTAACGCTTTTGCCATTGACACCCCAACCGCAGCCCCTCTAGCTTTAAACGATCCAGTTGGCAATAACCCCTCATCTTTCATGAACAGTTGAGGCAACCCGATTGTCGCTCCATATTGGTGCATCGGTAATAACGGCGTCATTCCTTCTCCAAATGTCACAACGTCTTTTGCTTGTTCAACTGGCAATAAAGGGTGGTAGCGCCATAGAGAGAGCGGCTCTTCTGCTAGAGAATCTTTTGTCCATTCTTGTTTTACTCTTTCTAAATCATACTGTACAAGTAATGGAGAACCACATTCGCACAGATGATGAATATCTCCTTTTTCATAACTTTGCTTACATTTCGGACATTGCAAGTGCGTCATATAGCTATACATATTATTCCTCCCTGTTTTTTTCAGTTTAAAAAATCCTCCATGAAAGAGTCAAGAATAATCTGTCTTTCATGCACCGATTCGTTTTTCTTATCATTTAGGATTATAAAGATGGATTATTCAAATCAGCATGAACACGATACAATACATGTAATGACTAGCCATGATTGGAGCTGACTCGTATGTTTATTTCGATTTTTTTAGAAGTGATTTTCCCTATTCTTGTTTTAATGGCTCTAGGAGTGTTCTTACAAAGAAAATATTCATTTAAATTAACGCCATTCTCGACTTTATTAACCGTCTGTTTCATGCCTGCTTCCATTTTTTTGAACTTATATCGCGTTGACATTGATCTCATCGTGCTATCACAAATCCTGCTTTATTTACTTTTATTCACCGTGGTGATGATGATTGTTGGGCAACTCGTTTCATGGATTTTTCGTTTAAATGGCCGAGAAGCAGTTGTCTTTAAAAACAGCATTTCTTTAATGAATTCAGGAAACTACGGCTTACCTGTCAGTCAGATGATTTTTAGCGCGAATCCTCTTGGGGTAACGATTCAAATCTTTGTGCTTGTCTTCCAAAATATCCTTACTTATTCATACGGTTTGTATAACCTTTTATCTGCTACAAAATCGCTGAAAGCCATTATACTCTCATTTTTAACGATGCCGATTATTCATGCCTTAATTCTTGGAATTCTTTTTCAAAGCTTCAGCATTCCTTTACCTAGCTTTATTGAAACGCCATTGGACTATCTCGCGAATGGATTTATTGCACTCGCTCTTATCTTACTTGGTGCTCAATTGGCAACAATAAAATTTGGCTTGTTTCATCGCGTCGTCACGTTGTCGATTATTGGACGCCTTCTCGTCGGGCCCACAATCGCGTTACTCATTATCTTCTTACTTGACTTAGATGGAATTGTTGCTCAATCCCTTTTCATAGCCAGCTCATTTCCAACATCAAGGAACACAGCGACCCTAGCTCTCCAATACAATGTTGAACCAGAGCTCCATGCACAAGCCGTCCTTTACACGACCCTGTTTAGCTGTTTCACCGTTACAGGTGTTGTCTCCCTCTCAATGGTCTTGTTTTAGAAAAGAAAATTAGGATGTTAGAGAGAGGATCGAGCTTCTCCATATTTATAAGCTTTTATTCAAAAGTTGGAAATCTGAAATTTAGCCAGTTGCAACCATTCAGATCTATAATAATGAAATTTGCGACGACTTCTACGGGAACAGCACGTGTCTGAAGACATGAAGCGGGTTTTGCGCAATGGCTGAGGCCGTGCCCGAGAAAAGCGTTCGCTAATTTCAAGTACTTTCTGCTAACATTAAATTCTTCTATGAATCTATGTAATTCTGTATTCTACTCTTTCATTTCATTATTTGTTAAGCTTATCATATCGATGGAAACTTGCTCACTGAAGGAGGAAGCCAGTGATACACATACGAGATATGAACAAACGCGATATCAATGAAATTCGCGCGCTCGCCACAAAGACGTGGAAAGCAACGTATACACCCCAAATACCAGATGATATCCAAAAGAAAGTCATCCGTGATGCGTATTCTACTCAAGAAATGAATCGTCGCTTCCGCTTATCGATTAATTTAGTTGCAGAGGAGGACGGCGTGATTGTCGGCTACGCCTTTTTATCTCGTGAAAAAGGCGCAGAGCACAACGCTTACCTTGAATCCCTTTATGTCGACCCAGATTGCCAAGGAAAAGGAATTGGAAAATCTCTGTTATACCGAGGATTAGAGCGATTTAATCATCCCGAATATTGTCGCCTAATTGTTTATAAAGGAAACAACAGCATTCATTTTTATTACAAAGAAGGCTTTCAACCGCTTAAAGAGCGCGAAGGGGACTTTTTTGGACACCCTGTTGTGTTAATTGAAATGAAAAAACAGATAGCCCTACAATAACATTCAAATAAAAAGGAGACGATTATGAAAAAAACGCTTATAAAAGGTGGCACCATTCTACCGATAACGAAAAACCAACCTTCACATTACCAAGCTGATCTTTTGATAGAAGGTACAAAAATAAGCAAAATCGAGTCGAGCATAGACATAGAAGATGCGGAGGTAATTGATGCTTCCGACATGATTGTTATGCCAGGCTTTATTGATACACACCGACATACATGGGAATCAATGATTCGTAATATTGGCGCTGATTGGTCGCTGCAAACGTATTTAGGTACCATTTATTATGGCGGAATCGGTTCACAGCGTCGTCCACAAGATGATTACATCGGCAATTTATTCGGTGCTTTAGAAGCGTTAGATGCTGGAGTGACAACCATTTTAGATTGGACGATGATTAATTCGATTGAACACGCTGAGGAAAGCATTCGCGGTCTTCAAGATTCGGGCATCCGTGCCGTTTTTGCTTACGGGGCACCAGGTGATGGGGAATATTGGAACAATGATAGTACGTTAATCCATACAAAAGATGCCAAGCGTATTCAATCAGAGCATTTCACTTCAACCGATCAACTGCTGACATTAGGATTAGCTATTCGTGGCCCTGAATTTAGCGCTTGGGATACGGCCGTTACCGAGATTAACACAGCAAGAGAAATGGATATCCTTGCTACGATGCATTTAGGTTTTGGCACATGGGGACGAACCGCTCATTCGATTGAGCGACTAGATGATGCGGACCTGCTTGGAAAAGATTTAAACTTTACCCACATGAACCGTGTAACAGACGAAGCGATGAAACGAATTGCTGCAAAAGGTGGCAGTATTTCCGTCACGCCTGAAGTAGAAATGATGATGGGACACGGGTATCCAGCTACTGGTCTCGCACTAGAAAATGGCGTCAAACCGACATTAGGTGTGGATGTTGTGACTTCTACAGGAGGCGATATGTTTGCACAAATGAAATTCGCTTTACAAGCCGAACGTGCTCGCGTCAATGAACGATTCCTTGATGAAGGCACCATGCCTGGACCTGACTTGCACATTAGCGCTCAACAAATCCTTGAGTTTTCCACAATCGAAGGCGCAAAAGCACTTTTACTTGACCACAAAGTGGGCAGTCTTGAAGTTGGAAAAGAAGCTGATTTAATTCTTCTTAACAAAAGAGATTTGAATTTAAGTCCCATAACCGATCCGATCGGGGCCGTTGTTCAAACTGCTCATACCGGTAATGTCGATTCTGTTTTCGTTGCTGGAAAAGCAGTAAAACGAAACGGGAAGCTATTGTTTGGCAACCTCGATGCACTGCGCGAACAACTCTATGACGCACAGGCCCACGTCCTCGCCCATACAAAAACAACATAACGCGAAAGCCTCCCAGCTGTAGGGAGGCTGCTTTTTTGTGGATAACCATTAGAAAACGGATTCATTTTCCACAGTTTTCCGACTTATCTACATCCTTTATACACATATAAACAACCGTATTGTCTACTGGTAATTCGTTATCCACATTCATCCGCTAATCACTCATGGGCTAGAATGCTAAATAGGAGCGAATCTCTCCAATGATCTTTTGCCCATAGATTTTCTCTTAACCTTCCTTCTTGCTGCATCCCTAGTCGTAACATAAGCTTTGCTGAAGCCTCGTTATTTGGATCGCACGTTCCATAAATTCGATGCAGCTTCAGCTCCTCAAAGCCAAACCTCAACATCCGTTTTGCTGCGGTCGAAGCAAGCCCTTTTCTCCAGTAGTCTGGATGTAAAATATAAGAGATTTCACCATTACTTTTGCTGCGAACGTTTAATTCAATCACGCCAATGGTTTTCCCTTCTTGTTTAATGGCGCGTGCATAACGAGTACGAGGCTCTTCTTGTTGACTTTTTAAAATGCCGTTCAAATAATCCTTTGTCTCCTCTTCCCGCATCGTTTCCCATGGCTGATAGCGACTAACAATTGAAAGAGACGCATAGGCGTGAATGTCTTCCCAGTCCTCATATGTAAGTTCCACTAATTCGATGTCTCGGCTCAATATGAACTCCTCCATTCCGTATATTAAAAAAAGCCTGATCGGCTCTACTAATTATGAAAAACGATCTCTTTAACGTTTAATAGCCTTGTTTTCTTCTAAGTTGAAAGGCGTAGCGTCTTAGCTTGGATGTTACTTCATTTTCATGTTGACAGGCATCACAGTAGACATAATGCGCAGTCGCAATATAAACTTTTAACACATAATTTGATAAGATTTTCGGGTTTCCACAATGTTCGCAAAACATTAGAATTTTCATTCTGTCCGCCTCCCTCGTATCCTTCTATACCCATTCTACACAAAAAAACGCACCCTTTACAGATGCGTTGCAGTTAAAATTCTTTGCGCTTATAAATGATAAGAGAAACGATGTAGGAGATTACAAATAGAACAAATGTGACTAATAGGAAAAGCAGGGCGAACAATAGGCTAGCATTCAAACCAAGATAGATACTACCATCATCGATAAATCGGAAGAAAACCATAGAACTAAGAAAATAAATTCCAATTGCCCCTCCTAATCCCACAAGCATGATCATATCGCTTTTTTCAGCTCCAAACAAGTACGTAAGAGGATACGAGATAATTCCAGATGTAAAGACGATACCAATGATATTCAGCATGCCCACCATATAAAAGTCTGTTGGTGCTTGATTAAAAAATTGTGTCGCGATAAGATACGTCACAACGGCGAAAACGATACCTACTACCATTAACAGGATAAAAAATAGATAGTGACTCTGAACTACCCGCGGTCGACTGACGGGCAATGTCGCTACATATTTAC
Source organism: Alkalihalobacillus sp. LMS6 (assembly GCF_024362765.1). Classification (NCBI taxonomy): domain Bacteria; kingdom Bacillati; phylum Bacillota; class Bacilli; order Caryophanales; family Bacillaceae; genus Alkalihalobacillus; species Alkalihalobacillus sp. LMS6. The sequence continues at coordinate 604,106 of NZ_CP093302.1, read as the reverse complement.
TCCAACCTGACTTGGCTTCATGCTTCAACACCTCCAAAGCTGGCGAAACCATAAAGGCAATTGGAATAAATGCCGCAAAGCGATCGAACATTCCTCGTTCAAAAAATACGAGTAGCAGAACTGGTACAACAAGGCTTAATGCGGCATATACCCAAATAGATTTCTCTACACTATAATACTGATTCATCATTAATCCTTTCATGCTTTTACCCCTTTCATTAAAATGAGTGTCATACCGTCAATCGTTGATGCTCCTTTTTTAATCGTAGATGGAACTACGCTCTTATCTGATACAAGCACTTCGATGCCACCCTCTTTTTTTCGATACGCAACAATCGCTTCTTTTGGTATGGATGCCATTTCTTCTTCACTACATAACAAGACTCCATAAGAAGTTAAAAACGTCTCTTTATTGATATCGAGCAGCACCTCTCCACCTTTAATAAAAATTAATTCGTCTGCCACCTTCTCAATATCGCTTGTAATATGGGAAGACATGAGAATGGATCGTTCCCCATCGCTGACAAATTCCTGCAACACTTGTAGAAGATCCTCTCGTCCACTTGGGTCAAGTCCTGCGGTCGCTTCATCAAGCAATAGGAGCTTTGCGTTATGTGACAAAGCAACTGCCATCGAGACTTTCATCGACATTCCACGAGAAAAGCTACGAATCTTCTTGTTTCTCGGCAAGGAAAATTTCTCGATGTAATTGAAAAAGGTTTCCTTGCTCCATTGTTGATAGATTCCATTAAACACCCGTTCCAACTGCATAACATTTAATTCACTAGGGAGCTGCACACGATCAAACACGACCCCGACCTTTTCTTTCACGATTAACTCATTATGCTCTCTTTCCTGGCCAAATACGTGAATGGTTCCCTGATCATTTCGTAGTGTTCCTAAAATAGACCCAATTGTGGTTGATTTTCCTGCTCCATTCTCACCAATAAACCCGACAATGGAACCAGGTTGAATGCGAAACGACACATTTTTCAATCCGAATGACGTACCTTCAAATTGTTTATGAAGAGCTTGAACTTCTAGTAGTGCGCTCATTTTCTTCCTCCTTCTTTTCACCGAATATTCCAACAAAAATAGTGATAATGATTGTCATGACAACCACAATCGTACTAAACGCTGCCATCACATTAAGCTCACAGGAATGAAACGATTGATCGTATTAAATACACGATCATTCCAGTTAGGCATCCAATCCATCCGCTCAAATAGATACAAACAAGCAAAGATTAAACCTAACCCACTAAGCGGTAGAACAATTGCTTTACAAACGAAACGAATGTCGTTCACCTAATCCACACCTTTCTATTCGCCATATTTTTGATAAAAGTAAGTGGACAACCCAAACGATAAAGTTACAACTAGTAGCATTCCTGAGCCAAATACGAAAATTCCAACCTCTTGAACCACATAATGAACGATTCCATTCACTGAAAAACCAACGACACTACCTGCTGGAAAGATCATTATCACAAAAACGCTTGTCGCTGTGATAACCCTTCTACCAAACCGATACATCAGTGGATAAAAAATGGATACAAACAACATGATTAAACCAACTGCAGAGCCCCATTCAAACCACGATAAAGACGAGAAACCTGGCAATAAGCGGTTAAATAGCGTAATGGCTATCGTAGTAATGAAACCGATCAAGATGGTAGCCACATACTTCGCCCCAACAACCTCTCTTGCACAAACAGGCAATACTCGGATCATTAAATCTGACTGATTATGATGGTCTGATTCCACAGAAAGCAATGCGTACAAGCACGTTACCAAAACCGCCACCATTAATGGGAGTGACCCGTTACCTAAAAGCAACCCTCCTAAGATTCCAATACCAGATAGGATTACGGTATACCAGACATTTACGTGCCATTCTTTTAACAATAAAGCGATCATTGCAAATCGCCTACGGTATACACCATAATGTCTTCTAACGTTGCTTGTTCCATCACAACTTCATCACTCATCAGTCTTCGTACGAGTCCAGCTTGAGTAGTCAATGCTTCAAACCCTACTGATGTCTCTTTAATCTGCAAAAATAACGCACGAATATCTTTGTCTAGCAACTCTTTTGGCCCTCTAACAATGACATGTCGCTCAAGAATAGCATCCTTTTCTTCGTCAAGGACAATCGAACCATCCCAAAGAAAAAGAATATAATCGGCAATCTGTTCCAAATCTGTCGTGATGTGTGTGGAGAAGAATACAGCCTTTTCTTCATCTTGAATCACCTCTTGAAGCAGCTGCAAAATATCTCTTCGGCTAATTGGGTCCAGTGCTGCAGTTGGTTCGTCCAGGACAATTAACTCCGCATGATGGGAGAGGGCAATGGCAATCGACAATTTCATTCCCATCCCTTTTGATAAATGACCAACCCTATCATTTAGAGAGAGTTTGAACTGCTTCAAATACACTTCAAACAAATCATCATCCCACTTCACATAGAAATTGGAAATGATCTTTCTCATCTTATCAATGGTTAAATGTTGATAGAGATGGTGATCAGAAAAGACAAAACCAATTCGTTGTTTAATCGCTTTACTGCTATCGTCATATGCCTGATCAAAGACATTTATTTCACCTGAATCTGGCTTAAGTACATTGAGCAGCAGCTTAATGATTGTTGATTTCCCAGCTCCATTCGGACCAATAAAACCTGTAATATAGCCTTTTCTTATAGAAAACGAGACGTCTCTTAACATGAAATTCTTAAATGCTTTGTTCACTTGATTGAATGTTGCACTATCTTGCATCATTCCTCCTCCTCATAGAGCATTGCCAGTAACTCTTGAAGTTGAGGGAGAGTAATGTCTAAGCTCTTACTTTCTTTCACGATTTCCGCAAGTCCTTGTTCAACCATCTGCAAACGCCTCTCTTGAATTAAATCATTGTTCTGCCCTGCCACAAACGAACCTTTACCTACATAAGAGATGATAAATCCTTCACGCTCTAGTTCTTCATACGCACGCTTTGTTGTAATAACGCTAATCTGAAGTTCCTTTGCAAGCTTTCGCATAGAGGGGAGGGGATCCCCTTCAGCCAACTCTCCTCTCAGAATGCTTTGTTTTATTTGATTTTTTATCTGTATATAAATTGGATCTTGCGACGCATTCGATAAAAGAATGTTCATATCTACCTCACAATTGTTATCTTTGTATATATTGTACATACACTATATATACAATGTCAATAACTGATCTGTATAAAGATTATTAACAAGGGTTTTTGATAATCTTGTCGAAAGCTAAAGCATAAGGAGAATATAGGATGAAACTAAGACAATTAGCTGTAGCCTTGTTAGTTAATGAGAAAGAGGAATTGCTGTTTTTACGGAAGAGAAAAGAAGACGCTTTTTTTGCCAATTTTTATTTACCTATCGGTGGGCATATCGGAGAACACGAACTAAACAACCCTGAAGCCGCTTGTTATCGTGAAATTTTTGAAGAAACGGGCATGACTCGTTCATCTATTAGAGACTTACGGTTAGCCTATATCATCCACCGTTTAAAAGAAACAGAGATTCGGATTCAGTATGTGTTTGTTGGTCGAGTACATGCAAATCAAATTCTCGTTCCAAGTAATGAGGGGGAATTATTTTGGATGAGCACTGACAGCTCTACCCTCACAACTAACATATCAGAAACTACATATGAATTAGTAAAGCATTTTAAAGAACACCTCAGCACGAATGAGGCGATTTTTGTTGGTTCTATGCACTCGGCACAAGGATTACCTGCCATTACATGGTCTACCTTAGAAGATTGGGAGCGCAAACAATGAATGAACATCAATGGAAACAAATGTTACAGCAAATCGATCCTTCATTAACAATTAACGTTCTTACCGTAAATGACACCGGCTGGGATCATACCATCGTTACCGTAAATAATGACACCATTTATCGCTTTCCAAAACAACCAGATAGTGAAGACTTCTTGCATAAAGAATGGTCATTTGTTCAAGCTATCCAACGGACCAACTCTTCTCTACCTATTCCAAAAGTATCTACTATGTACGCTGATCATTCGATTAAGGCGCTCACCTATCCCCTGATAGAAGGTCATTCATTACGTACAGTAGAG